>CAMOYI010000021.1 GCA_946629885.1 uncultured Mycoplasmatota bacterium | reverse complement strand
GACTTCGCAGTATTTAACGAAATATACGGAAAGTATTTCACAGAAAAGCCAGCTAGAAGTTGCGTGGCTGTAAAGACTTTGCCAAAGGGAGTTTTGTGCGAAGTTGAAGTGATAGCGGAGATTAGTAATGACTAGGGAAGAGTTACTAAAAGCCCAATTAACTCAAATGTGGAAAAATTCAAGCGCACTATTCAAATCGCTTATAATCGCTGTCCCAGTGGGATTAATAGTGCTCGTGGTTTTGTGGGGAGTGACAATATTAATCCAAGCAAAGTGCTCTCCAGATAAAAAAGTAGCTAGAATCATCAAAGAAAGAAAAAAGTGGATTTTAGGATTTGGATTCTATGCATCATTGATGGTTCAAATGGGAATTTTTTCGAGACCATTTGGAAGCACAAGGATAGTGAAATGGATTCCATTTAATGTTCCAGGTGGAGAGTACTTAGTATTTGTATATGCTCTAGCCAACCTAGTGATTTTCATCCCATTTGGAATTTTGGTGCCGAAGGTATTTCACAGTGTGAATACAATTTGGAAGATGGCTTTAGTTACATTTATCACATCAGTTTGTATTGAGATAGTGCAGTATGTATTAGCTTGCGGATATTCAGAAGTAGAAGATGTGATAATGAATGTGGTTGGTGGTGTGATTGGGTATTTGATAATTAGAGTGATTCAGAATAAGAAAGAGGGCAAGTAACATGAGCAAAAAAATATTTGTGACAAAAGCAACAATGCCAGATATGGATGAGTATTTTAAAGAAGTAGAGGATTTATGGGATACACATTGGATTACTAATATGGGCCCTAAACATAATCGACTTGAAGAAATGCTCTCAGAATACCTTGATATTGAAAAAGAAAATATTGCTCTGTTTGTTAACGGACATCAAGCTTTAGAGTGTATTATTGAAGCATTTGAACTAGGGACAGAAAAGAATAATAAAGGTGAGTTAAAGAACGAAGTGATAACCACACCATTTACATTTGTGTCAACTACAAATGCTATTGTCCGCAAAGGTTTAAAACCTATTTTTTGTGATATAAAGGAAAGCGATTACACTATTGACGAGAATAAGATAGAATCTCTCATTACTGACAAAACATGTGCAATCATTCCTGTCCATGTATATGGGAATGTTTGCAATGTGGAAGCAATAGAAAAAATAGCTGAAAAATATGATTTGAAAGTTATTTATGACGCAGCTCATGCATTTGGAGTGAAAAAAGAGGGAGTTAGTTATGCGAGTTATGGTGATGCATCTATCTACAGTTTTCATGCGACAAAAGTATTTAATACTATAGAGGGTGGAGCAGTGGTATTTAAGGATAGAGAAATGAAACAGACACTCAATAACTGGAAAAACTTTGGTATTACGGATCCAGAGCATGTAGAGTATATAGGTGGCAATGCAAAGATGAATGAATTTGCGGCGGCAATGGGAATATGCAACTTAAGACATATTGATGACAATATAAAAAAAAGAAAAATTATCTATGATAAATATATAGAAAGATTATCAGATACGGAGGGACTTTTATTAAATAATGTTGAGGGAAAAGAAAGCAACTATGCATATTTTCCAATTAGAATAGATAAAACAAACGTGTCTAGAGATGAATTATTTGAAGAATTAGAAAAAAATAAAATATATTCTAGAAAATACTTTTATCCATTGACAAGTCAATACGACTGTTATAAGGATGAATTTGATTCTAGCCAAACACCGATAGCGCGTAACATTGCTGAACAGATTTTGACTTTACCAATTTATCCGGATTTAGCATTGGAAGATGTTGATAGGATTTGTGATATAATTTGTAAAAAACTAAAATAATTATAAACTTAGGAGAAAATGAATGAAGAAAGTTTCAATAGTAATAGGCCTTTACAATTCAGAAAAAAACCATCAGCTATGTGGTTGATGAGATAAAGGAAATATTTGCTGCACAGTCGGAATACGATTATGAAATAGTATTAGTAGATGATCATAGTCCGGATAAAGTTTATTCTGTTGCAAAGAATATGGCGAAGGAAGACAGTAGAATCAAAGTTATTTATCTAGCAAAAAATGTTGGACAGACAAACGCAGTTATTGAAGGATATAAGTATGCCAAAGGTGATTACATAGTAGAAATGGATGACGACTATCAAATGCCTGGATATGAAATACCTAGAATGGTAAAAGAATTAGAACAGGGTAATTATGATGTTATTTTTGCTAAGTATCCAGAACAGAAGGAGAGTTTGTTTAGAAGAATTGGAAGCAAAATAAACAATAGAACATCTGCATGGACAGTAGGTAAACCAAAAGATATTAGAGTAAATAGTTTCTTTATCATGAGAAGGTTTGTTAAAGATGCAGTTGTTCAATATTCTAATAATTATCCTTATATATATGGAATAATATTTGCCATTACTCAGAATATCGCTAATATCGAAGTTGAGCATAGAGAGAAAGAGAGGAAAATCTAACTACACTACTAAAGCGTTAACAAGATTATGGCTAAATGGAGTATTAAACTTTTCAATTCACCCACTAAGAGTTGCTACTAAATTTGGATTTTTTGTTATTATTGTAGGGGTTTTAGCCGCGATTATTTTACTAATACAAAGACTAGTATCTGGAACATCAGTTCTTGGATGGACATCTTTAATGATTCCCATTATCGCTTTTTCTGGGGTACAACTCATAAGCGTTGGTGTTATAGGAGAGTACTTGGGAAGCATGTATATATCGAAAAGTGGGATACCAAGGGCCACCATCAAAAAAATAGTAGATAATGAAGATGGGTAACATCAACTGAAAGGAATCAATTAATGAGTATTAAAAAGAAAATAGTGGATTTTTTCGTAACAATAATAGAGAAAATATATGCTATTTTTGGAAAAGAATTAGATGAGAATAAAAAACGTAATTAGCCCCAGTAATCAACTTAATAATAACAACACCTATTAATTTTTTGCTAAATAAGTATTGGGCATTTGAAGAAAAAAAGTGAGGTATATTATGAGTAGTTTTTATAGTAAAGAAGAATTGAAGAATATTGGGTTCAAAAAATGCGGTGAGAATGTTTTGATTAGCAAAAAAGCTAGTATATATTCGCCAGAAAGAATCGAAATAGGTGACAATGTTAGGATTGACGACTTTGCTTTGCTAAGTGGAACAATAATAATTGGAAACTATGTTCATATAGCTGCTTATGCTGCATTATTTTCGGGTGAAAAAAGAATAGAATTAAAAGATTATGTGGGAGTCTCATCTAGATCAACTATTTATTCACAGACGGATGATTACTCTGGAGAATTTATGACAAATCCAACAGTACCAATAGATTATAAAAATGTGACAAAGAAGGAAGTTATACTAGAAAAACATGCTCTAGTAGGTGCGAGTTGCGTCGTTTTACCCGGTGTGGTAATTGGAGAAGGGACATCAGTTGGTGCAATGTCCTTAATAAATAAATCACTAGATGAGTGGTCTATTTATGTAGGAATACCATGTAAAAAAATTGGAGATAGAGAAAAAAGAATACTAGATTACGAAAAGAGAATGAAAGATAAATAGAATATGATTAAATCGAAAAGAACCCCTGTTTATAGGGGTTCTTTGTTATGTAAATCATTGTAAAACCCCCTTAAAAATGGTAAAATATTAAAAAATATGGGGTTCTTTAACCTTTTTTAAGAGAGGACGGAAATATGAAAGGAATTATCCTGGCAGGTGGATCAGGCACACGCCTATATCCACTAACTAAAGTAACTTCAAAGCAACTACTACCGATATATGACAAGCCAATGATTTATTACCCATTGTCTGTGTTAATGGATTCTGGAATTAAGGACATACTTATCATTTCCACACCTGAAGACACACCAAGATTTGAGGCGCTATTAAAGGATGGAAGTCAGTTTGGCATACACTTAGAGTATGCCGTGCAAGAAAAACCAGAAGGACTAGCACAGGCTTTTATTATTGGTGCGGATTTTATTGGTGACGATAGTGTTGCCATGGTATTGGGCGACAATATATTCCACGGTCACGGACTTAAGAAAAGACTAATGGAAGCTGGACAGTTACAAAAAGGTGCAAAAATTTTCGGTTACTATGTAGATGACCCTGAGCGCTTCGGTATAGTGGAATTCGACAAAGAAGGCAAGGCTATATCCATAGAAGAAAAGCCAGAGAATCCAAAGAGTAACTACTGTGTAACAGGTCTATATTTCTACGACAATAAAGTAGTT
>CAMOYI010000020.1 GCA_946629885.1 uncultured Mycoplasmatota bacterium | reverse complement strand
AGTTTTGTATTGGCAATAATTTTTTATATATTTTCTTCTCATATTCCCAATACTCTTTTTCTGAACCAAATCCACTAATTACTTTTTCAATATCTTCTTTATTCTCAGTTGTTTTACTAAGTCTTTTTAGTTTATTTATGTAGTCATCTACTTCCTCTTCCGTTACATCGTAACCCTTCTTTATGGCTTCAGCGTACAGGGCATTTTCTTCTTCCACATATGCTACCGCTTTTTCTTCAGACTCTTTGCTATCGACTCCTTTGTTTTCGTAAAAATCTTTCACAGCATCTATCTGCTCTTCTGTAACAAGAACATCTTGCCCTATCTCTTTTATTTCATTCAGTTTAGCTTTCTCTGTAGAGTAAATACCCTTTTGGGCTAACCTGAAATCGCTATATTTATTTATCTTTTCTTTCTTGTCGCTATGTGTTTTTGCACTTTTTCCTAAATCCTTAAATATATCTTTTTGAAACGCATTAATACACAATAATGATAATGCCACCACAATCATTACTACTTCAACTAGAATCAACGTCTTCTTTTTCATTAGTTGCCTTTCTTATGATTTTTTAATTGCATAATATCCTTTAATCTTAAACTTTTAAATATTACTTCTTCTTTAATAGTTTATAAATCAAATATATTAACCCGATATTCATTGCAATTACAACTATTACATATACAACTAGCATCCACACGCTACCACCCATTCTTGTTCTCCTCCTTAACAAAAATTCTTCTAACTTTATCAAAAAATGATATGAAATGCTTTTTACTATATTTAAAAGCCACAGTACCAACATAGTCCTAAGCCCCTAGGACGCCATTTTTATTAATAGATTACTGCGGATCTATCAAAGTAAGATAATCAACTATTTTTTCATTTGTTATAACACCTTTTGCCAATCTCAAGAATATTATTAATATTCCAAAACCAATTAATGCTCCACAAGTATTACAAATCAAATCGTTAATGTCCACAATTCTGAAATTGAAACCAACATATGTTCTAACCAACAATTGTGCTATTTCCAAAAATGAACTGAGCGATAAACCTATAATAAAAGTCTTACTCCAATTACTCTTACTGATAAATCCTTGTAAAAACCCAATTGGAATAAACATAATAACATTTAGCAACGATGTTATATTAAAAAAATCTTTAAATGGTATTAAATTTATGTCTCTTACTAACTGAATACTTCCCAGTTCTTTTTCCATACCAGGATTATTAATATAAATATCAAACTGCGTTTCTTTCACTAAAAAAATAAAATACGAATACAAAATAGTAAATGCAATAATATTAAGCAAATTCAGTTTAAATTTATACTTCATCAAACAGATTATAAAAATGTATATCAAAAAGAATATAAGTATAAACCTATAGTCAAATTCAATTATGTATTTCATATTTCACTCCAGTTCTATTTATTCTTCGGTTTTCCTGAGGGAGACAGCTTAGTTAAGAATATTCTTCTTACTTTATCAAATGATTTTCGGTTATACTTTTTAACCAGCCATATAATCAATACTGCTATTAGATAACCAGTGTAATTCAGTATTACATCATCAATATCAACTGCGTGACATGGATAAGATGTAATTACATTAATAATTAATTGAATTAATTCTATAAGGCAAGTTACTACTAAACCACACAATGCTATAAATACTTTATTTGTTTTGTTCATTAACCATGCAATAGTGAAAGCTAATGGCATAAGAAGTAATATATTACCTACAATTTGGATTAGGCCATATAATGAAAAATCGGTAATATTATCAATAAGTGTTCTAAATGGCATTATCTGTATTCTATAAAGGTATTTCTCATTTACATGTTCTAACATGTCTTTTTTTGCATGGTTATTCAATATAAATATTGGTAAAACTACAACTTTGCTTAATACCAAACAATAAATTTCTAGTAATGCATAAAATTTTATTGTATAACTGCTCTTTTTAAATCTTAATATAACCATCGTTACCGAAAGTATAAAGACAAAAACAATTAAATAAAACAGTAAATTAAAATCTAAGATTACCATTATTCACTCCTTAGTCCCATTTGATATTTACATAACCAGTCCATTTTTTACCAGTATAGTTTCTTAAATATACCTTTCGTTTGCTTGATGATTTAAATGTCTTTGTTCCTCCTTTTGTAGATGACACAAATTTTTGAGGACCATCCCAAACTCCAAAAATATTTTTATTTGCCCAAATTATTCCCATGTCTTGTCCTTTAGTTCCGATTTTGGGTGAAACTGTTACGCTACATTTTGATTTTGGCTTAATCCATATTTTTGATAAAACACCATGATTCATATCATAAGTAGAACTATAACTACCTGCCTTTGCTAATACAAGTGTGCTCCACATAGACATCATTGCAATTACAACAATAAAAACACTTCTTACATTTTTCATATCACTACCTCTTTCTCAGTTTTTATTACAAGTGTTTCATAATCACTTATAATGTTACTATAAACTTGGGGGTGACCCCCAGGTCAATACTTTTTCTGAATAATTATACAACATTGGACGTTCATAAACGTAACAGTAACTTCTCTCTACTTGGCCATACAAAAGCCGACCACTGTTAAGCATGAGCCACGCTACACCCCTCAAAGGCCGCTTCGCGACCTTTTTCGTGGAGAGCGTCGCCGCATGTCTTTGCAAATAAAAAGAAACCGGGAAAAGTAAAACTCTTCCCGGTTTCTTTCTATTCACAAAGCCGCGTGGCTCATGCTTAGCCAATCTGTTCCGCTACTTCTGCTGCAAAGTCTTCTTCTTTCTTCTCCAAGCCTTCACCTGTTTCGAATCTGATGAATTTCTTCACTTTGATGTCTTCGCCAATCTCTTTTGAAACTTGCTCTAGGTATTTTGCTACGCTTTGCTTTCCGTCTTCAGCTTTTACGTATACCTGTTCCATTAAGCAGATTTCTTTGAATTCTTT
>CAMOYI010000019.1 GCA_946629885.1 uncultured Mycoplasmatota bacterium | reverse complement strand
ATTATTCTATTAAAACCACTTAGTCAAGATAAGAGTATTGTAAGGCAGACACTTATTCCATCGTTATTAAATGTTGCAAATTATAACTACGCAAGAAACGTTAAAGACATATGCATATATGAGATAGCTAATACATACCACGATGTAGATCAAGAAGAGACAAAAATTTCGATTTTGATGAGTGGAAACTACATTGTTAACAATTGGAAGGGCGAAGCACTTAAATGCGACTTCTATACACTAAAAGGAATTATAACTAATCTTTTGGATTATTTAGGATATAATGGTAGATATTCATTTATATCAAAACAGGACATACCTGACATGCATCCAGGCGCAACTGCGGTAATCACTATAGACAGTGTGCAAATCGGTTATATAGGACGCATACATCCTAACTTATCTAAAAATGAAATATATGTTGCAGAATTATCGTTAACAGAATTATCAAATAAAAAAACTAGACCATATAAATATAAAGAAATATCTAAGTATCCAAGTATAACAAAAGATGTTGCATTTGTAATGCCATTATATATGGAATCAAAAGAAGTTGAGAAAGAGATAAAGCGTTCAGGTGGCAAGTATTTAAAAGAGATTAATGTATTCGATTTATATAGAGGAGAAAATATTGGCAAAGATGAAAAGAGTATTGCGTACTCACTCGTATTCGAAAGTACCGAAAGAACACTTACAACAGACGAAATTAACGAAACATTTAATAAAATCATAGATGACGTTACAAAAAAGCTAAAAATATCTATAAGAAAATAAAGGCAATAATGCCTTTTTTATTTTAATGTTATGTATAGTTGACAAAATTCCTGTGCAAATTGGTAGAGTTCTACACACAAAATATGGTATATTTTAACTGGAAAGGGAGAATTAAAAGTGAAATTTGGTGACAAACTTTGTAAACTTAGAAAAAAAGAAGGCCTTTCTCAAGAAGAATTGGGGGATAAATTAAATGTTACAAGACAGACAGTATCTAAATGGGAATTAGGACAATCTAAACCAGATACTGATAAATTAATAGAACTTTGTAATTTACTAGGTGTCAATGTTAACGATTTAATGGATGATAATATCGAATTAAATAATAGAGACCGACATATAGATAGTATTGAAGTAAAACCTAGGAAGTGGCTGCTTGTCGTATTAATTATTGTTGGACTTGTCATAAGCATAGTCCTCATAAATAAATTATTGATAACGAAAGAAAATGACAAACCGAAGGAAAATACTTTCGAAAACTTTATATTTGATGCTATTTCAAATGACAAAAAAGTAGACACAGCAAGCTTCAATGGCCCATTTGAATTATATAGTGGGAGCAAGTCATATAACAGTGTAAAAAGCTTACTAGATAGAATAATTATCAACAATAAAAAAAATGAAGATCATACATTAGAAATAGTCTATAAAGATACCACTACAAAAGATCCAGAAGAAATTAAGAACATGAAGGATAATTTTACTGATTCATTCGATTATGAAGTCTCTATAGATTATGATAGTGATGGCTATGCAAACAAGATAACTATCGAAGAAAAATTTAAGGATGTATCAGTCTCGACCTTCAATATTTTCATAGATGACTCTGGAAGTAAATACGGAGTTCATGTAAGAGAACTATTGGATAGAGTAATAGATAGCAATAAAAAATATCCACAGCATCAAGTTAATGTAATATATTCATCGACCAACACTACAAACGAAGAAGAGATAAGAAATCTAAAATCAAGATTTGGAGATTTTAAAAAATACGAAGTTATTATAAATTATGATGATGCTGGTTATGTTAAAGAAATTAAAATTCAATAAGGGGGAGGTAGTTTATGAATCTAGAAAATGTTATTTATATCACTTTAGCAGTTATATTATTTGTCATAGTCATTATATTATTTAAATATAATAGTTTAATTAAACTGCAAAATAAAGTAAAAAAAGCTTCTGCTAATATAGAAATATACTTAAATAAAAGGTTTGAGTTAATTCCCAATCTAGTAGAATGTGTAAAAGGTTACTCAAATTATGAATCCGATACATTAGAAAAAATAGTTTCACTACGGAATAATTATAACGATCAAAAAAACATGAGTTTAAGCGAGGCAGGAAAATACAATAGCACACTAAATACTTATTTAGCTACTATCGAAAGATATCCTGACTTAAAGGCAAACGATCAGTACTTAAGTCTACAAAAAGAACTTTCTAGAATAGAAGATGAACTAGAAAGATCGAGAAAGATTTATAATGAGGAAGTAACTAAGTATAACACGCAAGTTGAATCTGTTCCAAGTAATATTGTCGCAGGAATATTTGCTTTTAAAAAAGCACCATTATTTCAAGCAACAGATGAAGGAAAAGAGCATGTTAGTGTTAATTTTTAATAGAAAGGAGATTAAGTATGAGAATATCTAATATATTAATGTATATTGTACCAATATTCACTTTAGGGGCATTTGCTTTCATGATTACAATGATCTTTAGTCCTAAAATGAGAGGAAAATGGATGGCTAAACAGATGGAAGCAACGAAGTATATGATGGAAGCATCTAAGGATACGATGAAAGATATTGCAAAAACTTCTAGCGAAGTACAACATGATGTCATAAAAGAAAATAAAGATATCATGAAAGAAACAGCAGATATGCAAGCAGAAATCCATAAAGATGCTATTAAGTCGACAGCAAAAGCCATTAAAGATGGACTAAAAGATGAAAAGTAAGAGAGTGAAATACAATACACTCTTTTATTTTGTATGAAACATAGTCTTTAGCAAGTTCTTGAAATAATATAATTAGTTATGTATAATATTAAGCGAGGTGGAAATATGAAAATTTTATCAGTTAATGCTGGTAGTTCATCATTAAAATTTACGTTATTTGAATTGCCAGAAAAAAAAGAACTTATAAGTGGAACATTTGAAAAAATAGGTGTAGGAAATAGTTTCTACACAATCAAGCTTAACGGAGAAAAAATTAAAAGAGAAGTCGATTTAAAAGATCATTCATTTGCAGTAAAGTATCTAATTGAAGAACTTATCAATAATAAAGTTATAGATAGTTTAGATGACTTAGATGGAATTGGACACAGAATGGTACATGGTGGATCTAAATTTACAGAAAGCGTTTTGATAACAGATGACGTAATGAGCGAATTTGAGAAATGTATCGACTTAGCTCCATTACACAATCCAGCAAATATAATTGGTGTAAATGCATTTAGAGAAGCTCTTCCAGATACTCCAGAAGTTGCAGTATTTGATACTGCCTTCCATCAGAGCATGGATAAAGAAGAGTACTTGTATGGAGTACCATATGAATGGTACGAAAAATATGGGGTTAGAAGGTACGGATTCCATGGGACATCTCATCGATATATTTATAAGACTATATGCGAAAAACTAGGCCGCAACGATTTAAAAGTTGTAAGTTGTCATTTGGGAAATGGATCTAGTCTATGTGCTATAGATTCTGGTAAAGTTTTAACTACTAGCATGGGACTTACACCACTACCTGGTGTAATGATGGGAACTCGTTCTGGAGATATTGATCCTGGTATAATTCCATTCATTATGAATAAAGAAAATAAAACTTGTGACGAAGTATTGAACGATTTAAATAAAAAGAGCGGATTATTAGGAATTAGTGGAGTTAGTTCTGACTGTCGCGATATCGAAGAAGGTATTGCACAAGGTAACGAAAGATGTTCACTTGCCTACGAAATACTATCGAGAAGAATTGCTGATTATCTGGCAGCATACAATAATAAACTAAATGGAGCGGACGTAATAACATTTACCGCTGGTATTGGCGAACGTGGAGCAGATATTCGTGCCAGAATTATCGAACTTACTAAGAGTCTAGGTGTTAAAATAGATAAAGATTTAAACAATAGTACAAAAGCTGTATTCGGAAAAATTAGTACTGATGACTCTAGCATACCAATATATGTTGTACCTACAAATGAAGAATTGATGATTGCAATGGACACATATGATATTATTAACTAAAAATAGAAAAGGGGAAAAGTATGAATTCAAAATTTAGGGCAATTTTAAAGCGAATTAGGGAGTACGACGAAATCGTAATTGCAAGACATATTGGCCCAGATCCAGATGCCATTGCTAGTCAAATTGCTCTAAGAGATGCAATACGATTGAGGTTTCCTTCAAAAAAAGTGTATGCGGTTGGCAACCCAGTTGCTAAATACAAATATTATGGTACCTTAGATAAGGTTGATGAAACCAAATTGAATGATCCTTTACTATTCGTATTAGATTGTCCTAACATTTCGAGAATCGATTGCGCAAATATAGAATTATATACCGAAGTAATAAAGATAGATCACCATCCATTTGAAGATAAGATGGGAGATATCGAGTGGGTTGATGAAAAGAGCACAAGTGTTGCAGAGATGATTACAGAATTTCTAATTGCAACTAGATTTAGAGCAAACAAGGCGATTGCAAAAAATCTTTTCATGGGAGTTGTATCTGATTCTGACCGTTTCCTTTTTTCTACTACGACTCCAAAAACTTTCGAGCTAATGGCTATTCTTATTAAGAATTCTAAATTAGATATAACGGAAGCATATGACAATCTTTACTTACGTCCACTAAACGAAGTGAAGTTCCAGTCTTACATCGCCGAACACTTTAGCGTTACTTCAAATGGCTTTGCATCGTTAAAAATAGATAAAAAAATAATTCAAAAATACGGAGTTGATGCAGGTACTGCTTCAAACCTAGTCAATAACTTTAATAATATAGAAGAAATATATGCCTGGGCACTAGTTTCATATGATGAGAAGCAAAAACTTTATAAAGTAAATATTAGAAGTAGAGGCCCAATCATTAATGAGGTTGCTGCCAAATATAATGGTGGAGGGCATCCAAAATCGTCAGGTGCAAGAATTCAAAAACTTGCAGACGTAAATAAATTATTAAAAGATCTAGACGCAGTTTGTAAAGAATATAAAAAGAATAAAAAATAATATTTTATTCTTTTTTTGTAAATATTAAACATTTTGTTTGTTAATTATAGCTCAATAGTTTATAATAAAAATATAAGGTAGGTAAGAATATGAAAAAAGTTATTATGTCAGTACTAATTGCTGT
>CAMOYI010000018.1 GCA_946629885.1 uncultured Mycoplasmatota bacterium | reverse complement strand
ATCGACGATTATATCAAAATGAAGTTTTTCACTTTCTCGAATGCTTTTTAATTCGTCTATCTTGTCAAGTACACTTTCTATCATCGGTTGTCCACTCTTTCCTGGGATAATGCTTAAAATTAATACTGCATCTAGTAATGGCAAATAATCTCTAATTGAACTTACACTCGTTTCACTCTTTAGGGCAAGCCCACACTTGATTCCTTTAGACTTAATATAGTTTAGTAATTCTTTGATATCAGCATCTAATTCCACATTGAAAATTATTTCATCAGCCTTTAAAGATGCAAAATATGATATATATTCAAAAGGATCACTAACCATTAAGTGAACATTAAGTGGCTTAGTCGAGGTGTGTAGATGTTTATATTCAGTTCTAGGCACTGGCAAAAAGTTCCCGTCGTTTACATCCACGTGTAATAAATCTGCGTCACTATCATTAATTTTTTTGATTATTTCCTCTTCCGGAATCGGACAATTTAAAATTGATATCGCTATTTTCATAATTCACTCCAAAATCTAACATAATTGTCATATCTACTTTTTAATATTTTACCTGCTTCTACTCTATTTCTAACCTCACAACCTTTTTCCTTGATATGGTTACAATCTTCAAATTTGCACTTAACATCCCTAAATTCTGGGAAATGCATTTTTAACATATTTTTATCCACCTTGAGGTCCAATGCACTAAAGCCTGGTGTATCTGCGATAAAAAAGGTCGATATTTTAAATAATTCTGTATGTCTAGTCGTATGAACTCCCCTATTTAGTGCTTTACTGATTTCATTTGTATCTAAGTTAAGTGTTTTATCGAGTTTGTTGATCAACGTTGATTTTCCTGCTCCTGTTTGACCTGTAAGTACGACGACTTTGTGTTTCAATAGTCTCTTCAATTTCCATATATGCATATTATCAACGACTTTGATACCAATTGATTTATAATAATTGAAGATTAATTTAAGTTCTTTCTTTTCTTTACTCGATAATAAGTCCATTTTTGTAAGACAAATTATCGGTTCAAGTTTTGATGATATCACCTGAGATATTTGTTTATCAAGAAGTGTTAAACTCAAATCTGGCTTTTTAACGCTAGTTATAATTAGAGCGATATCGACATTGGCAATACTAGGCCTATTCATCTCATTTTTTCTCTCATCGATGTTTAGAATATATAAAGTTTCATCATCAAAAGTGACAAAATCCCCTACTAGAGGGGTTATTTCGTCTTTTCTGAATTTTCCTCTTGCCCTACAGTCGTAAGTCTTATTTTCGGATAAAACGGTATATAAATTGCTAATTTGTCTTACAATTCTACCTGTTTTATTCATCTTCGACCTCTATTACAGGATCCATAACCTCTTGGGCAATACTTATAGTAAATGTTGCTCCTGAAACAATCTTACTTTTTGCTTCTCTACTTTGAGCAAAGATAGTTCCGGGTTGATATTCTTCTGTCTCCACATACTTAATGTTAAGCGTTAGATTGTATTTCTTGGCAAATTGTTGTATCTCTAATAGAGTATAATCTCCAGTAGTAAAATCAGGATACAAATCTTCAATATCAGGAACATAAAGTGTAATCGTACCACCTTGGCTTACAGAAGTTCCAGCATCAGGTTTTTGGCCAATTATTTCTGTGGCAGTATAATCAGATGGATTATCTACAATCTGTGGTTCGATGATTACATTCATCTTATACGTTTCTTCTAATCTGGCACGTATGTCTATATAGTTTTTGCCAGTATAGTCTTCTAATTCTAAGGAATTCTTACCAGTAGATAGGTAGATTGTTACTTCTGTGCCCTCTTTAACTGTCCTTCCCTGAGCTGGATCTGTCTTAACGACTAATCCCTCTTCGATAGAATCGCTGGCGATGTATTTAAGATCAGATTTTATTTTTAATCCTTCTTCTATTAACTTTTTCTCAGCATCTAGTTCACTTAACCCCGATACCACAGGAACTTTTGTATCGCCTACACTCTGAATTTTTGGTATTACTATAAATATGCCAGTAACTAATACGATAATACTTGTAAATATTGCTCCAAGTATCAATAATGTCTTATTTTCTTTTTTCACTTCGTCACTTGTCACCTCTTTACTCACTATAGCTGGTTCAGCACTCTTAGTTTCTTCAATAGCTTTTTTGGTTTTTTTAATACTTTCATCAAATTCTGGATACTTATATTCGATTATTTCTTCATTTGCTCTGTCATCACTCATCGCTGTTTTCATATCTTCGAGCATTTCTCTTGCATCAGAATATCTATTTTTAGGATTTTTAGCAGTAGCTCTTTTTAATATATTTACAATTGAGTTAGGTATTTCTGGCAATTTTTCTCTAATGTCAGGTAGTGGTTCCTTTAATTGTTTAAGTGCTATTTCTACTGCGTTATCGCCTCTAAACGGTAATTCACCAGTCAAAAGTTCATACATCAGTATACCCATAGAGTATATATCACTTTGCATAGTACAACCTTTTCCGCTCGCTTGTTCTGGTGGTAAGTAGTGAACGCTTCCCATAACTGAGTTTGTCTGTGTCAATTGTGTGCTATTTAACGCCATTGCAATACCGAAATCAGTAATTTTCACCAAACCACTGTCCAATATCATTATGTTTTGTGGTTTAATATCCCTGTGAATTATATATGAATCATGTGCAGTAGCAAGTCCATCACATACTTGGCTTACTATATCTAGCGTTTCACTTAGGGTTAATTTTCCTCTCTTTTTTATCAATTCTTTTAGGTGTTTTCCCTCGATATATTCCATGACAATGTAGTAGTTACCATTATCTTCACCGACATCGTATACTTCTACTATATTAGCATGACTCAAACTACTAGCGCTTAGTGCCTCTCTTTGAAATCTGCGCACAAATTTTTCATCATTCGCTAGATCTCCGCGCAATATCTTTACCGCAACATTTCTATCTAAAATTGTATCGTATGCCAGATAGACGTTGGCCATACCACCTTCGCCGATAGATTTAATTATCTGATATCTATCGTTTATTTTTTGCCCCTTCATTATCATATTAATTACTCTCCTTTACAAGATACGCAATCGATATATTGTCAGTGCCACCTCTCGAGTTGCACTTTTTAACTAATTTAGCTAACTTTTCTTTAATATTTAATTCATCATCTGCAAGTATGATCTCTATCTGTTCTGGTGTGAGCATATTAGTAAGACCATCACTTGCTAAGAAAATACCATCTACTGGAGAATCGACAGTAAACCTATCCAATTCTGCGTTTTCTATTACTCCCAAAGCTTTCATTAAAACGTTTTTCTTAGGATGATTTTGAGCTTCTTCTGGCGTGAGATTTCCTGCATCTACTAAAACATTTACTAAAGTATGATCTTTAGTAACCTTATGGAGTTTACCATTTTTTAAGACAAATCCACTTGAATCTCCAATATTTCCAAATATTAAAAAGTCGTTTGTAAGTATTGCAACAACCAATGTAGTGCCCATTCCCAAGCACTCCGGATTATTGTTTGCGTATTTGATAATTTCTCTATTAATAATAGTGACATTCTCATCTATCCAGTTTATTGCATCAACCTTGTTTCCAACACTTGAAAGATTCTTAAATCTCTCACTCAAGTGATCTACAGCGATACCACTTGCAATTTCACCAGCTCTATGTCCGCCCATTCCGTCTGCAACGATGAGCATATATTCTCCCATCATATTACTTACTATATTTACAGAATCCTCGTTGTGACTTCTGACTATTCCTGGATCCGTAATAAATGCTGTATTCATTTTTCCACCTCATTTGCTCTCAACTGACCACATGCGGCATCGATATTTCCACCGAATTCACGCCTTACTGTGACAGTGATACCAGCCTTGTGCAAATAATCATAAAATGCCCTGCGTCTAGATTCCGTCGATTTTGAAAATTCAAAATGGCTCGTTTCATTATATGGTATCAAATTGACATAGACATTTTTTCCATGTAGTAAATTTGCCAACTCTTTTGCACATTCAATACTATCATTTACATTATTAAGCATAACATATTCTATAGTAACTCGTCTATTAGTTTTTTCATAATAATAATCTATTGCATTCATTAAAGCGTCAATACTGTAAAGTTTATTAATCTTCATCAGTTTGCTTCTAAGTTCATTATTTGGTGCATGCAAAGATACAGCCAAATTAATTTGTAGAGGAAAATCTGCAAATTCGAGTATTTTAGGAACCACTCCGCTAGTTGACACAGTAATGTGCCTTGCTCCTATCGCGAGTCCATGTGGGTCATTAATAATTTTTAAAAATTCAATTAAATTATCATAATTATCGAATGGTTCACCGATGCCCATGACTACTACACTAGATAATCTTATGTTGGCATCTTCTTCTATTGCCAAAATCTGTTCAACTATCTCGCCTGCTTCTAAGTTTCGTACCTTTTTAAGCCTACCGCTTTCACAAAAAGCACAACCCATATTACACCCAATTTGGCTAGAAACACATACACTATTTCCATAATCGTGCTTCATCACTACTGCTTCTATATAGTTTCCATCAGTCAATTCAAATAAATATTTTAAAGTAGTGCTACTTTCCTGTTTTTTCTTAATAATCAAATGGTTGAATTCATACTCACTCTTTAGTTTTTCTATAAATTCTTTCTTTAAATTAGTCATATCATCGAAAGATTTAACGCGTTTTTGATAAAGCCACTCGAAAATTTGAATAGATTTATATGATTTTACACCAATGCTATCAAGCCAAACATTGAGTTTATCTCTCGACATATTATAAATGTTGACCATTTTATCACGCTTTCTACTAGACTAATTATAGCAAAAAAGGCATTTTAATACAATAACAATGTCCATATTTATACCTAAAAAAAATTGAAAGATATATTTAAAAAATTATAAAAAGAAAGAAACATCCAATGCAGTTTGCTTT
>CAMOYI010000017.1 GCA_946629885.1 uncultured Mycoplasmatota bacterium | reverse complement strand
CTTCTGTGTATGATGCGATAATCAGATTATCTCAAGACTGGAAACAGACTCATATTTTGGTAGAAGTAGACGGAAATAATGGTTCAATCGATGGCGATCCAGTCGCTGCATATCGTTATACTGAATGTAGACTTGCTAAGATAAGTGAAGAAGTTTTAGGAGATATCGAAAAGTTCGATAACATGAAATTGAATTTTGCTCCTAACTTCGATGATACTAGATATGAGCCAACTGTACTGCCATCAAAGTTTCCTAATTTATTAGTCAATGGTTGTACTGGTATTAGTGCTGGATATGCAACAAACATGCCTCCACATAACTTAGGAGAAGTAATCGATGCGACTATTAAGAGAATTGACTCACCAAATTGTACATTAGACACAATTCTTTCTATAATAACAGGGCCAGACTTTCCAACAGGTGGAATTGTCGAAGATATGGACGGACTAAGGAAAGCATATGAGACAGGTAGAGGAAAGATAATAGTACTTTGTAAGTATGAGTTTGTACGTGAAAAAGGAAAAGATAAAATTATCATAAATGAAATACCTTTCGAAGTAAATAAGCAGCAGCTTGTAGAAAAAATAGATGGCATAAGAATAGATAAGAAAATAGACGGTATTCAAGAAGTAAGAGATGAATCTGATAAAGATGCCAACATTAGAATAGTAATAGATCTAAAACCGAACTCTAATAAAGAGTTAATAATGAACTATTTACTAAAAAATACAGATTTACAAACTACATATAACTTCAATAATGTCGCTATTGTAAATAAAAGGCCAAAGCAGTTGGGACTACTTGCTATATTAGATGCTTACATCGAATACCAGAAATTTATAACGGTCAAATCGTGTGAATGGGATTTAGAATTCAATAAAAAGCAATACCATATCACTGAAGGTCTTGTTAAAGCGATAAGCATATTAGATGATGTAATAAAGACTATAAGAGCAAGTAAAAATAAGGCTGATGCTAAAGAGAACTTAGTTAAGGAGTATGGTTTTACTGAAGCACAAGCAGAAGCTATCGTCACTCTTCAACTATATAAATTAACTAATACTGATGTAGTAGCACTACAAGAAAATATGAAGGCACTTGAAGAAGAAATGAATAGATTAAGTGAAATAATAAATAATCCAGAGAAACTAAATGGCGAGCTTAAGAAAGACTTAAGGCGCATTAAAAAAGAATACGCTGTGCCTAGAAAAACCGAGATTAGAGATACTCTTACAGAAATTAAAATTAATGCTGAAGAACTCATTCAAGATGAAAAGGTAATAGTAGCGCTTTCAGGCGATGGATACTTAAAAAGAGTAAGTACTAAGAGTTATAATAGTGAAGAAGAAACTGGATTAAAACCTGGAGATACTCTACTTAATCTATATAGTGCATCGACTCTCGATAGATTATTGATAGTAACAGACTTAGGTAACTATCTATACATTAGGGTACACGATATACCAGAAGCAAAATGGAAAGACATGGGTAAACACATATCTAATATAGTTACAGTTAATCCAGATGAAAAAGTAATTAACTCATTTATAGTAAACGATAATACTAAAGATATCGCTATTATAACGTTTACTAAATACGGAATGTGTAAGAAAACTCCACTTGCGTCTTATCATGTTACGAGATCTAATAAAGCAATGAGTGCAATAAAGCTAAAAGATGGTGACTCAGTAGTAAGTGCAGTACTAGATAATTCTCGGGTATTATTAGTTACATCTATGGGTAATTACTTAGCATTTGCATCTAGTGAAATCCCTACAAGCGGTGTTAAGACGAGTGGTGTAAAAGCCATCGGATTAAAAGATGATGATTTTGTCGTATCCGCTTGTACATATGACACAACTAGTGAATATATTAGCATTTTTACAGATAAAAAGACCGCTAAGAGAGTAAAAATATCTGACTTAAATTTATCGAGTCGTGCTAAAAAAGGTAGTACTATAATTAAGAAAACAAAAACTGTTACATACAAGGTAATAGATGCAAAAGTAGTAGATGTTAAAGATATCATATTGATTAAAAATAACACTGATATAAAAGAAATAAAGATGAGCGAAATACCTATTATGGATAAAGACAGTACTGGTTCATCGATAAGTAAAGTAGATGTAGACGCATTAGTCCTTAAAGCTACATTGATAGATGCCAAAAATATCGAAAGTAAAGTAGATACAGCGAGCGAAAGTGAAATAAAAGACGACTTTCTAGAACAGTTTAAATTATAATGAGGGAGTATGATTGGAAAAGTATAGATACAACTACCATCATAATGCCAGAACCATCTTTAGTGTATTATATATATCTATACTTTTTAGATAAAAAGAATAAAAAAATAGGAGCTTTAAGAAAGGACTTAGGAAACATATCCGTCTATTCGAGAATATTAGGAAGAAGTGAAGTATCAAATGTTTCAAAAACCGCTAGTAGATAATAAAATACCACTTAACTTTTTAGATAGCATTCTTTCTAATAATTCTCTATATGAGATGTTTAAGGGGGAATTCCAAGATAATATCGACTACTTTAAGGGTATTCCAAAGAGTGAATACCTCTTTTACATGTTAGAGTATATTACCAATAAACTTTTTTCAGGCAATCTACTACAGATACATGAAGATACTGGAAGTAGCTCTGATAAAACACTCGGCTACATAAGAGCATTCTTCGATGATTTTATAAAAGATGAAGTAAATAAGCTTGACCAAAATATTTTTTCATCATCTTTTTTTAAAGGATTGGAGTATGCCAAAAAGCATGATGAGTATGCCTCTAAAAGCGAAGAATTCTTAAAATTATACGAATATATCAACGATACTTGTGATTACGATTCTAGATTTAAAAAAATAGAATCTGAATTACTTCTAGAATTAGAAAAAGAAAAATTATCTATTGGAGAGTTTGAACTCTTATGTAATTTTGTCAAAAACAATAAAAATGGGTTTGTAAAAATGAGTATAGTTGGAGCAATGTTGAGACTACATGCCTACAAAAAAAATCACATATTCGATAGAAAAGTAGTGAAAGTTTTAGTTTATTCTACTGTAAGGGATTATCTAATTGATTTAGAAGAAGATATACATATCGAGTATATAGATGAAGTTACTTTTGAAAATAAAACTTACGATTTATCTAAATGTACAATATATATAGAATCACTACTTCTAGATACTTTTATATCGGGTAATTATGTGGAATTATTTAGTAATCTATTCTTTAAAATGAAACTATATAGAGATGAATTATTACTAAGTAAAAATGTAGTATCACTAGAATCATTACATACAATTATGAACATGATTAACTTTAAAGTAGATCTAAGTAGAATGTACGCTGATAAATCATACGAACCATATCCATATATTTCTGATACTAAAGCATCATCCTTTGTTATGGCTCTTAAGTTTTATGAATCATTTGGCATAAACTTATTTATGAGTTATATTAATTCACAACTAAATAAT
>CAMOYI010000016.1 GCA_946629885.1 uncultured Mycoplasmatota bacterium | reverse complement strand
GTGGATACTAACTTTATTGATGAAGTTCTGAAAGATGATGAAAAAAAGGATGATAAATTTAGAGTATACACTGTAGGACGAGTAGAGTTTCAAAAGAATCCAGAGTTGTTTAATGAGATAGCAGAAATGCTTCCTAATATAGAGTTTGTTTGGATTGGTCAAGGAGAACTTGAAAAGAAACTAACTAGTTCAAATATTAAAGTGACTGGATGGCTGTCTAGAGAAGAAGTATTCAAGAGTGCTAACCAGTGCGATGTATTTATTCTTCCATCTAGCTGGGAAGGATTGCCATTAGCATTGCTTGAGGCTATGTATATGAAGAAGGCATGCATAGTGAGTGATGTTGTGGGCAATAGAGATATTGTTCATAATGGCGTGACGGGATATATCTGCGAAACAGCAGAAGATTTTGCTGAAGTTATCAAACAACTTGAAATAAGAATTGATGACAAGATGATAAAAAATGCTTATGAAACTATAGTGGACCATTACAATGATGGCTGGCTATGTGACAGATATAAAGATTTATATTTAGAGGTTTTGGAGAAGTAGATTGGAATCACGAAATAGTGATAAGAGAATAAATGTTTTAGTACTTATAACAGCTATGGATAGAGCTGGTGCTGAAACTA
Organism: uncultured Mycoplasmatota bacterium; assembly: GCA_946629885.1. Classification (GTDB taxonomy): domain Bacteria; phylum Bacillota_I; class Bacilli_A; order RF39; family UBA660; genus RUG11867. Next base: position 6,824 of record CAMOYI010000016.1, on the reverse strand, counting down.
TGATGATGAACTATCTTCGTCATATTGATAGAGACAAAGTCCATATGGATTTTGTAGTTAATAGAGACTATGAAAGTGATTACGAACAAGAGATAAAAGAATTGGGGAGTAATGTATATCATCTAAGTCCTATTTATCCAAACACTGTAAGAGAATACAAAAAAGAATTTAAAAAATTTTTAAGAGAGCATCCGGACTACGATGTTATCCATTCTAATCTTGAAGAGAGAAGTGCATATCCGCTAGCTATTGCAAAAAAAGCAGGGATAGATCTTAGAATAGTTCATGCACACTCAAATCTAAAGCATGTTGACATTAAATATATATTTAGACTGTTCCTTAGAAGAAAACTAAGAGGAAAATATACTCACTCCTTTGCATGTAGTAAAGGTACAGCCAAATGGCTTTTTGGCGATGATAAGAAAACTATCATAGTTAGAAATGCCATAGACACAGAGGAATTTAAGTATGATGAGAATCTTAGAAAGAAAGCAAGAGAAGAATTAGGAATAACTGATGATACTATACTGATTGGTCATGTAGGAAGATTCTCGTATGAAAAGAACCACAAATATTTGTTAAGAACCTTTGCCGAAGTCAATAAGATGAAACCTAATAGCAGGTTAGTGTTAATAGGCGGAGGAAAAAACAAAAGCGAACTAAGGATTAAAGATGAAATAATTAAGACAATAGAAGAGTTAAACTTAGAAGACAAAGTCATGATGTTAGGCGTACGAGATGATATGCCGTACATTATGCAAGCGATTGATATATTTGCACTCCCATCGCTCAGTGAGGGATTTCCACTTACTTTGATGGAGGCGCAATCACTTGGACTTAAATGTATAGTATCTGATCAAGTGCCTAAAGAGTGTAATGTGACAGGCGAGGTAAAGTATTTATCAATCGATAGTTCGCCGGAAGAGGCTGCTTGGGAGCTGCTTTTGCTGAAAGACAAAAGGGTAGACCCTATTGAGATGAATAGGCAAGTAAAAGCGGCAGGGTATGACATAAAGACGAACGCTATGTGGCTAGAAAGAGTTTACTCGAGAGCCATTCTAAATGAACAAGAAGAATCTTCTAAAATACTAAAACCAAATGACAGGAGAATGAAGCTTATGAAAGCATGGTATCACTTGAAAGCAAAAATCAAAAAGTTGGTTTATAAGATTATATATGGAAAGAGACTTAAAGTAGGTAAAGGAACCACTTGGAGAAATGGTTTCCATATAACGATAGAAGGTGGACAAGTAGAGATAGGAAAGAATTGTTTCTTTAACAATTATTGCTCTATAAACTCACTAAAGAAAGTGACAATAGGAGACGGAACTATCTTTGGATCAAATTGCCATATTTATGATCACAACCACAGGTTTAGTGATTTGGAAACTTCTATCAAAGCGCAAGGTTACACATTAGGTGAAACACATATTGGAAAGCACTGTTGGTTTGGAACTAACGCAGTAGTTCTAAAGGGGGTAACTATTGGCGATAACTGCGTGATAGGTGCAGGAGTAGTAGTAAGTGAAGATGTACCGGAGGGTACAGTTATTTCAAAATAATATTTAGGCTAAAGGAGATAAAATGGCAAACAAACTAATTATTGTAATACCAGCTTATAATGAACAAGATAATATAAAAGATGTTATTAATGACTGGTATCCGGTAGTAGAAAAATATGGTGATGATAGTCAATTGGTTATTATTGATGATGGTAGCAAAGATAATACATTTAGCATTATGGAAGAAGAGGCTAAGACTAGACCAAAGTTTAAACCTATTACAAAGCCAAATGCGGGACATGGAGCTACAGTATTGTATGGATATAACTATGCTTTAGAAAATGGAGCAGACTATATATTCCAAACAGATTCTGATGGTCAAACACTTCCAAGTGAGTTCGATCAGTTTTGGAAAGAAAAGGAAAACAATGACATGGTGATTGGTTGGAGAAACTCTAGGGAAGATGGATTTTCAAGAGTTTTTGTTACTAAGACATTGAAGTTAGTAATAAGATTATGTTTCAAGGTTAAAGTAACGGATGCGAATACACCGTTTAGAATTATTAAAGCAAGTGCGTTGAAAGAACAGATAGGTGAAATACCAAAGGACTTTAATCTTTCAAATGTATTGCTTACAGTGTTGTTAACTAAGCGAGGTTATAAACTAAAATATATTCCAATAACATTTAGACCTAGACAGGGTGGAGTGAATTCAATTAATTTGCCAAGGATATTTGGAATTGGAAAACAAGCTTGGAAAGACTTTAGAAGAATTAATAAAATCATCAAGTAGATTTAACAATAAGAGGATCGGATTTTAATGCTTAAAAATATTATAAAGAGAGACAATATAATATTATTCTTAATCATAGTTGTATTTTTATTAATTGGAGCATATAATACCTCTCCTCTTCTAGAATCATACACATATGGTGGGGATACAGATGTATTTACCGCAATGGGAAAATTCTTTATAAATGGTCTTATTCCTTACAAAGAATGTTTTGATACAAAGGGCCCATACCTAATACTTATACAGGCTATTGGTTTAGCTGCATTTAAAAGTTCGTTTGGTATTTTTGTTTTACAGGTTATCAATTTTTCTTTTATTGTGGCTGGGGCGTATAAATTGACAACCTTGTTTAATAAAAATGCAAACAAAGTGTTAGTTTGTTTAGTTACAGTTTTCCTAGTAAATGTTTGTTATCAAGGTGGCAATTTTACCGAAGAATATTGCCTTCCATTTTTAGTATGGAGTATTTATTGGATAACATCATATTTATGTAAGAAACAGGATAAAATAGATTGGGGTCATTTGTTGTTTTATGGCATTTCGTTTGGAATATGCGCATTGACAAGAGTGACAAATGCATTACCACTTTGTGTTTTTATAATTGTTCTTTGTGTTGTAACAATAAAAGAAGAAGGCATAAAAAATGTATTAAAGAAAATACTTCTAATGGCACTGGGACTTGTTCTAGTACTAACGCCATTCTTAATATACTTTTTAGCAAATCATGCTTTAAGCGATTTAATATTTGCAGTATATGAATACAATTTTAGTTATGCTACATCTAGTCTTGAACCGACCACAATCAGAGATATAGTACATACAATATTGTTAATCATACCTATGTTAGCAGCTTTCGCAATTGGAATAGTAAATTGTATTTCTGATAAAAAAAGATTAGCTGTTAATTTGCCTTACTTGTTAACGATTGTTATTGGAATTGCATTCCAACTTACACAGTATGTATATGCGCACTATTATCTTATTTATGTTCCTGTAATCATACCGTTTTTGTTTTCAAAACCTACAGCAGAAGAAAACAAAATATTTACTTGGATCAGGAGAGTATCAATAATAGGCACACTAGCTGTTATGGCATGTATTTTTGGAACTTTGGTGAAAGCAGACTATGGATACTTTCAATATAAAAGGACAGAGGCATTTGAGAAGGAAGCAAAGGTTATAGAAAAGCAAATAGAGCAGAGATATAAAAATAAGGTTATTACTTATAATATGTTAGCTTCGTTTTATCTTCACACGAATATAAAACCATGTAATAGATACTTTTTCCTTCAAGACTGGTTGTGTAATCACAATCCTAAATCAAAAAAGGAATTTGATGAATTTATAAAATCCCTAAAAGCAGAGTATATTGTTATGGATATAAACAAAAACGGGGAAAAGGACAATTTTATTAAACATCATTATAAAGAAGTAAGTAAAACAGAGAATTTATTATTGTTGAAAAAACAATAAAAAGATTGAGTAGAACATTATGATTAAAGTATTAGTATTAGACACAGTTATGGATCGTGGTGGTGCAGAAGCCATGATAATGAACTACATGAGAAATATTAATAGAGATGAGATTTCTTTTGATTTCTTAACAAACAGAGACTACCATGCTGCTTATGAAGACGAAATAGAGTCTTTGGGAGGCAAAGTTTATCATATGGCTCCGCAGTTGCCAGGACATTTTAGACAATATAAAAAAGAAATGAAGGTGTTCCTAAAAGAACATCCAGAGTATCGAATTATTCATTCTAATCTAGAGGAGAGAAGTTATCTTCCTTTGAAGGCTGCAAAGAAAGAAAGAGTACCAGTTAGAATTTCTCATGCGCACAATAGACCGCTAGGTTTTGATATAAAAACTCTGATTAGATATTACTTTAGATGGCGATTAAAGTCAGTGAATACGCATATGTTTGCATGTGGATATGAAGCAGGTGACTGGCTTTACGGAAAGAAAAATAGAGATAAAGTGATCATTATGAATAATGCTATTGATGCAAAAGAATATTCATATGACGAAGAGAAATCTCTAGAAATGAAAAAGAAGTTAGGAGTGGAAGGAAAGACCGTAATAGGTCATGTGGGAAGATTCTTCGCACAGAAAAATCATCCATTCTTAATAGATATATTTAAGAGCATTAACGATAAAAATCCAAATACCGTTTTGATATTGGTAGGTGGCGGAGAATTAGATGATGCGCTTATGAATCAGATGAAAGAAAAGGTGAAGTCTCTAAACCTAGAAGATTCAGTTCAATTCCTAGGTGTAAGGGACGATGTGGCTGATATACTCCAAGCATTTGATTTGTTCTTACTTCCATCATTGTTTGAGGGTCTCCCTGTTACAATGATAGAGGCGCAAGCAGCAGGCCTTCCTTGTGTTATATCAGACAAGGTACCTATCCAGTGTGATATTACTGGAAATACAAAAGTGGCATCATTAGATGACTCTGCTGATAAGTGGGCTGATACTGTTTTAGATTATTTAAGTGAATATAAAAGAACAAATACTTGTGAAAAGATAAAAGATGCAGGATTTGATATAAAAGAAAACGCAAAATGGTTAGAGGAATTTTATAAAGAGGCTTTAAATGGAACAGAATAAAAGGAATGTTTCGATACAACTTATAAGAATAGTGGCAATGTTTATGATCGTTGCCGATCATATGTTATGCTATTGCAATTTTCCAATGAAGTCTTTTGTTATACAAATTGCTAATTCAGGTGTATTTGTTTTTCTATTCATTTCAGGCTTATTATTTGGCAAGAAGGAAATAACAAACTGGAAACAATGGTTTTTGAAAAGAGGAATCAGAATTCTAATCCCATTTTGGTTTTTTGTTTTAATAGATTTTATTATCGAAGGATTAGTATGGAATAACATTACAATAAAACAGGTGTTGGCATATGCATTCAATTTGCAAGGATTATTCGGCATAAGAGAAACAACAAAACCACTATGGTTTTTGACATTATTAATGATTTGTTATTTGATAACGCCTGCTTTATACAAACTAAAAAGAATAAGTTTAACTACCATAACAAAGAGTGTATTAATAGCAATTTTTATAATAATACAGTTAACATGCTCTTATTATCTTAACTTTGGATTAGAAAATGGTCATACTGTCGGATGGTGTTTGTTGGCAATAGGTTTTTACGCTTTAGCATTTTTTGTTGGAGATAAAATCATTAGTAGTATAGTAAACGTTAAGGGAATTGTTACTGTGACTATTTTTACAGTGATAGTTGGATGCTTAGTTATACTAGCTAATAAGTATATAGATGGCACAAAAATATATGATATTATATCTTGGTACGGATATGTAGTTGTAGATTGTTGGATTATAACCATTTTGTATGCTATAGGAAAAACAAAAATTGCATTTGCTTGTAAAATAGTAATTAATTTCTTGGATAAAATATCATATGAGTTTTATTTGATTCATGGCCTGATAATACACGTGATTATTAATTATCTTTTGAAGTTTATTGATATAAAGATTTATATATTACTAACTATAGTTTTGAGTATTATTGGAGCTACAATAATTCACTATTTGACAGAACCTATAATTAGATTATTAAATAAAAAAATAAAAGAGGAATAATATGTACGATTATTTAGTAGTAGGAGCAGGACTTTTTGGAAGTATATTTGCGCATGAGGCGAATAAAAAAGGCAAAAAAGTTCTAGTTATCGACAAGAGAAACCACATAGCAGGAAATATCTACTCAGAAAATGTAGATGGTATCAATGTGCATAAATATGGCGCACATATTTTCCATACTTCTAATAAGAAAGTTTGGGATTATATTAATCAGTTTGCTGATTTCAATGGATATGTTAATTCGCCCGTAGCGAAGTATAAAGATGAAATGTATAACTTGCCTTTCAATATGAATACATTTAATAAGATGTGGGGAGTTGAAACCCCTGAAGAAGCTAGAGCGAAGATAGATGAGCAGGTGAAAGAAGCTGGGATAACAAATCCAAGAAATCTAGAAGAACAAGCCATATCCATGGTTGGTAATGATATATATGAAAAATTGATTAAGGGATATACAGGTAAGCAATGGGGTAAACCTTGCGAGGAATTACCTTCATTTATTATAAAGAGACTACCAGTTAGATTTGTTTATGATAACAACTATTTTAATGATACTTACCAGGGAATTCCTATTGGTGGATATACCAGGATTATTGAAAAGATGCTAGATGGTATTGAAGTTAGACTGAATGAAGATTTCTTCAGTAAAAAAGATGAGTATGAGAGTATTGCTGATAAAACAGTATTCACCGGAATGATAGATGAATACTTTAATTATTGCTTCGGAGAATTAGAGTATAGAAGTCTTAAGTTTGAAGAGGAAGAGTTAGATGTTGAAAACTATCAAGGCAATGCAGTGGTTAATTACACAGAGTACGAAATACCTTTCACTAGAATAATAGAACATAAACATTTTGAATTTCTATGCCAAGGAGATAAAGAGGGTAGTATAGATAAAACAATAATTAC
>CAMOYI010000015.1 GCA_946629885.1 uncultured Mycoplasmatota bacterium | reverse complement strand
TTAGTAATCGCAAGACCAAGTCCAGTACCTTCGATAGAGATATTTTTATCCAAATCTAGACGTTCAAACTTAGAGAACAGCTTATCTATATTTTCTTTCTTTATTCCAATACCAGAGTCTTCTACAGAAAGAATTAATCTAACTACATCACCTTTTCTAAGGTAATCAACCTTGAACTCTATAAATCCTTCTTTAGTATATTTAACTGAGTTAGTCAAAAGGTTCAAGCATATCTGTTTTAATCTTACATAGTCACCATATAATACCTTTGGTAAACTAGCATCAAAATTAGTCTTAAATTCAATCGGTTTTTCACCGAGTCTCGCTTTAGTCAATGCAACTAAATCATCTAATACTTCGTTGATATCATATTGAGTATTTACTATTTCAAGTTTATTTGCTTCAATCTTAGAGATATCTAATATGCTATTTACTATGTCTAGTAAGTTATCAGATGCACTTAATATATATTTAACATCCTCTTTAGCGGAATTAGGCAATTCTTCTTTTTCTAGACTGTGCGAAAAACCTACTATAGCATTAAGTGGAGTTCTTATTTCGTGTGACATATTTGATAAGAAATCTGTTTTAGCATTATTCGCTTGTTCTGCTTGTTCACGAGCAATATTTAATTGTTCAACCATTCTTATATCTGGATTTTCTATTGTAAAATACATTATTATTACAATTAATGAATATACGTATCCTATAAGGAATAATGAAGGCGAAAAAACACCGAGTACTATATCTATTCCTCCAATAATTAATAAAGAATATACTGGTGTAAACTTTGTTTTTAATATTTTTGTTCTATTTGTTAAGCACAATACAACGTCTACAATAGTATACAATATACAAACTATATACGACATTAATACTGATGGTCCGCTTGGTGTAACCGCTAAATTTGAAATTTTATACTCTATTGGCAATAATACAATACATATTGTAAATGCAATATTAAATATATTGAATCCGTCCATCCATTTTTTTTGAATTTTACAAATACCCATTATATAGTTAACAAATAGTCCCGACCATAAAACGTAATATGATACTGTTAGCTTTGAAATTAACTGGTAAAATACATTGTCAAGGCTTACACCCCTAGAATACCAAAAACATGTAAATATTTCCAAAAATAATCCAATTAATGTTAAGATTAAAATCCTACCATATATTTTTGTTTCTATATTTTTGACTCTTTCCTTAGAATAGAAAATAAAAGTTAAAATAAATATTATAATAATAGTGCTAGTTGAAAAATATACACCTATACCCATACTGATTATCTCCTTATATTATTATTTTATAGCAATTTAAGTGAAAAATAAAGAAAAATATAATTTTAAAACATATATTTCTTTTTTTACAATCAAGAATTTAAAAAAGACACATATAAAAAATTCGTATCACATAGATACGAATTTAAATTAGATATTTCTACATTTTTTGTAATCTTAAATGTCTTGCGGCTTCGATTTCGGAAGACTGTGCTATAAGGTTATTATCAAGCGCTTCTTTATCTAATTGTCTATAGTATTGAATATCCAGTTTACCATTGGTCATTCTTTCTAAAGGATCACTGTAATAAGCAATAGAACCTGGAAGCCAGAATTCATTAAATTTTTGTTTAACTGCCGATACAATAATTCTATGCATTTGATCTTCATCAACAGTAGAATCAATCAACGATATATGATACCTTGGTAAATACTGAACTTGTTCGTCGGAAATAGGTGTCACAACCGCTTCACGGATGTTAGGTAAGGTACATAACAACGCTTCTAATTGTTCTGGATAAATGTTATCACAACCAGATACAAAGTTTCTTTTTTCTCTTCCGTTATATTTATAAATTGTTAAATTATCTTCTCCAGCTGATATATTTTCAGGTGAAAGGTTATCCTTTAAGTTCACATAGCGATCGCCATCATGATAGACGATTACCGAATTAGTTTCTTCCTGGTTACCATAATATTCTTTCATTACAGTAGGTCCAGAAACACACAATGTCTCTCCATCCTTAAGATAAATTTTAACAGTCGATATTGGTTCTCCAATATTCCCACTACCATGCTTTTTAGGATAATTAATTGTGATTGGACCAGCTGCCTCAGTGGCACCAAGCGCATCACCTATTAGAGCATCGCTTCCACCGTATCTTAATGCATTGTTAATTGGCTCCACAGTTACGGGCTTCAAAGCCTCACCACCAGAAGTGGCATAGTGTAATTCAGTTAAGGAGCCAGGTTTAATTTCGCTATTTATTTTAAATGTTCCATCAGGCTGCTTTTCAACAAGAGCTGTCCAGTGTACTGGACCTCCTACTGCAGCATTAGCATGAGTTCTAACAATTTCTGCGTAAAAGTCTCTAGGCATAGCTTTCAAAGTCAATGCATATTTCATGTTGTGAGACAGTGCATAATGCAATATTGAACGACCGTACGCCATGTTACAAAATGGGATTTGACCTAAATGCACCATTCCAGGCTCTGCCTTAAAAATGGCTTCCATTCCATCAGCTACTGCATTAAATGAATGCTCGTATAGCCGAACAGCCTTATGAGTTCCCGAAGAACCTCCAGTAAATAATATTTCTCCTGCTTGTTCCGGGTTATAATCGTTATGACTACTCCATTGCAAATCATCCAGTTCTGGAAGTCGTTTTATTTTCTTTGAAGGAAGGATTATACCATTTTGTAAAAAGGCTGCTGCTCCATAAAAAAGTTTAGCTTTAACACCCTTAAAACATTCCACTGGTGAATATGTCATTGTCGTAAAGTCGAGGGCCTTTTCACATCTATGGAACTTACTGTAATTCATATCAACAGTTACAACCATTTTTGGCCTTGATATTTCCAAATCACACTTAATTTGTTCTTTCTTGTCGATTGGATTAAATCCGACTGTCGTCGCACCTATCAATTTTAAGGCATACCATAAAAATACACCCTCTGGAGTATTAAACGCACTTATTCCTATTTTATCTCCTTTGCGAACTCCTTTATCATATAATAATTTTTCATATCTACCCACTTTATCATGAAATTCTTCATAGGTTATTTCTCTATCTTCAAACGATAAAGCAATTTCATTCATATGTCCTTTATTTTGTTCTAAAAGATACTCATATGTACCATTGTAATATTTTTCCACATATATCTCCCCTTTTTTGATGCACTTATTATACTCATTTTTTATCATTTGTCAAATTTTGGTAGTATAAAAGCGTTTTTTATTAAGATTTTCTAACTGTATTTTATCAAAATATAGTGA
>CAMOYI010000014.1 GCA_946629885.1 uncultured Mycoplasmatota bacterium | reverse complement strand
TCATTTCTGCAACTGTATCTAAAAGGGCGCTTAAATGACTAGTATTGTCCCCCCCCCCGAAGATGCAAATCGGTTATTACTGCAATATTGAAATCATGCGTAATTTTATCTGTCTCTACTGTGAATCTCTCTACTTCCATATTATCCTCTATTTTTATTCATCTATCAATTCAATATCTGCGCCTACTGCTTTCAATTTTTCGACAATATCCTCATATCCTCTTAAAATGTGCTCAATATTTTCTATGACTGTTGTTCCTTCTGCTATGAGCCCCGCGATAATGAGTGCTGCTCCTGCTCTTAAGTCGGAAGCACACACTGTAGTACCTTTTAACTTAGCTGGACCATAAATATGAGCCTTTTTATTTGTATATTCTATGTTTGCACCCATTTTAATTAGCTCTGGGTAATGACCTATTCTATTTTCGTAAATAGTTTCTTCAAAAATACATTCCCCATCTGCTTGAGTTAAAAGTGTGCACATGGGTTGGCCTAAATCTGTAACAAATCCGGGGTATACAAGTGTTTTGATATCCACAGGTTTTAATTTGTCTGCTTTACTCACTATTACAGAATCGTCTTCTATCTTCAAGTTTACTCCCATATCGCGAATTTTTGATAAAAGAGTTCCTGTATGTGTCGGTATAACGTTACTTACTTTTAAATTGTTTCCTGTAAGTGCTCCAATCATGATGTATGTTCCAGCGACAATACGGTCTGGAATGGTTTCTATAGTCGCACCATGTAGATGTTCAACACCTATAATCTTTATAGTATCAGTTCCCGCTCCACTTACTTTAGCTCCCATATTGTTTAAAAGGGAGGCAACATTAATTATTTCTGGTTCTTTTGCAGCATTTTCTATCGTCGTAATACCGTTTGCTAAGGATGCTGCCAACATTGTATTTATGGTAGCACCAACACTAGGAAAATCTAAATATACGTTCGCCCCATGCAAGTTTTCAGCGTCTAACGTATATTTACTTTCTTCTTTTTTTACTTCAGCACCAAGTTGTTCGAATGCCTTAATATGTAAATCGATCGGTCTTGCACCAATTTTACATCCCCCAGGAAAGCACATTTCTACATGTTTAAAACGTGCTAGAAGCGCTCCCATAAAGTAATATGATGCACGCAGTTTATCAGAAAATTCTTCAGGAATAGGCTCACTTTTAACATTTGCACCATTAATCTTTAATGTACCTTCCCCAAATTCGATATCGCCACCTAATAGTGAAATAATCCTTTTAAGATTTTCTGTGTCAGAAATACGAGGCACATTTAAAATTGTTACAACCTCATCTGTAAGAATAGCAGCTGGTATTAGTGCAACAACACTATTTTTAGCACCCCCAACAGATATTTCCCCGCTTAATGTCTTTCCACCTTTAATAACTATTTTTTTCATATTCATCACTAATTAAAATATATGCTATATGGAGAATAAAGTCAACCAAAAACCTACGATTTTACAATACTTAAGATGGCAAGTATTATCATAATCGATATTCCTACCACCTTAGATATATCTCCGAATTTTTCGCTTATATATTTGCCAATAATTAATCCTATTAATGTAAAGGTAAAACTAAAAATTGAAAAAGTTGCAGCACTTAAAAAAGTATTAATTAGACCGTTAGTCAAAGTAAACCCTACCGCGAAACTATCTACACTTACGCTTAGTGCTAAAGCAAGCACTCCCAAGATTGATAGGCTAGGCATGCTAACATTCTGTCTAAATTCTTTAATCATTTCTATGGCAATGTATAAAAAAATTGCGCCTGTAATAATCCCAAAGTCTATATGGATTAGTTGTTTTATCGTATTTCCAAGAATACTACCAATTATAGGCATCATGAAGTGAAAAATTCCCACTGTAAGTGCAATTATAATTACAGTTTTTCTATTTATAATATTGAATGACTCTATTGAAATTGCAAAACTAAATGCATCCATAGACAATGAAATGCCTAGTAAAATAATTGTTATATAGTTCAAAATATCACCAATTAATTATATTGGCTTAGCAAATCTTTTATTAAAAATCTGTATTCATTATTACCATTATCATCTATTTGACAGATTGGTGGATATAAGGCACACCACCAGTTTTCCCCTTTACCTTCATTTAAAGTTACCACAAGTGATTGGTAATTACCGGAATTATATGTCACTCCATTATATGTCTTCTCTGGAAAATAGTTCAATCCATAATTGATAGAAAAGTTATCTTCGATTGAATAATCTTTTAATGTTTTTTCGATTGTATTAGTAAGCTCAGTGATACTGTTTTTTAATATATCGTCTGCCTCTTCATAAGTCTTAGCATCCTTAAGTTTATCACTCAATTTTTTTGTTATTATATCTTTGATAATCATTTTGTCTTTTTGATCTTTTTTGCTGTTAGACGCAGCAATAACACGCATTCTAATGGATGTAGACGGAATCTCTACATATTCTTTTTTACTAATATAATTAATTGTTAAAAATGCTAGTATTATTAAGATTAATATTTTTTTCATAAAAAATAACCCTTTCAATATTGTAATGGGTTATCTTCTAGAAGTTTATTCACAATTATTAAATATAAATATATATCTCTCCAAATTGTTATAGTCTTTTTCTACTACAATCTGCGACTCTTTATAAATCTTCTTTGCATAAGAACAAATCCTTTTTGATTGGTTTTCTCCTATCTCAAATGCAATTATGTTTTTTTTATATAGTAGACCTTTAGATATATCGAGAATTTTTTTATAAAATTCAATATCATCATATTTTGTATAAAGTGCCATACTAGGTTCATATCGCGTATTTGGAGTCACATAATCCCCTTTAACAAGATACGGCGGATTGCTTACAAGTACGGAATATTTTCCCCTTATTTTGCCCCTTAATACATCTTTTCGTATCAATTTTACTCTTTGTTTATTCCTAACCATATTTCTGTATGCTACGCCTAATGCTAAGAAACTTTTATCAATACATGTTACAGTTGAATCATAAAAGTATTTCTTTAATGTAATACCTATACATCCGCTTCCAGTACATAAATCGATAATATCAGCGTTCTTAAAATCATTCTTCACCATGTATTTTTTTAACTTATCGACAAGTAATTCTGTTTCGAATCTCGGAATTAACACATTTTTATTGACAATAAAATTTCCATTTAGAAAATCGACATTTCCAATTGCATACTGAACAGGATAATCGTTTTTAATTTTTCTTACTATTTTTTTTAATTTTTTTTCACTGTACTTATCAGTTAAAAGCTTCCAATCCAAGTTATTAATAAAAGAAGGCCTAACCATTTAAGCCAGCTCCTTCTAGTTTTAATCTCTGATCTTCTGTTATCAGTGCTTCAATAATAGGATCTAATCCTCCATCCATGACTTTTTCTAAATCCATAATAGAAAAATTTATTCTATGATCAGTCACCCTATTTTGAGGATAATTATAAGTTCTTATTTTTTCAGAGCGATCGCCAGTACCAATTTTACTACGACGCTCATTGCCCTGTTCTAACTCTTGTTTTCTCATTATTTCATCATTAATTTTAATTTTTAAGAGTCTCAAAGCTTGTTCTCTATTGTTCAATTGACTTCGTTCAGTTTGACAAGCAACGGCTATACCAGTTGGTATGTGCGTCAATCTAACAGCCGAATTACTCGTATTTACCGATTGACCTCCTGCTCCACTTGAATGGAAGACATCCATTTTAATATCTGATTCATTTATTTCTATGTTCACATTTTCGACTTCAGGCATTACTAAAACTGTTGCCGTTGAAGTATGCACTCTTCCTTGTGTTTCTGTGGATGGTATTCTTTGAACACGATGTGCACCACTCTCATATTTTAATTTTGAATATACATTTTCTCCCTTAATCATACATTCGATTTGAGAATAGCCACCACTTGCACCATCTACTGAATGGATTACCTCAATTTTCCATCCTTGCTTTGTAGCATAATATGAGTACATCCTAAATAAGTCTCCCGCAAAGATGTTCGCTTCGTCACCACCAGCTGCTCCTCTTATCTCCATTATGATGTTTTTACCATCGTTTTCATCTTTTGGTATAAGTAAAATTTCTATTTCATGATAAAGATTATCTCTTTTAGTTTCTAATCTACTTATTTCATCTTTAATCATATCTTGCATATCGGGGTCATTTTTCATCGAATTTAATTCTGCAAGCTCACTCAAGCACTTCGTATACTCATCATACTTTAGTACAGTCTCTTCAAGCTCACTTTTTTGTTTGGAAAGTTCTTTAAGTTTTTGGAAATCATTTAAAACTTCTGGATTACTCAATTCCTGTTCCAACTCTTTATATTTTTCTTTAATGATTTGAAGTCTTTCTTCCATATCAATCTCCTACATTGCGGAATCTTCATCTACGTCGTCAATTATAACTAAGTCTGATAAATCGTCTTCCTCGACGTCGTCATCTTCTTTTGATTCGTCGTAATTTGTTTCATCCTCTTCGTCATCTTCTTGAGAATCTTCTTCTAAAACCATTTCTTCGTCTTCGTCTTCACTATCGAGTTGCATACCCTTATTGTGCTTAATTCTTAAATCCCAATATCCTTCTTCTAACATAATAAATCTTTTGTCTGTACTTAACAATTCAAAAAAATCTGTAATGTGTTCCTGGCACTCATTTTCATCCAAATTCATCAATTTTCCGACTTCGTTTAGAAGATCTATTATCTTCATTTTTTTGTTGCTAGACTGCAAAATTACAAAAGCAACATCGTTATAATTCATTTGTTCAAGTTCTTCGCTAGTTAACTCTATTTTTTTCATATGGTCCTCCAAATTTATCGTTTTTATTATATGCTTTATAACATAATCTATATAGGCATTAATAAACTCGTAACAAATTATTACATAATAGTTTGGCGTTGTCAACTATTATTGAACTATTTTTAAATTCATTTTAATTGGAAGGTCTTGGCTCTCTAATTTATATATTAAATCGAACCCATCTTCTTTATGGATATAATCAGCAAATTCAAGTGGTATATCCACTTCGATATTTTCTTTTAACAATTCAAGTTTTGATTTTTTCTCACCTTTGTAAATTTCTAACGTAAATATGCTTTCATCAGTTTTTCTTTTAAAAACTAGATTAATATTATTAAAATTTATTTCATAACTATTTTCTTTATCTTCGATTATAAACTCATTATTTTCTAAATTTATATGAGTAGTTAATAATATTTCTTTACCTAAATACATTGTAAATACATATTCATTCATAGTTAACACCTCTTATAAAATCCAGTACATTATACCATAATAAATAGAGAAATGAGTGATTTTTATAAAAAATAAAATTAAAATAATATTAAAAGTTCTATTCTTATTGTCGATTACAATCATACTTATTATTGGTGGCTTGTACCTATATGCTTTTTTATCTCCGAAAATTAATATTAAAACTAACGGAAAATATTATATATATGATAAATATAATCAGTTAGTATATCAAGGTTCTTCGTCATCTGAGTGGATTAATCTTGAAGATGTTGGAAAGGACATGAAAAATGCGATAGTAAGCATAGAAGATAAAAATTTTTACAAACATCAAGGATTTGATTACCTTAGAATAATAAGAGCCATGTTAAATAATATTAAAAATAAAAGAGTTGTCGAGGGAGCATCAACGATTAGTCAACAGTATGTTAAAAATTTATACTTATCATTTGATAAGACATGGAAAAGAAAAATTGAAGAAGCTCTTTTAACCTTAGAGTTAGAAGTACACTATGGAAAAGATGAAATATTGGAAGGATACTTAAATACTATAAACTTTGGTGAAGGAAATTATGGAATAGAAGAAGCCTCTAAGTTTTATTTTAACAAATCAGCAAGAGATTTAACTATCGAGGAATCTTGTATATTAGCAGGTATACCAAAAAATCCATCAAATTATAATCCGGTTTCAAATTACGAATTATCCATAAAGCGAGCTAAGACAGTCGCTCATACTATGTACAAAAATAAGATGATTTCAAAAAAAGAGTATAAATCATTATTTAAAAACAAAATAGAAATATACGGTAAACGAGAAAAAAATAATCTTCAAACTCTTATGTATTACCAGGATGCAGTATTAAACGAATTAGGGACCATTAAAAGCATACCCAATAGTATTCTAGACACTGGAGGATTAAAGATTTATACATCTTTAGATTTGAATATTCAAGAATCGATAGAAAAAGCTATAATTGATAATATGAAAGAAGATGATACTCAAGTATCAGCCATATATGTTGACCCCAAGACTGGAGCAGTCAATGCGCTCGTCGGTGGAAAAGATTATAGTAAAAGTCAGTATAACAGGGTTATAAAATCTTCACGACAAGTTGGTTCAACAATAAAACCTTTTCTATATTACTCCGCTCTAGCAAATGGTATGACTATGTCTAGTACATTTTCCAGTGAAAAGACCACATTTAATCTATCTGGCAATAAAGAATATTCTCCATCCAATTACGGAAATATTTATGCTAACAAAAATATTACAATGGCTGCTGCTCTTGCATATTCTGATAACATATATGCTGTTAAAACTCACCTATTCTTAGGAGAAGATAATCTTGTCAATACAATGAAAACAATGGGACTTAAGAAAAAACTGGATTCACTTCCGTCTCTGGCTCTTGGTACAATTGAAATCAATATGCTCGACTATGCTAAAGCATACTCGACTCTTGCAAGCGGAGGATATGATAGAAATATACATCTTATAGAACGAGTTGAAGACTCAAACGGCCAAGTTCTGTACGAAAGAAAAAATCGCGATATTTTATTATTAAACTACAATTATGTATTCATAATCAATGAAATGATGAAAAACACTTACAATCCTCTTTTTATCGATTACAATAGTCCAACAGCGATTCAAATTAAGGGACGGCTTACCCATGATTATTCGATTAAAACGGGAACTACAGATAACGATCACTGGGTTATAGGATATAATCCGGAAGCTCTATTAATGGTTTGGACTGGATGTGACAACAATTCATCCAGCAGTAGTGGATATTCAAAAATTACAAAGAATATTTGGGCTGATTCCATAGAAGCTAGTTTAAGTAATACTTCTACAGACTGGTACCCTATCCCCGATAATGTAATTGGGATTCCTCTAAACCCAATCACAGGAGAATATGGTACTTCTAAAAACAGTATATTTTATTTTATCAAAGGAACAGAACCAATTAATAACAACGATAAAAAAAAGAATCAATCATGATTCTTTTTTAATCTTTATTGTTATCTGATAAACATCTTCGAAGTCATATTCTTCGAGTTCGACTTTAAATCCTTCATCTTCTATGTCTCTAACAGAATCTCTTACCCTATTGATTTGATCACCGATGTTTTTCTTTTCTCTATTTTCTTGCTTTTTCTTCTCTTCGATATCCTCTTTAGTAAGAATGTCACCAAACATATCAAAAGTTTCAATTTTTTCTTCTGTATTATTTGATGTTGATACTTCTTGACTTGAATTATTCAACGGAATTTCGAATAACTCGGTAGTCATTTGAGAAGAACCGAATGGATTAAAAGCTGGCGGTACTGCAGGCTCTTCTGTAAAGAAGTTAACGGGTTTCTGTTCTAAATCAGTTGATTGTTGTATATTAAAACCAAAAAGGCTTTTATTTTCAACGTCATTATTAGTATCTCCTACTGGACCCATGCTTGTATCACCGCCTTCACCTTCACTATCCGAAGATGTATTCATTTTTTTAATTTCGTTGTCGAGTTGTTTTACAGTTAACCTCTCTTTAATTATTCTATCTAACATTTTCTTTTGTTCATCAGGATTAGTCAATTGAAGTAAGCTTCTAGCGTGACGTTCGCTTATCTTTTCATTTAATAATGCATCTTGAACTTCATCGCAAAGATTTAATAAACGCATTTTATTGGCGATTGTCGATTGAGCCACTCCAATTTTTTGAGCTAACTCATCTTGAGTCATATATCCTCTATCTAAAAGTGTCTTATAACTTTGCGCTTCCTCTATGCTTGTAAGGTTTTTTCTTTGGACATTTTCAATTAATGCTACTTCTGCACTTTCGTCGTCACTTAGGTCCCTTACGATTGCAGGCACTTTTTTTAGTCCTGCCATACATGATGCCTTATAACGTCTTTCACCTGCAATAATTTCATATTTGTTTCCTACTTTTCTTAAGACAAGTGGTTGTATTACACCGTGTACCTTAATGGAGTCTGAAAGTTCCTGTAGTGCTTTTTCATCAAATGTTAAACGCGGTTGAAACCTGTTAGGTATTATATCTTCAACAAATATTTCTTGTACAATTTCATTATTCATGGGACATCCCCTTTACTCTTTTTTATTCTTTTACCTATAACACAATACTAAACTATTTTATTTACTTTTGCAATGGCTTTTTAGATATTTTTTCAAATAATCGAGGATATTTTATGTCTGTTTTACACTTTTTAGCTATTACAATAAAAGATCTTACGTCACTACGTTCATATAGTGTCGTATTTGCAACTAACTCTAATACACCACCTAATTCATTTATTGCATATTTACTTGCCTCTAATTCTTCTTGATATTGGCCCTTATAGGCAATGAACTTTCCACCAATTTTTACAAAAGGAATTGATAATTCAGATAAAATTGGAAGTGACGCGACGGCTCTTGATATGACAAAATCAAAACCTTCTCTATTACCTTCGATATATTTTTCAGCTCTAGAATTAATTACGTGATATTCAATATTTAATTCTTTTTTTAATTTTTCCAAAAATTCTGTTTTTTTACCATTGGAATCGAGTAAGTAAAGATCTATCTCAGGTATTAAAATTTTTAACGGCACGCCTGGAAATCCAGCACCGCAACCGATATCTAAAATCCTACCATAAATTTTATAGTACTTTAAAACTAATATAGAATCATAAAAGTGTTTTAAATAAACTTCATCGACACTTTTAATCGCTGTTAGATTAGTATGCAAATTATAATCTAGTAAAAATGTTGCATATTTTTTAAATAGTTCTTTTTGATATTCTGTAAGGGTAAATCCTAATTCTTTTAAGGCTTCTATAAATATTTCTTCACTCATTTTTGCTATACTCCTTCTTTAAATATATTGCGAGTATCGATATATCTGATGGATTAACACCACTTATTCTTGAAGCTTGTGCGATAGTTTCTGGTCTTATATTTTCTAACTTTTGTCTTGCTTCGCTTGCCAAATTTTTGATTTTACTATAGTCGATGTCACTTGGAATTTTCTTTTCCTCTAATTTGACCATTCTTTCGACATCTTTAATAGTCTTATCGATATATCCAGAATATTTTATATCTATGATTGCCTCATATATTATATCTTCATCTTTTTCAGGAATATATTTTTTAAGTGAGTCAATAATTTCCATTGAAACATCACTTCGCTTAATCAAATCATAAAATGAGATGGTTGAAGTTATATCTAGTATATCGTCAATGTCTTCCTTTTTTAGTTTAATATTCTTTAATGATTCTTTTAACTTATTAATCCTTTCAATTTTGTCATCTAGTCTCTCTTTTTGAAATTCACTTATAAGTCCAACTTCATATCCGTAATTTCTTAGTCTCAAGTCTGCATTGTCATGCCTTAAAATAAGTCTGTACTCTGCTCTCGATGTGAGCATTCTATAAGGTTCGATTGTACCTTTTGTGACTAAGTCATCTATTAGTACGCCAATATACGCATCACTTCTTTTTAAAATGAGAGGATTTTTATTTTTTAATTTTAAAGAAGCATTAATTCCCGCGATTAATCCTTGTCCTGCTGCCTCTTCATAACCACTAGTACCGTTTATTTGTCCTGCTGTAAATAAATTCTCTATTATTTTAGATTCAAGGGATGGCTTTATTTGCAAAGGGTCTATGGCGTCGTACTCTATCGCGTATGCATATTCTAGTATTTTTGCATTTTCAAAACCTTCTAGTGAGTGAACCATTTCTTCCTGAATGTTTTCTGGCATTGATGTCGAAAATCCTTGCAAATATAGAGAATTATAGTACTTGCTTGTGGGGACGACGCTTTGTGGTTCTAAAAACAATATATGTTTTTCTTTGTCGCTAAACCTTACAATCTTGTCCTCAATGCTTGGACAATATCTAGGACCAACTCCTTCTACTATCCCACCATACATACTCGATAGTTTTAAATTGTCTCTAATAATTTTGTGCGTTTTATCGTTAGTATATATAAGGTAGCAGCACTCTTGCTTCTCAGGATCATATATTCTTTTTTCGTCGAAACTAAATGACCAAACATGATTGTCTCCTGGTTCTTTTTTCATTTTACTATAATCTATAGTTGTTGCATCAATTCTAGGTGGTGTACCGGTTTTAAGTCTCAGTAGTTTAAAACCATACTTTTTCAAATTATCGCTTAAATGATTAGATCTTTTTTCGCCATGCGGACCTTCATCCTTTTTATTAAATCCTCTCAATATTTGGCTTTTTAAGTAGGTTCCCGTGGTAAGAATTACTATATTTGATTCAATATGTTCATTATTTTCTAAAATTATTCCTTTAATTTTTCCATCGACTACTATTAAATCTTCTACCATTCTTTCCATTACTGTTAAGTTCGGAAGATTTAATAATATTTCCTGCATTCTTTTTGGATATGTTTCTTTATCTGCTTGGGCACGAAGACACCTAACAGCTGGTCCTTTACTTCCATTCAGCATCTTCATTTGTATTTGTGTTTCATCTGCAACTTTACCCATTAATCCGCCTAGGGCATCAATTTCTCGTACAATTATACCTTTACTTGTTCCACCTATCGATGGATTACAAGGCATATCACCTATATTAGATATATTCCCAGTTATAAGTAGTGTTTTATGTCCTATTTTTGCAGTGGCATGAGCGGCTTCTATTCCAGCGTGACCTCCACCGACAACTATTACTTCGTATTTCACAATTATTCACCTCCTATTTTTTAAATGATTAAACTCCTATTTACCAATACAAAAATTTGAAAATAATTCATCTAACAAATCGTCTTTGTAATTTTCGCCTAATATATCGCCAAGACAGTTTCTTGCACTAGTCAAATCTATCTCAATTATGTCTACAGGCAACTTCTTTTGTGTTGCCACAATCGCTCTATTAATTGAATCCTTAACCTGTTCCATCAATGCTAATTGTCTAGCATTTGAAATATAAGTAAAATCCTTTTTTGTAATATCCGATAATGAAAATAACTCGATAATTTTATTTTTTAATGCGTCTAATCCGTTTTTACTAATAGTATTTCCATATATTACTTCTTCACCAAAATCATAATTACACTCTGATTTTAAATCATCTTTATTGACCATTATGATATGTTTCTTTTTCTTAATACTATCAAGTATTTTTTTCTCTTCATCTCTAATTGGTTCATTAATTGGATGTATAAATATTATTAAATCCGAATTATCTATGGCAATCATACTTTTTTCTACACCAATTTTTTCTACTTTATCTTCAGTATCTCTAATACCTGCAGTATCGATAAAATTTATTAATACGCCGTTTAATTGCATATGGCCTTCTACAGTGTCTCTTGTAGTACCAGCAATATCTGTTACTATTGCCTTTTCTTCTTCTAATAAAGCATTTAAAATACTACTTTTACCGACATTTGGTAAGCCTATAAGCACCACATTGATTCCGTTTTTTATAATTCTTCCTGTGTTACTTTCTGATAGCATTTTATCTACTAACTCTTTTATCTTTTGTAAAGCCTCGGTCATTTTACTATGATCAACTGTCTCTATGTCTTCGTACTCTGGATAATCTATATTAACTTCTATATTAGCTTCTATTTCTAATATCATTTTTTTAATTGTACGTATAATTTCCGATAATTTACCGCTTAAATGGTTCATAGATAGATTTCTCGCATTGTCAGTTTCTGCGGAAATTAAGTCACCCACTGCCTCAGCTTCTACCAAGTCTATTCTTCCATTTAAAAATGCTCTTTTTGTGAATTCACCTGGTTCTGCAAGGCGACATCCGCTATTTAAAAGAATTTCTAATACTTTATTTGTAGTAGCAATGCTTCCGTGTATATTTATTTCTACTATGTCTTCCGTAGTATATGTTTTGGGAGCGCGCATTACTGAAACTAGTACTTCATCTATTATTTCATTATTAAATTTAATATGTCCATAATTTATGGTGTGACTTTTAACTTTTTTTAAGTCTTTACCTTCAAATATAGAGTTAACTATATCTATAGCGTCGACTCCGCTAACTCTTATAATAGCAATACCTCCTACACCAAGAGCAGTACTAATTGCACATATCGTATCAGACATAAAGATAACTCCCTTCAAAAAATCTAACCTATTATAGCAGATTATCAAGCATTTGAAAAGAGCGATATATTTCGCTCTTTATTCCTCATCCTTTGGTTTAATAACGACATGCCTATTTGGTTCTTCTCCTGTACTCTCAGTATAAATACCTTTAAAGTTTGCAAGCGCATTGTGAACTACAAGTCTTTCATAGGCGTTCATATTATCCATTTCAACAGCTACTTTTGTATGTGCTACTTCTTTTGCTAATCTTTTGGCAGTCTTTTCTAAATACATTATTTGCTTATCTTTATAATTTTCAACATCTAATGAAATATATGGTGTAGCTCCGAATTTTACTTTTACTGCGTTTCTTACTATTACTTGTAAACAAGAAAGTGTACGGCCCTGTTTACCAATTAAAATTGGATTATCGTCCGAATACATTTTCACTTGAATTTGACGATCTCTAATTTTTGTTTCATATGTAACTGTCAATCCCATAGATGATAAAACGCCTGACAAATACTCTTTTACATATTCAACTACATCTGTTAGAGGTGTTACGGTCAATTCAAAGACTGATGATTTAAATAGTCCACCCTTTTTTTCTTCACTATATATTATTACTTCGTCTTCATTGGCATTCAATTTCTGTAATGCTAACTTTAAAATTTCATCATAACTTTTTCCAGAAAATTTATTTACTTCCATATTTAACTACCTCTTTGCCTTTTTTGTGATTACTTTTCCCTTTGGTTCATCTTTTTTCATCGTCTTTTTAATTATTATATTTTGTATTATCATGAATAGATTTGATACTATCCAGTACAATGCTAATGCAGTCGGAAGGCTTAATGATGCAATAGATATGAATACTATCATAAAAATCATCATCATCTTCATTTGTTTTTCTTGTCCTTCTCCACTAGAAGTACTGCTCATAGTATTTTTATAAGAAAAATATGTCGATGCGATTATCAATACTATTATAATGATATATAAGAAATTACCATTTTTGATTCCAACTGACGGACTTGTACCAAGTTGTAGTGACAATAAAGAACCTTCAAATATGGCTGGAACTCTATTTATTGCCTCTAGAAAAGCTAGTAAAATTGGCAATTGGATGAAAGATACTAGACAACCTCCTGCAGGATTAATGCCGTACTTTTTGTATACTAACATCATTTCTTGACTCATCTGTACTGTCTTTTCTTTATCGTTTCCGTATTTTTTTTGAATTGCCTGTAATTCAGGTTGTGCCTTTTTCATATTTTCAGACTGCATCATGCTCTTTTTAGTAAAAGGCATCAATATTAGTCTAATGATTACACCAAGTATCATGACAGCAAGTCCATAGTTTTTAACTAAAAGTCCTATTTTTATTATTAACCAAGCTAATGGTTTAACAAATAATACTTCAAGTAGACTTTTATTATAAGAAATATCGCTAGGTTTAAAATCTTTACAATGAGATAATTTATCATAGTCGACATCTAAGTTTTCCTTATTACTTTCATATATTTCTTTTAATTCTTTACTTTCTGGTAAACATAGTATATTTGATGTAATAGCCTGTCCAGTTTTTTCATTTATTACTCTCTTTTTATTATCATCTTGCAAATATTTTGTACAGCCAGTTAATAAAACTATTAGAGTTAGTACTATTACAACTAAACTTTTCTTTTTCATTCGTTTTTTCCTTTCATGAGATTGATTATTGATTCGTTCATTTGACCAAAACTACTAGTCAAACACCCGTCCCTTATCATTATAATATAATTATATGAATTTTTAAATATATTTCTATTTTTATCAATTATAGCCCTTGTTTGTCTTTTTAATCTATTTCTAGTCACAGCAGAACCTATATTCTTTTTTATTGCAATGCCAAATTTTATATTTTCCGATTGTGATTTAGAAGTATATATGACATAATTGTTATCTTTAATGTACCTACCATGGCGAATTATGTCGTTAAAAAGAGTTTTATCTTTAATCATTTCAAATCTCTTCATTATATGTTTTTATCCTCCTATTTAGAATAAAAACCACTAGTTACAAGTGGCTTACTTACAAAGTATTTTACGACCTTTTTTTCTTCTAGACTTTAAAATATTTGTTTCTTTTCTAGCAAAAAAACCGTGCTTTTTTGCTTTTTTACGATTATTTGGTTGATATGTTCTCTTCATTTTTTGCACCTCCCTCGTTAAATAGCAACTGTATTATATTATGAATTACTTTAAAAAGTCAAGATTATTAGTATTATGTTATTCATTCCACATTCGCGTGTATATTCCTTCCCCATTAGGATATTTATCCTTCATTTCTATTACGTAAGTTAAATTTGGGTCTCTAATTATTCCTTGATACCTCTCATATGTATAAACCTTTAGTTTAGGTGGTAATGACTCCGCAGTATATATTGTATTATCGTCAATTCCTATTATAAGTGCTGCATGCCCACTACGTGCGATAAAATCTCCTACTTCATAGTTTCCGTTTCTCATATAGTCATATGTTATTTCTTGATGTTCACCTAAATCGGACAAGTCGTCATCATACTGTTTATAATCTCCAGCGCCGACATCTCCAACATCAAATCCTCCATTTAACATTGCCCATGATACGAAGCCTGAACACGTAAATCCATTTTGATTCATTCTAGAAACAAAGTAATCATATATATTACATCCCCAAATGTTTGGTCCAGTTTTTGTGCTAGCATTTTTTTCTAGCAATTCAAACTTATCTCTAGATAAATATAGTCCCTTATGGTAATACCTACCTTCACCATCTATATGTTTTCGTATGCCATGATCTACTAATCGGCCATTTTCATTAAAATATCTGAGTGTATAAGGAAACTCTAGCGTTATGAACCTAGCTGCTGCTAGAACTCCTCCCCTCGTTCCTTCTCCATATTCTTTTACTCTAGATTCTAATATTTTGTCCAGTAAGTGGGCTTCTTCTACAGTATATCTATCACATGGTAAGTATGGTTTATTGTTGTTTAACGAGGGCGGTGTAATTAAATCTGTTACTACTATGTTGTATTCTCTTTCATTTCCATCTTTTAATTGTATTTTTAATTTGCTTTCACCACTTTTAAGACCTATTATCGTATCGTCCTTAACTTCTATGATATCTGGATTTTCAACTGAATAATTTGGTGTCTTATTAAAAAATTCTGGATAATCAAATTCAAGATTTAATTTTTTTCTTCCACCACTTGCAATATAGTATGTATCAAGAGAATCTATACTCGTTTTAAATGTACCAATTGGTTTATTGACAACATCAAACTGTTTACTAGTAACATTATATTTGTTTCTAATATACAATGTATACGTTCCTGGCTCCAGTAAATAGTTACAGTCTTTTATATTTTTCCATTCATTTGAATCTAATAAACACAAAGTTGCATTTTGAGCTACAACATTTACTTGATGTTTACCTTCGCTATCCATTTTTCCTATATTTAAATTGATATTTTTTATTAACCTATTATCATATTTTCTATATATATAAAGAATATCAATAGAAACAAATAAAATAAATAAAATCATTAAAATTATTTTTTTGATGTCATATTTTCTATATTTCACACTAATTCCAACCTTATATATGTATTATAACATAAAATTTACTTATTTAATTATTTTTCCACAATATCCACAATTTTATCAACATCAATCCACAATCTGTGTAAAACTTATCAACAATGTTCATATCACAAAATTGTGGAAACTGTTGATAAGTTGGATAAATGTCCATTATTACGGCTTTTATAAAGATTAGTTATCAACAATTTTTGTTGATAAAGCTGTTTATTTAATTTTTTTTCTATTTTTTTCTTTATCTTTTTTTTTATTTAAGTTAAAATATGCTTATCAGAGATGGGGTGATGGTTTTTGAATGAAGAAAATTCTATTATTTGGAAGAATTTTATAGAACTTTTAAGAAATAATGTTTCACAGGTAACCATCAACTCATGGTTTAAAGATTTAAAGATATATGAAATTCAAGATACTAATATAGATAATAGACCTATGAAAAATGTAGTTCTTATTACTCCATCTAGTTTTATTAAAGATTCTCTTTTAAAAAGATATCTAGATACTATTGCAGACGTAATGGAAAAAATACTGGGCATGCAATGTAACATAATAATTAAAACTACAGATGAAATAAAGGAAGATGAAATAGAACTACCCAAGATAAATATTGATACTAATGCTAATCAAAGCCAATCTAGTCAGCAAATAAGCACAAATTTAGAAATAAATACCTATGCTAACTTTGATGACAATTTAAATGAACGTTATACGTTTGAAAACTTTGTAATTGGAGAATCTAATAGATTAGCTCATACTGCAGCTTTAGCAGTATCAGAACAACCTGGAAAACTCTATAATCCATTTTTTATCCATGGAAAAAGCGGTTTGGGTAAAACTCACTTAATGCACGCGATAGGGAATCAAATTAAAAAAAATTTGCATAAGCGTGTACTGTATGTAACAAGTGAGCAATTTATAACGGATTTTACAACTATAAACATGAAAAAGGATGCGGACTATATTCAAAAATTTAAGGATAAATACAGAAATATAGACGTTTTAATGATAGATGATATTCAATTTTTAGGCGGAGCAGAAAAGACACAACAGGAATTCTTTCACACTTTTAATAATTTATATGATATGAATAAACAAATAATAATAAGTTCTGATAGAAGTCCAGATGATTTAAAACTATTAGAAGAAAGGCTTAGAACTAGATTTAGTTGGGGACTTACAGTAAATATATATCCTCCAGAATTGGAATTAAAGAAAAGAATAATAGCGAATAAAATGGCCGGACACGATGCCGCTAGACTAGTTGACGATGAAGTAATCGAATATATAGCAGCAAACAGCGAGAATGACGTAAGACATATTGAAGGCGCTGTAACAAGATTGTTTGCATATACTGCAATAATGGTACCCAGTAAAATTAACCTAGAATTTGCAAACGAGGCGCTTAAAGATTATTTGAAAAATTCAGTTTATTTGGATAGTAATATTGCTAAGATTCAAAAAGCGGTAGCAGACTATTATAAATTGACAATAGAGGATTTAAAGAGCAAAAAAAGAAGTGCAAATATTAACTATCCTAGACAGATAGCCATTTATCTATGTAGAACTTACACAGATGAATCGTTTCCGAAAATAGGTTTAGAATTTGGGAATAGAGATCATTCGACAATAATTCACGCATGTGATAAAATTAAAGAGGATTTGAAAAATAATGAACAACTAAAGATAATAATTAAAGAAATTAAAAACAACATTGGATAATTGTTGAAAGACTAATAATTATTAACAATTTTTCAACAGTCAACAAATTCCCATAATTGTGGAGAAAACACAAGTTTTCCACAATATCAACAGCACATATTATTAATAAAATTATATAAATAAAAGAAAGAAGGAAAAAAATGAAATTCACAATCGAAAAAAATATTTTATTAGAAAATTTATCAAATGTTACAAAGGCAATATCGATCAAAAACGTTATACCTGTACTAAATGGAATAAAAATGGAATTGACGGAAGATGGTTTATATTTAACTGCGAGTAATACAGACTTAACTATTAAATCTTTTATAAAGAAAGATAAGATAAAAAAAGTTAGTTCATTGGGAAGTATTGTAATACAAAGTAAATTTATTACAGAAATAATTAGAAAACTTCCAGATGAGGTTATAGATATAGAAGTAATAGATGGATTGAAAGTTTTAATTAAATCTAAAAATTCTCAATTTAATCTAAACTGTTTAAAAGTAGAAGATTATCCACAGATAAAATTAGAATATCAAAAAGATCCAATAATCATTAAAGGAAACTTATTTAAATCTATAATAAAACAAACTGTTTATGCAATCAGTAATCAAGAGTCTAGACCATTACTAACAGGTATTAACTTTAAATTGATGGGAAATATAATGGAAGTTACTGCGACTGATTCTTATAGGTTGGCAAAAAAGACTGTTACGTTATCGGAATTTATTAAAGATGAGATTAATATTACTATACCTGGAAATAATATAAATGAACTCGATAAGATAATTGTTGATGATGAACCAATAGAAATGCATATTTTCTCAAATAAGGCTTTATTCATTTATAAGAATATTACATTTCAAACTAATCTCTTGAGCGGAACATATCCTAATACTAATAATCTTATACCAGATAATTTTAGTACTATAATTAATGTGAATTACAATGATTTCTTTGCCGCAATAGATAGAGCGTCACTTTTGACTCAAAATAAAGAAAAAAATATCGTAAAGATGGAAACAAAAGGATCGAATCTTACAATTTCTTCTTTCTCATCAGAAATAGGGCGAGTTGAAGAAAAAATAGAAATAGAAAAAAATGAATCTGCAGATTTAGGAATTTCATTTAGTGCTAAATATATGATGGATGCCTTAAAAACAATAGATGATACTGAAATTGTAATTCTATTAAATAGCGAAATTAAGCCAATTATAATTAAATCCAGTCAAGATGAAACATTGATACAATTGATTTTACCTATCAAGACGTACTAAAACGGTTTTTGAAAAAATCGTTTTTTTTTACCATAATTTGGCATATATTCGACAAAATATGACAAATTTCGACATTATTTTGTTGTATAACAGGCAACCAAGAGGGAGGTGAATTTGGTGAAAAACAGCTATACAATTAGTAAAAAAACACTTGCTATCGTACCAATAAGTGAAAGAAGTACCAAAATATATGAGAAGGATAATATCATAATTATTCCAAAAAATTCTCAAAAAATAATTGAAGAGAACTGTGTATACTATGGTAGCTCATATATTGGTAGAAAGAAAGGAACTGTCGATTTAATAGGAGTTACCCACAAGTCTCCAATAGTTATTGAAGAGACAAACGGAATAATTTTCTTTCCAACATGCAGTCCAAGACTAAAAAACTGCAGTTGGATATCTCTAAACAACGTCGATAATTATACGAAATCGGACAATTCTACGATAATAAGCTTTTCTGATGATGTAAAATTAAAATTTCCTATTTCTAATGAAATAATAAATAATCAAATTTTAAGGGCAACTAGATTAGAATCTGTAATGTATCGTAGAAAACGTGAAATAAACGGTGAAAAGTAAAAAAAACGCTTTTTAAAGGCTTAATTTTATGTTATAATGTTACTAGGTACAGCTATACGAGTATACCTAGTAAATTTTATTTTGAGGCTTTAAGAGGGCAATTATGAAAATCACTAGCTTAAAATTAAACAATTTTAGAAATTATAAGTCCTTGTCTTTAGATTTTTCAAATAAACAAAATATTATCATTGGACCAAATGGTGTAGGAAAGACAAATATAGTTGAAGCAATTTACGTGTTAGCTATTACCAAATCGTTTAGAGGGTCACTTGATAAAGTTTTAATAAATACCAAAAGTAACGAAATGGTAATTGAAGGTAGGGTTAAAGACAGAATTTTTCATGACTATAAGCTGAGTTTATCAGATGATGGTAAAACCGTAAAGGTAGATAACAATAAAGTAGTTAAACTCAGTAATTATATTTCTAGAATTAATGTGATAATTTTTACTCCCGAGGATACTAACATAATAAAGGATTCACCCACGAGTAGAAGAAATTTGTTAAATATTGAAATATCTCAATATGATCAATCATATTTGCATATCTTAAACGAATATAATAAAATTTTAAAGCAGCGAAATGCATTTTTAAAGTTAATGTATGTCAATAAGTTAGCAAGTCCAGATTATCTATGGATTCTTACTGAAAAACTTGTCGATATCGGATTGCAAATATGTTCTTACCGTGAAAAATTTATAAATGGTATTAATGAATATTATGACGATATTTATAAATCTATAACCAATAAAAATGGACTAAAAGTTTCATATGTCAGTACCTATAAAAACAAGAAGAAAGATGAACTATTAAAGAAATATAGGTATTATATGGATAGAGATATTGTACTTGGGAAGACAAGTATTGGTGTCCACCACGATGATATAATCTTTTCTATTGACGGTAACAATTTGAAAGATTTTGGAAGTGAAGGGGAACAAAAAAATGCAATTATTTGCTTTAAATTAGCGGAGATTGAAATGTATATCAAGGATAAGAAAAAGTATCCGATACTCATATTAGATGATCTCTTCAGCTGCCTGGATGCCAAAAAAATTAATAATATTTTAAAAAAGTTAAATAAAAATCTGCAAATATTTATTACTACTACAGATTTAAAAAACATTAATACAAAAATTTTGAATAACTGTACAGTGTTTAATATCAAAAATGAGAAAGTGGTGAAAAAAGTATATGAATGAAAAGGTTACAAATGATTATACTGCAAGTGATATTCAAGTATTAGAAGGATTAGAAGCGGTTAGAAAACGACCTGGTATGTATATTGGAACTACAGACGTTAAGGGACTACATCATCTAGTATGGGAAATCGTAGACAATTCGATTGATGAGGCTTTAGCAGGATATTGTAAAAATATAGAAATAGTTATTAACAAGGATAATTCAATCACTGTTAAGGATGACGGTAGAGGTATACCAGTTGAAGTACACGCTAAAACTGGGTTATCAACTGTTGAAACGGTTTATACAGTTTTGCATGCCGGTGGAAAGTTTGGTGGAGGAGGATATAAAGTATCAGGAGGCCTTCACGGAGTTGGAGCTAGTGTAGTAAATGCACTTTCTTCTTGGGTTACGGTTACTGTATATAAGAATTCGAAAATATATGAAACAAAATTTGAAAATGGTGGAAAAATTGTTCAACATTTAACAGAAATTGGCGAATGTGAACCAAATAGAACAGGAACTACTGTAACGTTTAAACCAGATGCAGAGATATTTGATACGGATATCTATGATTACGAAACTCTTAAAGTTAGAACTAGAGAATTAGCATTCTTAAATAAGGGATTGTCACTTACATTAAGGGATGATAGAGACTTAGAAGATACGACGGGTGACCATTTCTTATATGAAGGTGGAATTAGCGAATATGTTCGTTTTATCAACCAGGGAAAAACTCCTGTTCATGAAGATATTATTCACTTAGAAGGTGAAGAAGACGGAGTTTTCTTTGAAGTTGCTATGCAATATAATACTGGCTACAATGACAATATATATTCATTTGTAAACAATATCAATACGCACGATGGTGGTACACACGAAGAGGGAGTTAGAAGAGCGTTAACTAGAGTTATCAATAACTATGCAAGAAAGGCTAATATACTAAAAGAAAAAGATGAAGCATTAACTGGTGACGATGTCAAAGAAGGCTTAACAATGATTATCTCTTGTAAGCATCCTAATCCACAATTCGAAGGACAAACTAAGGGTAGATTGGGAAATTCAGAGGTAAGAAAACTTGCAGATAGCGTGTTTTCTCAGGGGTTTGAAAGATTTTTAATGGAAAATCCACAAGAAGCTAAAATTATTATAGAAAAATCTATACAAGCTTGCAGAGCAAGAAACGCTGCTAAACGAGCAAGAGAAGCTTCAAGAAAAACTGACCTTACAATGGGAAATACGTGGGGAAAATTATCGGACTGTAAAAGTAAAGATCCCGCTATTTCAGAGATATTTATAGTCGAGGGAGATAGTGCAGGAGGATCTGCTAAAAAGGGTAGAGATTCGATGACACAAGCTATATTACCGTTGAGAGGTAAAATACTAAATGTTGAAAAAGCAAGATTAGATAAAGCATTATCAAATGAGGAAATAAGAACAATAATAACATCATTTGGAACTGGAATAGGCGCTGAATTTGATTTATCTAAACTTCGGTATGATAAAATAATAATAATGACCGATGCCGATGTCGATGGGGCACACATCAGGGTTCTATTATTGACATTGTTCTATAGATACTTTAGACCAATTGTTGAAGCCGGCCATGTTTATGCAGCCCAGCCACCATTATTTAGAATAATGCACGGTCGAACTAGAAAATATGTCCTAACAGAAGAAGAAAAACAAGCATATTTAAATACATTAAAAGAATCTGACAGAAACAAGGCTGAAATTACGAGAATGAAAGGTCTTGGTGAAATGGACGCAGAAGAATTATACGAAACTACTATGGATATTAATACGAGGGTTCTAAAAAAAATAAATGTAGACGATTTGGTTGCAGCAGATGCTATCTTTGAACAATTGATGGGCGAAGATGTTGAACCGAGACGTAAATTTATTGAGGAAAACGCACGTTTTGCAGACGTCGATGCATAGAAGGGGGAATGAAACATGGAAAATGAAAATGAAAATGATTTTCAAATTGAAGATGAAACTGTTGAAAAAAATGAAACAGTAGATGAAAAAGAAATTGTTACTGAATTTTCTGGCGAATTTCATGAAAGGGATAGTTTCATCGAAAATAATATTGTATCAGAAGTTAAGGATTCATTTAGAGATTATGCTGCTAGCGTAATTGTTGCTAGAGCTATACCTGATTTAAGAGATGGATTAAAACCCGTACATCGTCGAATATTATGGTCGATGTATGAAAACGGATATACACCAGACAAACCACACAGAAAATGTGCAACTACTGTTGGTAACGTAATGGGTAGGTATCATCCACATGGTGATTCATCTATATATGAAGCAATGGTTAGATTAGCCCAAGACTTTAATGAAAGATATATGTTAATCGATGGGCACGGAAATTTCGGAAACATCGAAGGAGATGGAGCAGCAGCATACCGTTATACTGAATCAAGACTATCAAAAATATCTCTCGAATTATTGCGAGATATTGGTAAAGATACAGTAGATATGGCACCAAACTTTGATGAGATGTTTAAGGAACCAACTGTTTTGCCTTCAAAATTTCCTAATATTTTGGTAAATGGTACCATGGGTATTGCAGTCGGTATGGCAACGAACATTCCGCCTCATAACTTAACTGAAGTTATTGATGGTTGCATCGCATATATAGATAATCCAGATATAGATACGTTAGGTTTAATGCAATATATTAAGGGACCAGATTTCCCAACTGGTGGAATAATTCTTGGCAATAGTGGAATTAAAAAAGCCTACGAAACCGGTAGAGGTACAATTACAATTAGGTCTAAAGCCACAATTGAAGAAACTAAAAATCATACACAGATTGTAATTACAGAAGTTCCATACGGTGTTAATACAGCAGAACTAAAAAATAAGGTAGCTGAATTAGTCCACAATAAGATAATAGATGGCATTTCTGATTATCATACTGATCTAAAAAATGGAATCAAAATAACAATTACTCTTAAAAAGGAAGCAAATCCACAAGTTATACTAAATAAGTTATATAAATTGACTAACTTTCAGATAAGTTATGGAATTATATTCCTAATGATTGACGATAAGACACCTAAAATACTTGGATTGAGGGATATTATCTCTAAATATATTGATCATCAAAAAACAGTAATTATTAGAAGAACAAAATTTGATTTGAAAAAAGCTGAGGATAGGGTTCACATATTGGAGGGCTATTCGATTGCGTTAAATAATATCGATGAAGTTATAAAAATTATAAAAGAAGCTGTAAGCGATCAAGTCGCAAAAGATGAATTGATAAAAAAGTTTGGATTCACTGAAATTCAAGCAGATGCAATTCTAGAATTAAAGTTAAGAAGGTTAACGGGACTAGAGCGAGACAAAATCGAAGCTGAATTAAAAGAAAAACTTGCATTAATCGAGGAATTGAAGTCTATCTTAGCAAGTAATGAAAAAGTTCTTGCTATAATTAAAGATGAATTAATCGAAATTAAAAATAAATATGGCGATGATAGAAGAACAAAAATTGATATGACCGCTATAGATTTCATCGAAGACGAATCATTAATTCCAGAAGAAAACAGCATAATTACAATTACTGACAAAGGATATGTTAAGAGACTAGCAGCTAGCACATATAAGACTCAAAATAGAGGTGGCGTTGGCATTAAAGGAATGACAACTAATGAAGAGGATAATGTAAAAATAATGGTTAACGTATCCACTCATGATTATGTTCTATTCTTTACCAATAAGGGTAAAGTATATAGAATTAAAGGTTATGAGGTTCCTGAATTTTCTAGACAAGCCAAGGGACTTCCGATTATCAATTTATTACAGGTTGAAAAAGATGAATTTGTCACATCAGTTATAAAAATTGAAAATTCTGAAGAAGTTGCTAAGTATTTGTTCTTTGCAACTAAGAAAGGAATTGTAAAGAGAACTGCCATTAGTGAGTTTGAAAATATTAGAAAAACAGGTAAATTGTGTATTTCACTTAAAGGAAACGACGAATTAATTTCTGTCAAAAAGACGACTGGCAATAATAAGATAATGATGGGTAGCACAAATGGACACATGGTTTTATTTGATGAAAGCGAAATAAGGGTTATGGGTAGAACGGCCTCTGGCGTAAGAGGCATATCTATGCCTGATGGCGAATGCATTTGTGCTGAAGCATGCGATATTGATGCAAATCTTCTTATCGTAACTGAAAAAGGATATGGAAAAAGGACTTTTGTACGCGAATTCAGAGAAACTAAGCGTGGAAGCAAGGGAGTTAAGGCCTTAAATATTACTGAAAAGAACGGTGGCATTACTTCATTCAATATTGTAAACGACGACAATGATTTGATTATTATAACTGATGCCGGCATTGTCATCAGAATTGAAACCACAAGCATATCTCAGCTTAGTCGAATTGCTCAAGGAGTCAGATTAATTAATCTAAAAGACAATCAAACCGTTAAATCTATTAGTATTGTAAATAGAGAAAATGAAGAAGATACAGACGTTGAAGACGAACAAACAAGAGAAGAAAATTAATTTTTCTTCTTTTTAAATTATTTCCCGGGAAATAATTTATGTTCCACGTGGAACATAAAAAGTCAATCGAAAAATGTTCCACGTGGAACATTAACACTTGTAATTAATATAGTATTGATGTATAATCTTTATGAACAGCAGAAAATGTTTGAAACTGGTCAGAGTCGGAAGGCAGCAGCCATAAGAACGGATTCTGCGTGTTCTTTTTTTTGGAGAAAATATGAATGAAAAAATAATAAAAAAACTATTTAACTATGCTTTAAAATCTGATAAAACCTGCGATTTCCCTGTTAGTGCGATAGTTTTTAAAGATGATAAAATAATATCTTATGGATATAACAAAAGAAATAAATCAAATATAACTACGGATCACGCCGAAATAACTGCAATAAAGAAAGCAAATAAAAAAATAAAAAACTGGAATTTACAGGGGTATAATATGATAGTCACTTTAGAACCATGTCACATGTGCGAACAAGTAATACTAGAAAGTAGATTGGATAATGTCTTTTACATAATACCGAGATTGAAAACCAAAAAAGCGTATAAAGGAACGGATTTTGAAAATTACATTTATGACGGACCTGAAAAAGTCGAATACGAGAATAAAATTACTTCATTTTTTAAAGACAAACGCTAGCTTTTAACTACTTATTTTGATATAATTTTTATAGGGAGATGGTCATTGTGGCGGAAACATCGTATAGAGTGCTCTACAGAAAGTATAGACCACAAATATTTGGCGAAGTAATAGGTCAAAACACCATTGTTACAGCCTTAAAACAAAGTGTTAAAAATAGTACTTTTGCACATGCTTACGTATTTACAGGACCAAGAGGCACAGGTAAAACGTCAACTGCTAAAATAATGGCAAAGGCAATTAATTGTGAATCACCAATTGATGGTGAGCCGTGTGGAAAATGTCAGAGTTGCATTAATTTCAAGACCAGCCCTGATATTATTGAAATTGACGCGGCATCAAATAACGGTGTGGACGAAATTAGAGAATTAAGAACAAACATTGCACTTGCTCCTAGCTCGTCTAAATATAAAGTATATATCATCGACGAGGTACACATGCTTTCAGCAGGCGCGTTTAATGCTCTATTAAAGACGTTAGAGGAACCGCCGAGTCATGTTGTTTTTATACTCGCAACTACAGAGGTATATAAAATTCCAATAACGATTCTGTCACGTTGTCAACGATTAGATTTTAAAAAAATATCCGAAAATGACATGACAAATTATTTAAAAATAATATGTCAAAAAGAGAAAATCAACTGTACAGAAGAAGCATTGGACGAAATATATAACTTAAGTGAAGGCTGTCTTAGAGACGCACTAAGTATATTAGATCAGTTGTTAAAATCAAGTAGTGAAATTAATATGGATACAGTATTAGAACGGTATGAACTGATTTCAACAAAGACAATTGATGAACTTCTATCAGCTACCAAAAATGGGAATGTTAAGACTATAATAGAAACGATTGATCAATTGATGACAAATGGTTATAATGTTCAAAGATTAATACGAAGACTAATAGTTCACATAGAAAAAGAATGCATTAATATAAAGTTGAAAAACCAAAAAAAATACTCATATCAAATGTTAAAAAAACTGATTTTTTCTCTTAATGAATTGTATACAGAATCTAGAATTAATGATAATACATATACAATGCTAAAGATTGCATTTTTAGATTCAATTGAAGATGAGATAAAACATGAAAATGTTAGGACAACTGTAACTAATCAGCCTAAGCAAATGGACATTATCGACATAAGAATTAACAATTGCTTTGTGGAAGCAAACAAGCAAGCACTTAAACAGTTGTTGGATTTTTGGAACAACTTCGATAAAAAGACAAAAATTGATATAGATATTAATGAATATAAACCTGTAGCTTCATCTGGGAAGTATGCAATATTTGTCTCAGAAGATGAATCCCTTGTAGATTTGTTTAATATAAAAAAAGAACAAATTGAAAATTTTTTTCAAAAATCAAATATGGCAATTAAAGTAATTTCGGTTGTTGAAGAAAGATGGATGCAAGAAAAAAATAAATATAAGGAAAATATAAAGCGCGGAGTAAAATATAATTATGTAGATGAACCGGTGATCAAACCAAAAGAAGAAGACGAAACTATAAAACAAATATTCGATGATGAAATCGTCGAAGTGTCATAAAGGAGAATAATTATGAATATGCAAAATTTAATGGCTCAAGCACAAAAGATGCAAAGAGAAATTACTAAAAAACAAGAAGAAATTTACAATAGCACTTATGAAGGATGCTCAGAGTGGGTTAAAGTAACGTTGAGTGGTAAAAAGGAAGTAAAGAAAATAGAAATAGTATATCAAGGCAATATTGATGGTGACAGAGAAATGCTATCTGATATGATGACAATCGCATTTAATGACGCACTCAGCAAAATAGAAAAAGATGTTGAAAACAAGCTAGGTAGTTATAGTAAGCAGCTTGGTGGTTTGCTTTAATGAATATTTATCCAGAATTATTATCAGTCATTATTGAATACTTTAAAAAACTTCCTGGAATTGGTGAAAGAACAGCAGAGAGATACGCATTATCGCTTATAAATCTAAACGAAGATGAACTTGAAGATTTTTCGTCGTCAATTTCAAGTATTAAAAAAACACTTCGGAAGTGTTCAATATGTGGCCATCTTACTGATTCAGATGTGTGTAAAATTTGCAGCGATCCAGATAAAAAGAAAAATTTGATCTGTGTAGTTGAAGATTATAAAAGTGTTTTTATGTTTGAAAAAATGGGAAATTTTGATGGTGTTTACCATGTATTGGGTGGATTAATTTCACCAATTGACGGTATCAATCCTGACGACATAAATATAGCATCACTAGTTAAAAGATGTAAAGAAAATAAGGATACTGAGTTGATAATTGCCCTAAAACCAACAGTAGAAGGTGATACAACTACTCTTTATATAAAAAAAATATTGGAAAATACCAACACAAAAATCACCAGATTGTCATATGGCATACCTATGGGAGCCGAAATTGACTACTTGGATGTTCTAACTCTTGAAAGAGCACTATTTGATAGGAAAGAAGTGTCATAAAAAAACATAATGATCATATGATTAAATGATTACACATGAAAAAAATTTTAAATATAGTAAAGAAAGTAATATTTGCACTTAGTATTATATACGGGTTCAATATGCTGATGAATCCAATAATGATGTTTATACCCTTAAATATCGTTACAATTATTACAGTTGCAACCCTTGGTTTTCCTGGATTATTAGTCATAGTTGGCATAAGTGTATTTATTTAATGGGAATTTTATGGATGTAAAAAATGAACTAAAACTTATTAAAAAAGAATTTGATGAGAATGTTAATTCCCATGTTTTTTTAATTGAAACAAACGACTTGTCTTTATGTGAAGAAGAGATTAAAAACCTAATTTCTTCATACTTACCAAACGATGAAAACAAATTAAAACAGATTCGAGCTGACGAATATATCGATTTAATTGTTATTCGTCCAGACGGTAGATTTATAAAAAGAGACAAAATTTTTGCACTACAAGAAAGGCTTAAACTCAGACCAACACTTTCAAACAGACTATTTTACATAATAACACCGGCAAATTGCTTAAATGAAATAGCGTCAAATAAATTACTTAAAACTATAGAAGAACCTTATGAAGACGTAGTGGGCTTTTTAATTACGGATAATCCTTCTCAAATACTTCCAACTATTAAAAGTAGATGTGAAAAAATATCAGCTTATTATGAAAAAAAAGTTGATGTCAATGTTATAGACACTGAATTAATGAATTATGCCTGTAGCTTGATAAACATAATAGAAAACGGAACTCTAGGTGACTATAATCTGTATCTTTTAAACAACTCAGAGGTTTCAACAAAATCAAAAGAAATAATCGAATTGATTAGAAAATATTATAGCTCTGCTTGTGGGGTAGAAAGCCTCGATAATCTGGAAGAAAAAACACTACATATCATTATAGAAAAAAACTCATATAAAGAACTTGTCAGAAAATCTAAATACTTAAATATGCTTACTAATAAGTTAAATGTTAATGCAAACGGAGATTTATTGTTAGAAAAAATCTTTATCGATTTGGAGGAAATTAAATAATGGCTATTACTGGAGTAAAATTTAAAGAAGATGGAAATATATATAATTTTGAATCAGATTATGAACTAAACGTTGGAGACAAAGTAGTTGTAGAAACGGAACGCGGCATTCAATTGGGTATGGTCAGTACCACTAATTGTAAAGTTAGCAATACCAAGAAATTGAAAAAAGTTTTAAGAATTGCAGATGAGCAAGATTA
This sequence comes from uncultured Mycoplasmatota bacterium, assembly GCA_946629885.1. GTDB lineage: Bacteria > Bacillota_I > Bacilli_A > RF39 > UBA660 > RUG11867. The sequence continues at coordinate 54,163 of CAMOYI010000014.1, read as the reverse complement.
CACAAATTATTTAAAAAATGTCACGGCAGCTAAAAAGGCACTTGAAAGTATTCGCGAAGAAGCAAATAAAATGAATCTCAATATGACTATAATTGACTCAAGTTACTCTTTAGATAGAAGCATACTATTATTTAATTTTATTTCTGATGAACGGGTTGATTTTAGAGATTTAGTTAAACATATGGCATCTAAATATCACACGAGAATTGAATTACACCAAATAGGCATACGAGATAAAGCAAAAGAGATAGGCGGATTAGGTTTGTGTGGTAGACCACTTTGCTGTTCAAAAGTACTAAAAAATCTTTCTACTGTAAATATAAGCATGGTAAAATGTCAAAATATTGCATTAAATCCAAATAAGATAAATGGTGCATGTGGAAGATTATTGTGTTGTTTCAATTTTGAAAATGATATTTACGAAGAAAACCGTAAAATATTACCTAAAATTGGAGAAAAGGTTAATTATAAAGGCAAATATTGTGAGGTAATTGATGTAGATATACTTAACAAGAAATATAAAGTTAAAGTATCAGAAAGCATAATAGAAGAAGTGAAATTAGATGATTCTAAAAAATGATTTATATGATTATGGATTGAGTATTTATCAAAATGATGAGTACTTTAAATTTAGTTTAGATTCTATACTACTTGCAGAATTTGTCGATACTAGGGGAGCAAATAGGCTTCTAGATCTATGCACCGGTAATGCACCGATACCGTTGATTATTTCTACAAAAAATAAGAAAATTGAAATTGATGCAGTTGAAATACAAAAGGAAATATATGACCTTGCAAATAAAAGTATTAAAGAAAGTGGCTTTAAAAGCATTTCTGTTTATAATCAAGATGCTAAATATTTTTTATCAGATAATAAATATGATATTGTTACGTGCAATCCACCATATTTTAAATACTCAGATAAAAGTATGATTAATGATAACATTATAAAGAGATATGCAAGACATGAAATATTGATCAACTTACATGATATTGTATTAACTGCTAATAAGAACTTAAAAAAAAATGGGAAAATATATTTAGTGCATAGAACATCAAGATTACTGGATGTATTAAGAGAATTTAGTTATAATAATATTGGCGTACGAAAAATATGTTTTATAATTACATCGAAGAGCAATAAATCGGAGTTTTTTTTGATTGAGGGACAGTTAAATAGAAAAGATGATCCTAAGATATTTGTTATAGACGTGAGAAATAGGACAACATATAAAGAAATATTTAAGGAGGTATAAAATGAAGCTAATAGTCGGTTTAGGAAACCCAGGCAAAGAATATGATAAAACCCGCCATAATATTGGATTTATGTTCATTGATTCATATTTGGAAAATGTAAGTTTTGAATCAAAATTTAATGGGTTATATTATATAACGACAATAGATGGTGAAAAAACAATATTTTTAAAACCGCAAAGCTATATGAACTTATCAGGAACAGTAGTGAAAAAATTTGTCGACTACTTTAAAATTGAAATTGAAAACATACTGATTGTAAGAGATGATTTGGATATACAAATAGGTAAAGCTAGGTTGAAATTTGATAGTTCCAGTGGCGGTGACAATGGAGTTAAGTCGATAATAAATGAACTTAACTCTCAAAGATTTATGCAACTAAAGATTGGAATACTTAACGATAAGTTACATGATAAAAAAGATTTTGTATTATCTAAATTTAGTAGTGATGAGTTTAATGTGCTAATGCAAGTAATTAAGAAGTGTCACCCCATAATTTTTGACTTTAAAAAACTATCGCAAGATGAACTTATTAATAAGTATAATGGTATATTAAAATGAAATGCATAAATAATATATTTAAATATGATGACACCAAAACAGTTCTTGGATTGACAGATGAACTTTTTACACAGTATATAGCAAATTACTATAAAAATAACGATAAAAATGTTGTAGTTTTAACAAATACACTATACGAAGCAAATAATATTTACAAATTAATGAAGACATATGTTGATGATTGTCTTCTTTTTCCAATGGATGATTTCATAACATCTGTTGCTGTCGCAGTTTCACCAGACTTTATGTATAAGCGATTAGAAGTAATGGAAAAACTAAAAAGAGAAAACAAACAACACTTACTAATTACGCCTTTAATGGGCTATCTAAAATTTTTGCCAAATATCGGGGAAGAAAACAAATTTGTGATTGACCCCTCCCCCTCAATTATTTCCCGGGAAATAATTTTAAGTAAATTAGACTTATTTGGATATAATAAGGTATCCATTGTAACATCTACTGGTGAATATGCTGTGAGGGGTTACATTGTCGATATTTTTCCAATAGACTATGAACACCCAATCAGAATTGAGTTTTTTGATAACGATGTAGACAGCATTAAATTGTTTGATGAGTTAACACAAAGGACTATAGAAAAAATTGATTCTGTAGAAATAAAAAGGATTTTAGAAACTGATGATGATAATCCTAGTAGCATATACGACTATATGAATGATTGTAGTACATTTATTATAAATGAAAATCAGATAAAAATTGCCTATAATCAACTCTGTGAAGATATGTTCAAATATATAATTAGTAAAAACTTAGATGAAAATCACCAGTTTATGTTTAAATTGGAAGATATACTTCCTAATTCATGTTTTAAAATCGATACATTAAATACTTATAGTGGTAAGGACTATATTATTTATGAAAGTAGGGAAATTACTAATTTTAATTCGGATCTAAAAAAACTAAAAGACTTTTGTCTATCAAACCTAGCTGATAAAAAGATTATTGTCGCATGTAACAGCGATAAACAGATCAACGAAATTGAATCTCTATTTAACGATGTTACCTATATTAAAGATGACGAGCCTGTTAAAAATAGAATTAATATTTATAAAGGAAATGTTAATAAAGGCTTTATAATCGGTGATTACATTGTCATTTCTCCATATGATATTGATAATACTAAATCTAAGGAGGTTAAATATAAAACTAACTATCGTATAGGCACCAGAATAAAGTCTTTTGATGACATTAAAGTTGGAGATTATATCGTACATGAAGCTTATGGTATAGGAATATATAATGGACTTAAAACTCTAAAATCAAAATCTTATGTTAAAGACTATATTCAGTTACTTTATCAGGGAGAAGATAAAATATATTTACCTGTCGATAATATTGATAAGTTATTTAAATATGAAACTAGAGAAGGAGAGGCGCCAAAGTTAAACAAGCTAAATAGTCCAGTATGGGAAAAGAAAAAGCTTGAGACAAGAAAAAAAATTCACGATATATCGCAAGAACTGCTTGAGTTATATATGAATAGGGCAAAAGTTAAAACAACTCCGTATATCGAATATGATGAAGAAATGAAATTTGCATTTTCATTTCCTTATACTTTAACTTCAGATCAAGAAAAGGCAATTAATGATATTAATCACGATTTATCTTTGGAATATCCAATGGACCGACTTTTGTGTGGCGATGTCGGATATGGAAAAACCGAAGTTGCATTTAGAGCAATGTTCAAAACAGTATTAAATGCACATCAGGTTGCTTATCTTTGCCCTACTACAATTTTATCGAGACAACAGTATCTATCTGCATTAGAGCGATTTAAAGACTTTCCTGTTAATATCGAACTTTTAAATAGATACGTACCAGATAAGAAAGTCAAAGAAATATATAAAAAGATTGAAGATGGTACTGTAGATATCGTAATAGGTACACACAAGCTACTTAACGACGGTATAAAATTTAAAAGGCTCGGATTACTTGTCATTGATGAAGAACAAAGATTTGGTGTAACACATAAAGAAAAAATAAAAAAAATAAAAGATGATGTAAACGTGCTTACCCTGTCAGCAACACCAATACCAAGAACATTGAAGATGGCAATGAGTGGTCTTAGATCACTTTCAATACTAGATACGCCTCCAGTTAATAGATACCCTATACAAACCTATGTTATAGAAGAAAATGATTTAATAATTAGAGATGCAATATATAAGGAACTTTCAAGAGAGGGTCAAATATATGTTCTCATTAATAACATTGAAGAAATGGAAACATATTCTAATAAAATTAGAAATCTTGTTCCAGAAGCCAGGATTATTTGTGCTCATGGAAAACAAGATAGTCAATTGATTAACGATACTATGGAAAGATTCGTCAATAAAGAATATGATATACTAGTTTGTACGACCATAATTGAGACCGGTATCGATATATCAAACGTCAATACAATAATAATTATAGATGCAGACAAATTTGGTTTAAGCCAACTATATCAGATTAGGGGTAGAGTTGGACGTTCAGATAGGATAGCATATGCGTTTTTAATGTATAATCCTAGAAAAATATTATCTGAAATTGCAGAAAAAAGGCTAAATTCTATCAAAGAATTTACTGCACTTGGAAGTGGATACAAGATAGCAATGAGAGACTTATCCATAAGAGGTGCTGGAGATTTATTAGGTAGCGAACAAGCTGGATTCATTAATTCAGTCGGAATAGATCTCTATACAAAAATGATAAACGAGGAAGTTGAAGCTATCAAAGATGGAGTTACTCCAAATAATGAAGAACAAAAAAAGAGTTCTCTCGATGTTTCAAATCATATTTCAGATGAGTATGTTTCCGATGATGCTGTCAAAATAGAAATACATAAAATGATTAATAGCATTTCTAGTAAATCGGACTTACAGGAAGTAAAATCAGAACTAGAGGATAGATTTGGAAAAATCGATGAAACAATCGAAATATACATGCTTAAACAATTGGTTGATAATTATGTCGAAAGACTTAATCTCAACATAATTAAAACTGAGAATGATATTACCATTATTTTGTCAGAAGAATCGAGCGCCTGCATCAACGGGGAAAAGTTATTCTTACAACTATATAATGTCAATCCAAACATAAAGATCAGCTATAGAAACAAGAAAATAGTAATACTAATGAAAACAGTTAATCTTAAAAAAAACTACATTTATTACATGTACGATATAGTAATAATGTTAAATGACTTGATAAGTATAAAACCATGATTATTAACAACAATAATAATGGTGATTATTTTGAAAGAAAATGGATGTATTAGAAAAATAGATGAACTTGGTCGAATTGTTATACCTCGAGATATTAGAAAAAAATTACATATATTAAGTAGTGATTCTTTAAATATTTCTATAGTAGATAGTGCAGTCAAAATTGAAAAATACTCAGTTTTAACGAGTGTAGTAGTTGAATTAAATAGACTTTTATCCCTAGCAAAAAAGGTAACCGGAAATGATTATATTATCTTTGATAATAGTCGCTCTATATCAGCGAGTGCAGATGAATATAAAGAAATCAACACTACAAATGAAATAAAGCTTTTTATCTCAAATACTGCAATAAAAATAGATAAGATAACTTTAGGGGAAAAAATATATAATTCAGGCGATTTCAATATTACTGCTATAAATATTGATAGTGCAAATGAGGGTGTACTACTGGAATTGTGCAATAATAAAACGAATAACTATATCATTTTGTTGTTAAAAGAAATAATAGAAAATAGATTAAACAATTATTGATATTGTCCTTATTGTGTGGTATAGTTAACGCAATGAGCGATGAAGAAAAGAGTAGACTACGTAGTATTTTAGAGAGTTCTTGCTTGGTGAAAAAGAATATACGAAATAGTTGAACATGGTTTTGGAGTTCAATCGGGTGATATCGTTAAAGATCAAAAGTGCATGTAATCATGAATTAAGGTGGTACCGCGGATTTTATTTCGTCCTTTAGTTCGTGATTTTTTTTATGAAAGGAAGATATTATGAACAAAAATTTTTATATTACCACACCCATTTATTATCCATCTGCAAATTTTCATATAGGACATTGTTACAGTACAATAATTGCAGACTCAATTGCGAGATATAAAAGACTTGATGGATTTGATACATTTTTTCTTACTGGTAGCGATGAGCATGGACAAAAAATAGAAAAAAAGGCAAGTGAAACTGGTGTTACACCAAAAGAATATGTAGATAAAATTGTAGCAAATGCGAAAGATTTATGGAAACAGTTAGATATCTCATATGACAGGTTTATTAGAACTACAGATGAAGATCACGTAAAATGTGTACAAAAGGTATTTAAGAAACTATACGATCAAGGAGACATATACAAAGGTGAATACAAAGGTTTATACTGCACTCCTTGTGAATCGTTTTGGACAGAAACACAATTAGTAGAAGGAAAGTGTCCAGACTGCGGTAGAGAAGTTCAGCTAGTAAAGGAAGAAGCATATTTCTTAAAACTATCCAATTATCAAGACAGGCTCGAAAAATATATAGAAGAACACCCTGATTTTATTCAACCTGAATCAAGAAAAAATGAGATGATTAACAATTTTATTAAACCTGGCCTCGAAGATTTATGTGTATCTAGGACAAGTTTTAAGTGGGGGATTCCTGTTACTTTTGATACTAATCACGTAGTATATGTCTGGATAGATGCGTTATCGAACTACTTAACTGCTTTAGGTTACTTGAGTGATGATGAGACCCTTATGAAGAAATATTGGCCTGCAGATGTGCATATAGTAGGAAAAGAAATAGTTAGATTTCACACGATAATATGGCCAATTATGTTAATGGCATTAGATTTGCCGCTTCCAAAAAAAGTATTTGGCCACGGATGGTTAATTATAGATGGCGGTAAAATTTCTAAAAGTTTAGGCAACTATAGAGATCCTAGAGAATATATTGAAAAATATGGAAAAGACGCAGTTCGATATTATGTTTTAAGAGAAATACCGTTTGGTTCTGATGGCAATTTCTCAGAAGAAGCATTAATCGGAAGAATAAATAGTGACCTTGCTAATGTATGGGGAAATCTAGTCAATAGAACAGTGGGCATGGCTAACAAATATTTTGACGGCACGATTAGTAATTCTAAAGTTAACGAAGATATTGACAAACCACTAGTTGATGATATTAGTTCACTTAAGTCAAGAACCGATAAACTATTAGACGAATTACAAATTTCTAAAATATTAGAAAATATATTTGATTTGCTTAGAGCTTGTAATAAATATATAGATGATACGACACCTTGGGTGCTTGCCAAGGATGAAACTAAAAAAGGAAGACTTGAAACAGTTCTTTATAATTTGCTCGAAGCTATAAGAGTATCTAATATACTATTGATGCCATTTATGCCGACGAGTACTAAAAAAGTTATTGAAACTATTAATTCAGAAAATAACAGTTTTAAAGAGGCCAAATTTATTGATAATTTAAAATATACGGTATCTAAAACACCAAGTCCGTTATTTGAAAGAATACAAAGTGAGTAGGTCTCACTTTTTTATTTTACATTTACAAAGAAAATTTATATAATTATTTCGGTGATAAAATGTTTACTGATACGCATTGTCATATATTTAGTGAATACTACGAGAAAGATATGCCTGATATTGTTACAAAAGCTCGGAATTCTGGAATTAAAAAAATTATAAATAATGGAACTGATACCAAATCAAATCGGGAAGTTTTAGATATTTGTAATAAATACCCTGAAGTTTATGCGGCATTAGGAATACATCCAGAAGTAAAGCATTATAACGAAGGCGACGTTCAATTTATCGAGCAAAATATCGATCGTATAGTTGCGATTGGAGAAATAGGACTAGATTATCACTACGATAATTTCGATAAAGACACAGAAAAAAGGCTATTTATTGTTCAGCTTGAGCTAGCACAAAAATACAATAAACCCGTAATCGTTCATTCGAGGGATGCAACAAAAGATACGATTGATATACTAAAAATGTATCCAAAAGTAAAAGGTGTTATTCATTGTTTTACGGGTAGTCTCGAAACTGCAAAAGAATATATTAAAATGGGATATAAACTCGGTATGAATGGAGTTATTACTTTTAAGAATTCAAAATTTCGTGAGGTACTCGAAAAAATACCACTTGAATCCATCGTTTTAGAAACCGATTCACCTTATCTATCTCCGGAACCATTAAGAGGGACAAGAAATGAGCCGGCAAATATCATTAAAATTGCAGAATTCATATCGTCTATTAAAAACATAAGCATTGATGAATTGGCAAGAATTACCGAACAGAATGTAAAGGATATTTTTGACATATAACTGGACATGTGATAAAATGCTATTTAAGGAGATTTTATGATGAAAAAAGTTGTTAAATTCATTTGTATTTGTCTCGTATTGTCTATTATACTTTGCTTTAAAAATAGCAGTGTGATAAATGAATCTAAATCTACAAATAACAATTTAAATAAAAATTTAAATTTGAATGCAATGGCAAAGGTTATTGAGAATTTTAATTTGAGCGATATATACTCTGTGCTAGATACTTATAGTGGTGATTTGACCGGATATGCTGCTAATTGTCCTCTTTGTAATGGTTCTTTGGGATGTACTGGTCAAAATGTATTGGACGGTACAACAACGTATCAAGATAGCACATATGGTCTTGTAAATATAGTTGCATCATCCAAGAATCTTCCATGTGGATCGATTGTCCGATTTACAAACCCATTTGTCGCAGATGAACAGATGACCGCCATAGTACTCGACCGAGGAGTTACAGGAACTGCATTAGATTTATTAGTTCAGTCGGAACAATTTGCAACTGAAAGTATTGGTAGAAGACATATATATTATGAGGTTTTAAGATTTGGATGGACTAAAGCTAAAGCTTAAGTCTTTTTATTTTATAAAAATAATGATACAATCTAGTTGGTGAAAAAAATGGCTAACTTTAATTTCAAAAAAAAATTTGGTCAAAACTTTTTAAATGATCCAAATATCATTAATAAAATAGTCACGTCAATTAATCCTAATAATGACGATATAATAATTGAAATTGGTCCTGGAAGCGGAGCACTTACAAAGAGGTTAATTCAGTATAATTCTAATTATATAGCTTTTGAAATAGATAAAGACACTTCCAAATATCTCATACCTTTAGAAAATAAAAAGACAAAAATAATATTTGAGGATTTTCTAAAGGTGGATTTAAACTCTTATATACGCAATATTCCACATAATGACATATATGTAATAGGCAATCTTCCGTATTACATTACGACTGCAATACTTGAAAAAATTATTGAGTCAAACACTGCTATTAAATCCATCACTGTCATGGTACAAAAAGAAGTTGCCGATAGATTAGCAGCTAAACCTCACACAAAGAATTATGGATATATGACGGTACTACTAAATTTTAATTATGAAATTAAAAAAATTGTTGATGTAAAAAGAACGTGTTTTTACCCCGTTCCAAATGTAGACAGTGCTGTTATACAATTGAGTCTAAAGCAAGATAAAAATGACGTAAACTATTACGATTTTAAAAAAGTTATAAAAGAGAGCTTTCAATTTAAGAGAAAAACACTTCTCAATAACTTAAAAAGTATCGATAGAAATTTAATTTTAGAGATAGTTACAAAACATGGATTTAAGGAAGACGTGAGGGCAGAAGAAATCGACTTAGATACTTTCATTGATCTTACAAAATCACAAAAGAACTCTAAACATGAAAGATAGAAAAATATAACAGAAATGGTTTATTACGTAATAATAGGCGCAATGACTACGCTTATTAGCATGTTAACTTATTTTTTATTAAAAGAATTAAGATTAATAGAGGATAGCTAAATAAATATACAAATCCGTACCGTTATTTCTTGGTTGTCTTGTGTAACATTTGCATACTTCTCTTGTTGGGTTAAAAGATATTTTTCCAAATTATAGTTCAGGTAATAATACTTGTTTTAAACTATTTATTTAGTAAATTTATCGTATTTAATAAAAAAGCTTAGTCTTTTTTTTTGTTTTAAAAATATACTTCTTATAGGTGAACTTATGATTATAAAAAAAGGAGATTATGTAACTAGAATATCACACGATAACGATACTGTTTTTATCGTGATGAATATAGAGAATGATATTGCCTACTTAAAAGGTGTTGATGTTAGACTATATGCTGATAGTCCTTTAGATGATTTAATTAAAGTTGAAAAGGAAGAAGATAGAGAAGACTATACCTATAGGGTCCAAGATAAAATCCTTTTAGATAGGAGCGAATACTTTTATTTGCCGGGAAAAGTACTTCATTTTGATGGTGACGTTGACTATTTAAATAGATGCTTAGACTTTTATAAAAAAACAGGAGTATATGCCATTGGGAAAAATATTAAAGAAAGTGAATTGCCAAAAGTAATAAATAAATATCTTAGCGAATTTAAACCCGACATAGTTATAATAACAGGACACGATGCATACTATAAAAAAAAGAACGATAAAAATGATAGCGCGAATTATCAAAACTCATTAAACTTTATTAAAAGTGTACAAAAGGCGCGTATATATGAAAAATCTCATGATAAGTTAGTAATAATTGCCGGCGCATGTCAGAGTAATTATGAAGAACTTATTAAAGCAGGAGCAAACTATGCGTCGAGTCCTAAAAGAGTAAATATACATGCTTTAGATCCAGCGATAATTGCCGTAACAGTTGCTTTAACCGAAAGAAATAAAGACATAGACTTGATTGACTTGCTCGAAAGAACAAAATATGGCCATGACGGGATGGGAGGGATAATGGGACAAGGCGTAATGTACGTCGGATACCCTAGATAATGAATCCATATGTGATACGAGATAATTTATTTAAACATAAAGGAGAAAGAGTTCAGGTAAAAGTATATGGCATGCGAAATAAAACTGACTCATTTATAGGAGTATTAGAAGATTTATATCCGAAAATTTTTACAATTAATACCGGTAATTCTATAAGAACGTTCAGCTACTCCGAATTGATAAGTAAAGAGGTTGTACTCTCATTTATTTAATCTTGCATTTTTCTTAATCATATTATAAAATTATTATAGATTGAGACTTAGAAAGAGGGAGTTTTATATGAAAATCACAAAAGTATCAGTTAGAAAAGTTGAAAATGTCAATCCTAGGATGAAAGGAACTGCCTATGTCGAGTTAGATGATTGTTTTGCAATCGAAAACATTAGAATAATCGAAAGACAAGATGGAACACTATTTGCAGCAATGCCAAGTAAGAAAATGGCTAACGGAGAGCATAAAGACACTTGCCATCCAATTAACGAAGAAACGAGAAAAATGTTTAACGACACTATAATCGAAGAATATAACAAAATTAAAGATGAAACTGTAGAGGAGTAATCTTTTCTTTTTTTTTACATATATTTTATTGGTGATACAATGGATAAATCTTCGGAAAGTAGAATAGTTAACAACTATATGAATATTAATGAAAGAAAAAATATTGTGTTAGGAGGAGTAAAGAAGATTGAAAGTTTTGACAACGAAGAGTTTTTACTAGATACTAATCTTGGCATTTTGCTAATACGCGGACAAGAACTGGAAATGGTAAAGTTAGATACTATCGAAGGAAAGGTCGCAATTAAAGGTCTCATTAACAGTCTTGAGTATCTTGATGGAAAAAAAACAGAAAAAGATGGAAGCTTCTTAAATAGGTTATTCAAGTGAACATTAGAGAACAATTCCAATCAATCATTCTATTCTTAATTCTCGGAATAATACAGTATACCATATATTTAATTGTCAATAGGCTAAGAAAAAATTGGGCAATACTAATTCTTCTGCCCCTTGTCTCCATATTATTTATGGTCGCACTGTATAAAATCGATAACGGGAGAATACATGTATATTTTTTTCTTTCTCAAATTCTTGGAATATACTTGAGTAAACTATTTGTAAAGAAGATGATTTATGGGATAAAAAAGTTGCTCACATTGTTCAATAGATGATATAATTATTGTGAGGTAATACAATGAAAAATAAAAAAGCAAATAGAAGAAAGGGTATTTATTTATTTGTAATTATTTTACTTGTATCTATTTTAGGTTACAGGATGTTTTCTTATTGGCCAAAGATATTCGCTAATTATCAGGAAAAAAAGAAACTAGAGACTCAATATAATGATCTTTTGGAGGAAGAAGCAATACTTGAGGGAAACATTAATAAACTTAAAGACCCAAAATATATTTCTAGGTTTGCAAGAGAAAAATATTTATATTCAAAAAATGGTGAATTAATTATCAGAATAGTGGAATAATCTACTATTTTTTTATTATTTATTTATGATATAATACGAATAAGAGGGAAGTTTATGGAGAAAATTATAGAATTTAGACATACTAATTTTTCATATAATGGATCTAATGCATTTAATGATTTTAATATGTATGTCGATGCTAAGGATATAGTAAGCATTGTTGGACCTATGGGTTCAGGAAAAACGACACTATTAAAAATGTTGTGTCACAAATTACCAAATGATTCTTGTTATTTTAAAGGAAAACCCTTTAGTGAATATAGTTCTGATGAATTAAAACGACAAATTGTAGTAATTTTGGATTTACCATTTACAGCTAACAAAGTCCAACAAGAGTTGCTGAGTAAAATTGAACAATTATCAGTGGATTCTAGTGAAAAACTCGATAAATTCAACGATATAGTAGACTTTTTTGGACTAAAAGATGTCTTATCATTGGATATAGACAGACTATCATTTGGTAAACAGAATTTAATTAAGATATTGAGATACTTGATAATTCATCCAAAAGTTGTAGCAATAGATAACCTATTGGTTAACTTATCAAAAGAGGATAAAAATAGAGTAATCGATTATATTAAGAAATACGAAATGACACTAATTAACGTTACAAATGATCTAAGTGAAACACTATACGGAAATAGAATTTTTGTTCTTGAAAATTTTGTGATGATTATGGAAGGCAATACATTAACAGTACTACAAGCAGATACGCTTCTTAAAAGGTTAGGATTCAAGTTACCACTTGCGGTAGGACTCAGTATTGAATTGGGAAATTACGGTCTTATTAAAAAAGTATATACTACAAATGAAAAGTTGGTGAAGGCGTTATGGAAATAGGAATCTCAAAAAAAGAACTACTCAATAGGGCATTTGATAAAAAAGAAATTAATGGATTATATGAAATAGACTCGTGTTTAATCAATTCATACGAAGTACTATCTGCACATTTCAATTATCCAGTAAAATTTTACTTATTCTTGAGTAAGATAAGACAAAAAAGATTATATTATGTGTTATTGGAAGAATTAGAGATTACTGATGATATATTAAATAAAAAGATCTTTAATTTATCATCTGGAGAATTAGTGAAAGTTCTAATATTAAAGGCTTGTCTCTCATCTTGTGAAAGCGTACTTTTAAACCATATAGACACATGTCTATCTTATGGTCAACTAAATTCAATATTAAAGTGTTTGAGAAGAAATTTAAAAGATATTGACAAGACAATAATTGTATCATCGAATAATATAGATAACATAGTTCCAACTTGTACGAAATATATAATATTAAACAATGCTGATGTCGACTATTCCGGTAAAAATATAGAAATGCTACCTCATAAGACGGAATTAATGGAATTTGTAGATATGGCAAACGACCGCAAAGCAAAGATGTCATATTATAAAGAACCAAGCGATTTGTTAAAAGCAATATATAGAAGTGTTAAAAAATGAATTATTTAATTACAGTAGAATACGATGGATCGAAATATAACGGCCTACAGAAATTAAAAAATTGTAAAACCGTACAAGGAGAATTGGAATTGGTTTTAAGTAAAATGGAAGGAACCGATGTAAAGGTCATATCTTCTGGAAGAACAGACAAAGGAACGCATGCTTTAAATCAAAAATGTCAGTTTTTTCTTAAAAAAAATACAACACCTTATAAGCTTAGATACTATCTAAACAGGTCCACATCGCCTTACTTATATGTTAAAGATTGTTCAATAATTGAAGATACAAATTTCCATGCCAGATTTTCTGTAAAAAGTAAAACATATCTATATAGAATTAATACAGGACCCTACAGTTCAATTAAACACGATTATACATATAATTATTGTAAAAAGATTGATAAAAAGATGGTAGACGAAGCTTCTAAAATTTTAATTGGAGAACACGACTATAAAGCATTCGTTGTAGGTAAACATAAAACCACTACAAGTATAATTAATGAAATAAATACGTATTATGATGGTGAAGAATTTATTATCGAAATAAGTGGAAAAGCATTTTATACTTACATGGTTAGAAATATAGTTAGCATATTAATTTTATATAATGATAGAATGGTAGATAAATTGCAAATAGAAAGCATGTTAAAAACTGGCAAAAAGGCATTAGAATATGCTCCGGTGCCGGCTTCTGGTCTATATTTAAAAGAAATTGAGTATTAAGTGCGAAATAATCTCAAAATTTGTTGACATTTTGACACTGATAAAATATAATTTTATTCGGTACATTTTATTTGGGAAGTGTTTTCGATGTGGGAAGTTGATAACATGGAACAATTGAAAGGGAAAAAGAATATGAACACATTTATGCAAAAGAAAGAAGAAATATCTAGAAAATGGTATTTGATCGATGCAGAAGGTGAGACACTAGGACGTCTTGCTACTAAAGCTGCAACAATTTTAAGAGGTAAACATAAGGTTACTTATACACCACACGTTGATTGTGGAGATTATGTAATAATCATTAATGCCTCTAAAGTAAATTTAACTGGAAAGAAGCTCGATGATAAGAAGTATTATAATCACAGCGGATTCCCAGGAGGATTAAGAGAAAGAACAGCAAAAGAAATGATTACAAACTATCCAGAAGAAATGGTAGAAAGAGCTGTTAAAGGAATGCTTCCTCATGGACGTCTTGGTAGACAAATGGGTAAGAAATTATTCGTCTATGGTGGTAGCGAATATGAACAAATAGCTCAAAAACCAGAAAAGATTGAAGTAAAGTAAGGGAGGCATTAGAATGAAGAAGACAATAACTGCTACAGGTCGTAGAAAACAATCAGTTGCACAAATCAAAATGGTTTCAGGAACTGGTAAGATTACAGTAAACGGTGTAGATGTAAATGAATATATGCCTTTTGCTACTTTAGTAATGGATTTAAAACAACCTTTAGTTGTAACAAATAACGAAAACACATTCGATATTACAGTTGTTGCTAAAGGCGGCGGATTCTCTGGTCAAACTGGCGCAATAAGATTAGCTATTGCAAAAGGTTTGCTTGAATATGACGCTGAGACTGATCAAACTAGAGATGATTCTTATCGCAAGATTCTTAAAGCTAACGGATTAATTACTAGAGATTCTAGAATTAAAGAACGTAAGAAACCAGGCCTTAAGAAAGCTCGTAGAGCACCACAATTCAGTAAGAGATAATATTTTGGAAAGTCCGATATTCGGGCTTTTTTTGATGTCGAAATATAGAAAATATGCGCTTTTTAGAGGTCGTAGGCTACACGACCTTCGCAAACCTTTATTTATCTCATGCTAGTAGAACCAGCCAGGTATACAAATTAACAATTCATATGATATAATTATATTGGATGGTGATTGCACATGGTAATATATGTAGTAAGACATGGACAAACAGATTTGAATTTAGAACGCAAAGCTCAAGGTAGAAATGGGCTACCATTAAATGAAGAGGGAATTAAACAAGCTAAGTTACTAAATAGAAAATTTGAAGAAGCAAATATTACTTTTGATTATATTTATTCTTCACCTCAGGAAAGAGCTGTTCAGACTGCAAAAATCATCTCTGGAAGTGATAAAATTATAATTGATGAAAGATTAGATGTTTATGATTTGGGTAGCGCAGATGGATTACCATTATCAGAAATAAAAATTACCGGCACAGTTCCGGATAAAAAAATATATTCTGGTGTTGAGGATCTAGAAGATTATAAAAAAAGAATATATAGTTTCATAGAAGATTTAATAAAAGATTATGGAAAAGCAAATTGTAACATCCTTATAGTCGGTCATAAAGATTCTAGTGGTATGTTAGATGCATATTTTAATGGATTTGAAATTAAAACAATATATGATGATTATTTAAAATTTGCTTCTTCAAATTGTGAATATAAAAAGTATATAATCAAATAAATTGTAAAAAATTACTTAGATACTACTAAGAACGTATAAGACCTGTTATGTAGACTACACGTAGGCTACAAAAGTCCTGCAAAGTCCCATAAATAAAGGGACGCTAATTTACAAAGAGATAAAAAAACTTATTGAAAAGTCTGATTATTCGGGCTTTTTTTCTGCCGAATAATAATAGATTTAATGATTTGTTTGATAGCTCTGGTTGTGATATACTGTTAGTTGATTTAGTTACTATAGTTATTATGGAGGAGGTTAATATGAAATATGTTATTATAAATCACGGCTTTAAAGGGAGTAACATTGAAAATTGGTTTCCTTATGTTAAGGAAAAAATTGATAGCGATAATTTACAAGTTATAATACCGCAATATCCAATAGATGAAAAACATCATTTTTATAAATATTGGAAACCTATTTTAGATAATTATAAAGAGTATGGATATATAAATGGTGATACAATTATGATAGGTCACTCAAGCGGATGCATGTTTACAATAAAGTACTTAATCGAAAATAAAATAAAGATAGATAAATTAATACTTGTTAGTGGCTTTAACAATTTTTTTGCAAAAGGCGAAGATACATTCCATAGTGCAGTTAATAAATCATTCTATATGAGCGACGAGGCATTGTTAGAAATTAAAAAATTATCAAACTCCATCTTTTGTATATATGGTGATAATGATCCGTATATTCCTCAAGATAAATTAAATGAATTTGCAAAAAATTGAGCGCTAAAGAAATCATCGTAAGTGGAGGAGGGCACTTAAACACTACAGCCGGATTTGATACACTATATGACGTTGTAAAAATTATCGAGGATAAATTATGAAAATAGCAATAGATATAGACAATACAATATGTAAAACTACTGAATTTTATGGCGAACTCGCAGTTTTATATGATAGAGAGATTTTGAGAAAAAATAATAAAATCGATTATACAAAAGGTATACCTCGAAGCGATAGTTGGTCAAAGGAAGAACTTAAATACTTTATTAGTAACTATTATAATAAAAATTTATTAAATATACCTGTTATTGAAAAAGCTCCCTACTATATAAGAATGCTAAAGAAGAATGGAGCTCAAATTACTTTTATAACAAATAGAGGTAATAAGGAAGATGATATTGCCGGGGAAATAACACCTGAGTACCTCGCAATAAATAATATTCCGTATGACGAGCTAATCACTAAGGCTAATGAGAAATATAAGTATTTAGAAGATTATGACTATTTTATCGATGACTCGATAAAGGAGTGTACTCTTGCAGCAAGCAATACGAAGTGCCGTGTAATTATGATGAATACGCCGCAAAATAGTGACTTTAGTGATAATAGAATATTAAAAGTTGGCAGTTGGGAAGAAATATATATAATTTTAATGGGAGAGAAGTGATTTGATGAAAGTATTAACAATTCGACAACCATGGGCAACACTGATTGCTGAAGGACTAAAAGAATATGAGTTTAGAACATGGAACACAAAGTATAGAGGTGATTTACTAATACATGCTGGTAAAGGCGTCGATAAAGAAGCGATAAAAAGATTTAGTGATTATAACCTTGAATATCCAACCGGATGTATAATAGCAAAGGTAAGATTAACTGATTCAGAATATGTAAACGATGAATTTGTAAATAGAGTTGCTTCAAAAAACGCACTAGTTTATCGAGGTATAATTGATAAAGGGGCATGGAGTGGTTATGGATTTAAACTCGAAAATGTCGAGAAAATTGATCCCATATATATCAATGGTAAACTTGGACTATGGGACTATGATTATAAAGAAAATAAATAATTTGACATTAATTAATTATTAATTTAAAATTATTTTGACTTAGGAAGTGATAAGATGTTTTTTGATATAGTAGGTTGGATTGGAATGGTATTAGTTCTTATAGCATATGGATTATTGTCTACAAATAAAATTAAAAATGGTTTTATTTATCAATTGTTAAATCTACTTGCAGGTACTTTTATGGCTTTAGGGTTATATCCTAAAAATGCTTGGTTTTCCTTTACTCTTCAAATAATATGGGCAATAATAGCAGCATATTCAATAGCAAAAATAATTTACAACAAGAAACACGGTGAAAAAAATGAATCCAGAAAAAATTAGTAAAATAATCAAAAATGCAAGGATAAAAAGTGGACTAACCCAAAAAGAATTTGCCGACAAGTACAATGTTACATATCAAGCGGTAAGCAAATGGGAAAACGCCAAAAATTTACCAGATGTTTCAATATTGAGAGAGATATGTAAAGATTATGGACTAGATATTAACGATTTGTTGGATAATCCTATAGATAAGAAAAAAAATATAAAAAAAATTATTGCAGTTCTACTTTTTATCTGTTCAATTATTATCGTCATCGTATTACTGCTAATTAATAGACCAAGTGATTTTAAATTTAAAACTTTAAGTGCAAGTTGCCCTAATTTTACAGTTTCTGGAAACATATCTTACAACGATAAAAAATCGGCAATATACATAACCAATGTCACTTACTGTGGTGGTAACGATGAAACCAAATATGATAAGATCGAATGCCGTCTATTCGAAAAGGATAATAATATAACCTCAGAAATCAGTTCGTATACATATGACAAAGATAAGATAAGACTAGAAGACTTTTTAAAGGATCTCACCTTTGTAGTAGATAACTATAAAAGTCTTTGTAAAACTTATACTACTGATAGTCTCTATCTGATAATTGACGCCCATCAAGATGACAAAACGACTGAATATAAAATACCATTAAGTTTAAACGAGAATTGTAAATAACTCAACTTAATTTTTAGTGAAAAAAATTATATTTTAATGTATAATTTTTTTGTTTACAAAAGATTGGAGTTAAAATATGAAAAAGAAAATAGTATTTATCATAGTCGGTGTCATTGTGGCAATGGCAGTAGTAACATACACTTTATATAAAACAAATAACAATAGAATCGGTATCACAGCAGATTATTATGGTATAGGGGAATTTATCGAAACTACTAGCGAGGAACTATTAAAAAAAAGTGATCAAAATTATGTGTTATTTGTTTATAACAATTACTGTACGTTTAAAATACCTTGCGATGAAATCTTTTTATCATATATGAAGAATAACAAAATCAACTTTTTATCAATGACGTTTGAAGAATTTAAGAAGACAACGTTTTATAGTGAAGTAAAATATGCGCCTTCCATTATAGTTGTTAAAAATAATAAAATAATCGCTTACCTAGATGCGGAAAAAGACGATGATATTTTAAAGTATCAAGATGTAGATGAATTTTCTAAATGGATAAATAAGTATATAAATGGAGTAACTAAGTAGTGCTCTTTTTATATAGTTGAAAAATTCTAATAAATAATATAGAATAATCACGAATGGGAGCAAGTACAATGAAGCAATCTTTAGATTTTCTAGAATCGTTACATTTCTCAAAGAACGACTATATCATAGTCGGTTGTTCGAGTGGACCAGATTCTATGTGTTTAATAAACATGCTTCACGAAAACAAATATAATGTTGTATGTGCCCATGTTAATCACAACATTCGTAGTGAGAGTAAATTAGAGTTTGAGTACTTAAAAAAATTCTGTGAAGAAAATAATATAATATTCGAATCGCTTGAACTAGAAAAAGGTATTAATGGAAATGAGTATTATTATAGAAAAAAGAGGTATGATTTTTATAAATCACTTGCATGTAAATATAATACAAAGTATATTGCAACTGCACACCACGGCGATGATTTAATAGAGACCATACTAATGAGAATATCGAGAGGTTCAAATTTGAAAGGATATTTAGGCTTTTCAAAGCTATTTAATGAAAAGGGATACTTGATGATTAAACCACTCGTCTTTTATACAAAAGATGATATACTTAAATATCTTAATGAGAAGAATATTAAATATTTTCTGGATGCAACTAACGACAGTGATAACTACACGCGAAATAGATTTAGACACTTAGTAGTACCTTTTTTAAAAAGGGAAAATCCCAAAGTTCATGAAAAATATTTACAGTACTCACAAGAATTAGAAAAAGCTGCAAAATACATTAGCGATGTTGTAGACAGAGAAATGAAAAAAAATTTTGTGGATAACTATATAGATTTAAACAATTATTTACAATTAGATGACTACATAAAAGAGTGTGAATTAGAAAAAATTCTATCAATAATTTATGGTGATGATATAGACTTACTATCTAAAAAGACTGTAACTAAGATTATAGAAAAATTGAACACTAATAAAAATTTTATTTTTTCCTTGCCTAAGAAATATGAAGTAAGAAGAGAATATAACAAATTAATTATTTGTAAAAAGAAAGACATTGAAGGATATAAAATTCCTTTAGATGACTCTAATATTATAGATTCCAGACATATTATAGAAATTGTTGATACATCTGATGATACCAGCAATAATTGTATTAGAATAAACTCGAAAGACATAAGCTTGCCACTATATATAAGAAGCAGAAAAACAGGAGATAGAATCATGGTTAAAAATCTTCAAGGAAGTCAGAAAGTCAAACAAATTTTTATCGATAAAAAAATTTCGCCATCTTTAAGAGACCGTTATCCAATAGTAGTTGATTCCGAGGATAACATTCTTTGGATACCAGGAATTAAGAAAAGTAAATTTGATAATGACATTAATCAAAAATATGATATAATACTTAAGTACACAAGAAAGGAAAATAAAGATGAAAAATCCAATAAATAAAAAAAGAAATATTAATATGAGATCATATGCCATGTATGGTTTGTTGATCGTAATGATCTTAGGTGCTATATACTTTTATGGTTTATCTAAAAATGTAGTTCATGAAAAGACGTATGATGAATTTATTGCGGATGTTACAAAGGGCAACGTCGAAGAAATTTCTATTACCCCAAAATCCGGATCAAGTATATATGTAATAGAAGGTAAATTAAAAGATTATGCCAAAATGGAATCATTTACTGTTAAAGTGCCATATTCCGAAGCAGTAATGGAAAAAGTATTGAACTATGCAGATACAATGGAGTTCAAAATAGTTACAAATCAAGATCCAGGAAGTATTTCAGTTATTTCAATCATTGTAGACGTCTTGCCACTAGTGGTTCTTGTATTCTTATCTATCTACTTGTTTAGCCGTATAGCTGGTGGAAACAACAAGTCGATGGATTTTGGTAAGAGCACTGCTAAACTTAATGCAGACGGCGGAAAGGTAAAATTTACTGATGTTGCAGGTCTTAAAGAAGAAAAAGAAGAAGTCCGCGAGTTGATTGACTTCTTGAAAAATCCAAAGAAATTCCAAAAACTTGGGGCTAGGATACCTAAAGGTGTTTTATTAGTGGGACCTCCTGGAACAGGTAAAACATTGCTGGCAAAAGCTGTTGCTGGAGAAGCAAATGTACCGTTCTACTATATAAGTGGTTCTGACTTTGTAGAACTATTCGTCGGAGTAGGTGCGAGTCGTGTTAGAGATATGTTTAAAGAAGCAAAACACAATGCGCCTTGCTTAATATTTATCGATGAGATCGATGCAGTCGGAAGACAGAGAGGAACAGGAATAGGTGGAGGTCACGATGAACGTGAACAGACACTTAACCAGTTACTAACCGAAATGGATGGATTTGGTGCAAATGAGGGAATTATAATAATTGCTGCAACCAATAGACCTGATGTATTGGATCCGGCACTATTAAGACCAGGTAGATTCGATAGACAGGTAACAGTCAATTACCCAGATGCGTCTGAAAGAGAAGAAATATTAAAAGTTCATGCAAGAAACAAAAAGTTAGCTGAAGATGTAAGCTTAAAAAATTTGTCGAGAAGAACTCCAGGTTTCAGTGGAGCTGATTTAGAGAATTTATTAAACGAATCCGCACTTCTTGCTGTTAGAAGAAATAAAAATTCCATTAGTATGGACGAGATAGATGAAGCAACCGATAGAGTTTTGATGGGACCAGCAAAGGTAAGTAGAAAAATTACTGATAAAGAGAAGAAGCTTGTCAGTTTACATGAAGCTGGTCACGCTGTAATAGGAATAAAATTGGATGATGCCTCAGATGTACAAAAAATTACAATCATACCACGCGGTATGGCTGGTGGATATACAATGATGCTTCCAAAAGAAGAAAAAATGAACCTAGCAACTAAGAATGAACTATTAGCACAGATAACAGGGTTATTAGGTGGTCGAGTTTCAGAAGAGTTGTTCTTTGGCGAAATAAGCACTGGAGCATCAGATGACTTTAGTAAAGCTACCAGAATTGCAAGATCAATGGTAACTGAATACGGAATGAGTGACTTAGGCCCAGTACAGTTAGAAGAAAAACAAGGCAATGTATTCCTAGGTAGAGACTATGATAAAGCTAAGAACTTCAGTGATACAGTTGCGTTGGAAATTGACCAGGAAGTAAGAAAAATAATGGACAGTTGTTATAAGCAGGCAACTAAAATTCTAAAAGAGAACAAAGATTTGGTATTTAAAATTAGTGATGTCTTAATCGAACATGAAACAATCACTAAAGAAGAAATTGAGGAGCTTGTAGAGTCAGGAAAAATTTCAAAATACGAAATAAAAGAGAAAAAAACAAAAGAAAAAAAAGGAGATCAGGAATAAATCTCTTTTTTCTTTTGTAAAAATTAAAATAGTATAAACATGGTTGTATTTTACTCCTCAAATATGTTAAAATATTTAAGAACTTATTTATGCAGAAGGTGTGATGTATTAATGGCAAAAATTATTTCATTAGTTAACCAAAAGGGCGGGGTTGGTAAAACTACTACAAGCATAAATCTTGCAGCTTCACTAGGAAAATTGGGTAAAAAGACTCTACTAGTCGATTTAGATCCGCAAGGAAATGCATCGACTGGATTGGGTATTAACAAGGGATCTTTAAAATATAGTACATACGAGGTAATTACCGGTAAGTGCGATATTAAAGATGCAATTATAAAAACAAAATTTGATAGATTATACATATTGCCTGCCAATATTAACCTAGCAGGCATTGACCTTGAACTTATCCAACTCGAGTATAGTGACAGCGAATTTAAAAAAAATGAGCAATTAAAGAATGCGTTAGAAACTATAAAAGAATCATTTGACTACATCATTGTTGACTGTCCTCCATCACTTGGATTAAATACCATGAATGCTCTAGTTGCTAGCAATGCTGTAATTATTGCAGTACAATGCGAGTACTATGCACTTGAAGGATTATCGCAATTATTAAGTACTATTATAAGAATCCAGAATAAATTAAATCAAGATCTCACAATCGAGGGTGTTTTATTGACAATGTTGGATTCGAGAACAAATATGGGGCTTGAAGTTGTCGAAGAAGTAAGAAAATACTTTGGTGATACAACGTTTAATACAATTATTCCACGTCTAATTAGGCTAGTGGAGGCTCCAAGCCATGGAGTACCGATTTGCGAATATGATCCGTTTTGCAGAGCTACGGAAGCATATTTTAATTTAGCTAAGGAGGTAATTGAAAGAGATGGAAACTAAGAGACGAGCACTTGGAACTGGCTTAGAACAACTATTTAACAATCAAAATATAAATTTTTCTGATATAGAAAAAGAAATAGTAGACAACGCTAAGGAAAGCGACATAAAAAATATAAAGATATCTGACATTAGACCAAATCCGTATCAGCCTCGTAAAAGATTCAATGAGGAAAAATTACAGGAATTAGCAGATTCGATTAAGGAGCATGGATTATTTCAACCAATTATAGTTAAAAAAAGTATAAAAGGTTATGAATTAGTTGCTGGTGAAAGAAGAACTAGAGCATCGCAATTGGCAGGATTAACTGAAATACCCGCAATAGTTAAAGATTTTACAGATAAAGAGATGATGGAAGTAGCCCTTTTGGAAAATATCCAAAGAGAGGACTTAAACCCAATCGAGGAAGCTGAAGCATATAGTAAAATTATGGAATCATCTAATATAACACAAGATGAACTTGCTAAAAGGGTAAGTAAGAGCAGAAGTTATATTACTAATGTACTTGGTTTGGTCTCACTTCCAGAAGAAATTAAACTTCTGGTTATCGATAAAAAGTTGAGCATGGCTCATGCGAAGATATTGAGTAAGATAGGTGACGATGAATACGCCGTTCGCCTCGCTGATAAGATTGTATCTGAAGGAATTAGCATTCGCTCACTTGAAAAGATTGTATCTGATGAAAAAGTACCTAAAAAACATAAAATAAATCGTACTACCGCGCCAAGCAGGACATATGCAATATATGAAAACGTTTTAAGAGAAAAAATCGGTGCTAGGGTAACAATATCAGCAAATAAGATCACCATTCCTTTTGACAGCGATGAGGATTTGAATAGAATTCTTGAAATCATTAATGTAGATATGGATGGTGAATAAAAATGAAAGTAGTCTTAGACTTTCTTTCTAAGAAGCAAGTATATGGATCTATTTTAGTTATTATCGCAGTAATCATACTATATAAGATATTTAATATATTAGTTGATAAACTAATTGCAAAAAGTAAAACTGAACTTGAACGCAAAAAAAGGAGAACTGTGGTCCAACTTATTAAAAATATAGGTAAATATGCCCTTATTATACTGGGACTAATATTTATTCTCGATTTGTATGGAATTAAAGTAACATCACTAATTGCTAGTTTAGGTGTTGCAAGTGCTGTTGGAGCATTAGCATTACAAGATACATTAAAAGACATTATAAGTGGCACCTCGATAATAATGGATAACTATTACATTGTTGGCGATTATGTTAAATATAAAAACTTTACCGGTACGGTAATACAGCTTGGGTTGAGATCTACTAAAATTATGGATTTCGACGGACAGGTATATACAATCGCAAATAGAAATATTGACGAAATAATCAATCTTTCACAAAAGACTGCTTCTTCTTTAATTGAAATACCTACAGCATATGAAGAAAAACTAGAAAAAGTGGAAAAAGTACTCGAAGAAGTTGTAAATGAAATTAAAACTTGGGAGGCTGTAGATGAAAGTAAAACTTCCTATATCGGAATAACTGCTCTTGCAGATTCTAGTATTAATTATGGTATTAGATATTATTGTAGTCCCGGACATGTATGGCAATACAAAAGAGACGCATTACGGCTTATTAAGAAAAAATATGACGAACATGACATTAAAATACCATATAATCAGATAGAGGTTCACAATGGTAAATAAATTAGAACTTGGTGACATTATTGTCATGAAGAAACCTCATGCTTGCGGAGAATCTCGTTTTGAAATTGTTAGACTTGGAGTCGATTTAAAACTCAAGTGTATCGGTTGTTCTCACGAAATAATGATGGATAGACTTGAAGTATATAAAAAGATGAAAAAGAAAGAAGGCAATAAAAATGAAAAAACTGCGCAGTAAAATATTATTGCATCCAATTATGTCGTTTCTTATTCTTATTTTGATAACAATTATTATAAGCGGTATATGTGGTCTTCTTGGACTATCTGCAAGTTATAATACTGTCAATGCAATAAGGGGCGGCTATGATAGTACGCCAGTATCAGTAAATTCATTACTTAATTTATCAGGCTTAAAGCTTATATTCAGGACGACAGTATCAAATTTTGCTTCTTTTGCTCCTCTTAGCATGTTGCTTATTACACTAATAGGTATTGGAATAATGGATAAAAGCGGATTTTTATCGTCTTTCTTTACATTATTGACAAAGAAAGCTAGCAAAAAACGAGTAACTTTTGTTTTGAGTTTAATCACAATTCTTGCTAGTATTATGGGGGATATCAGTTTTATTGTATTAATTCCAATAATGGCATTATTCTTCAAATATAGTAAAAGAAATCCAAAAGCCGGAATAATTCTAGCTTTTGCAGGCTTGACCTGTGGTACGGGAATCAACATTTTTATGAATTCAATCGATTCAGCTCTATTGGAGTATACACGCTTGGCTGCCACATCACTAGATAACGGCTATACGATAGGTAATTTTGCACATATTTTAGTTATGCTATGTATGACTATAATTATGAGTTTTATTATAACAAGCATTGCCGAAAAAGTAACAATACCTAAGTTAGGCAAATATGATGAAGAAACTGAAGAAGAATTATATTTAGATAAATATAAAAAGAGAGGCCTTTTATTCAGCATGTCTGTTGGGTCTTTGTACTTATTAATATTTATATATAATATTATTCCTGGATTACCATTGTCTGGTAATCTACTAGACTACAGCCAAAAACTCTATATTGATAAGTTATTCGGGTATAATTCATTTTTTAACCAAGGATTTGTATTCGTTATAACTATGTTTTTCTTCCTATGTGGATTATTTTATGGATTAGGCGCAAAAACCATAAAAAATAACAGAGAACTATGTAGCTATCTTGGGCATTCACTAGATGGCATTGGTAAACCTTTGGTATTGATATTTTTTGCTTCAACTTTCATATCCATTTTTAAGGATAGTAACATAGGTAGTGTTTTTACTGCTTTGGCAGCAGATTTAATTTCTTCAATCAGTTTTACTGGAATACCGCTTATTGTTACTACATTTATTATAGTTATTATAGTAACATTGCTTGTTCCTTCCGCTGTAAGTTCGTGGGCAATTTTAAGCGGAGTAATAGTACCAGTATTTATGAATTCCGGCATGAGTGCCGAATTTGCGGAATTGGTATTTAGAGGAGCCTCTTGTGTAACATATGGTATAACTCCACTAATGGCTTATTTTGTAATATACTTGGCTTTTTTGGACATGTACAGCGGGGAAGACAAACCTATAAGTTTGTTTGGAGCACTAAAAGAAATAATGCCATATTCACTGATGACAGCAGCTGTATGGATAGTAGTACTCATAGTATCTTATATATTGGGACTCCCAATCGGTATTGGTACGTTCTCTATTATGTAACCACATTTTTGTGGTTTTTATTATTTTAAAATGGTATAATAAGCCAGGAAAAGGTGATAGTATGTCATTAAAAGCAGGAATAGTAGGATTACCTAATGTTGGAAAAAGCACATTGTTTAATGCAATAACTAAAAAGCATATTTTAGCAGCAAATTATCCATTTGCTACAATAGAACCAAATGTTGGAGTAGTGGTAGTACCAGATGAAAGATTAGACTATCTAAACGATTTATACAAACCGAAAAGCTTAGTTCCAACATCTTTTGAATTTACTGATATAGCAGGATTAGTAAAAGGTGCATCTCATGGAGAAGGATTGGGTAATAAGTTCTTATCCCATATTAGGGATGTAGATGCTATAGTAAATGTTATAAGATGTTTTGATGATTCTGAGATAACGCACGTCGAAGGTGCAGTAGATCCAATTCGAGATATCGAAATAATAAATACTGAGTTGATTCTTTCTGATCTTGAGACAATTAATAATAGAATATTAAAACTTGGCAAAAAAATGGATATGGCAAGAGATAAGCAAGAAGTACTCGAAGCAAACACTCTTAGAAAAGTCAAAGAGTTACTAGAAAATGGATATTCTCTTAGAAACACCAGTTTAACTGATGATGAATTGGATTTTTTGAAATCGTTTAATTTAATAACCCTTAAGCCTGTCATTTATGTTGCGAATGTCGATTTAGATAGTGCAGTAATTGGCGACAACGAATATACTAAGAAAGTTAAGGAATACGCTGGAAATGAGGGCTCTGGAGTTATCGTAATGAGCTGTCAAGTCGAAAGTGAACTCTCAGAATTGTCAGACGATGATAAAAAGAAATTTTTACAAGAAATTGGAATATCGAACAGTGGCCTGGACAAGTTAATTTATCAAACTTACAGCTTACTTGGCCTTAGAACTTTCTTTACATCTGGTACTGATGAAGTAAGAGCATGGACATTTAAACAGGGAATGAAAGCTCCTAAATGTGCTGGTATTATACATACCGATTTCGAAAGAGGCTTTATTCGAGCTGAGGTTATGAGTTATAATGATCTTGTAAAATATGGATCTGAATTAAAAGTTAAGGAAAATGGCAAAATGCGTCTTGAGGGAAAGGATTACGAAATGCAAGATGGAGATATTTGCTATTTCAGATTTAACGTATAATGAACGATAATAATACCTCTATAAATTATCCGGGTCCAGAGAAAACTGGTGCATTTATTAAAATGCTTCGGATATCTCATAATCTAACACAGGAAGAACTAGGTGATATGATATATGTCACTAGAAAAGCTGTAAGTAAATGGGAGAATGGTATTTGCTATCCATCAATTGATTTAATACCGCGTATTGCAAATCTATTTGGAGTATCGCTCGAAGAAATCCTTTCAGGCGAATTTAAGTGTGATAGTGATGAGGCTAATAATACATTCGATTATGTAATTAGGGTTTTTAAAAATAAACGTATCAAAAACACTATAAGAATTATTATCATCTTGCTGATTGTATGCCTTCTTATATTCTTTTTTGAAAATTATAATGCAACAAAAATATATGATGTGTTTTATGAAGACGATGGACTATATGTTAAGAACGGTATAATTATTTCGACTAGAAGTAAGATATACATTAATTTCGGTACGGTCTGGATAGATGATAAAGAAATACAGGGTGACTCGTCTGTAAATGTTGAATTGTATAGACAGATTGATGAGAATACTAAAAAAACTATCGCAACCTACAGCATGAATAACCAAGCATACTTTAGAAATTCAAATTACAAGGAATTAACAGATGTTAATATGGAGTCATTAAAAGACGAACTTATGCTTCGAGTAAAATATGTATCTAATGACGAAATAGAGCAGGAAAAAATTGTTCCATTAAATATTGAACTTAGATACAAGAGCAATGATATTAATCAATTCGAACAGCAAAGAAACAAATTGTTTAAAGACAATTATAGGCCTGAGTTTCCTTATAAATTGAAAACATGTGATAAAGGCAAGTATTTTAATAATTTATCAACTTCGATAGAATTATTTGGTTTATTCAATATGATTGAAGAAGATAGAATTAGGCTGTTAAATAGAAGAGAAAAAAATTATAATATAGAATATAGTAATAATTTTCTCACAATTTCAGATGGCAACTTTTTATTTAAACTTGACATGAATACAAAAGTATTTTCTATACGAAATATACAAGCTTTGAATGTACATATTTTTACAGGAAAAGTAATAAATCATGAATTGAAGATTGACGTATTATTTTCGGAACAAAAAGAGACATTAAAATTCATAAATTTATTAATTGATATATTTAGTAGTTTTAATTAATAAGGACATGCTACTCCAGGTAGCGTGTTTTAATTTTCATTATAAGTTAATATTTAAACAGAAAGGAGTAAAAATGAAAAAAGCTATATTTTTTATGGTACTTATTGCTTTAGCAATCTGGTTTGGATCAAGTTTTGACGTAATTGCAAAAGACATTGACTGTAATAACTGTTACGTAAATAAAAAAGGTGTCATTTTAACCGAAGAAGAAATAAATAAGTTGTTAAATACATTTTATATGGTTCAAATAGACAATTTTACGTATGAAGAAGTACAAAAATACTTGAATGCAAGGCTTGTCAATTCTGAGACAAAATACTTTAAAACTGTATACCAGGGTAACAATGTTGTAAGTGAACATGAAATAACAAAGGAAGAGTTTGAGTCTGCACCAGTTAATACAGCAATTTGTGATGAAAGTACTAGAAGTAATGATGGAGGTTTCTTTGAAACCAATTATAAGGCGCTTTCAGCAAGTATATTCGAAATGAGTAATTTTTATGATTTCTCTGTACAGTTACTTTGGAAAATAGTACCGGCAACTAGGTCTTATGATGTGATTGCATTTAGAACTAAGCACTTATCATACTCAAATGTTGCAGGTGTGCAGGCATATTATGTTGGTAATAATCAAACAAGCATCAACTATAACTCAAATTCTGCGGGTTATAAAGGGCTAAGTAATGGTGCAGGAATTTCAATGAATTTAAAAGATGATACAAATATCACATCTTTCTTAATGACACTGGTAGCAGACA
This sequence comes from uncultured Mycoplasmatota bacterium, assembly GCA_946629885.1. Lineage (GTDB taxonomy): Bacteria > Bacillota_I > Bacilli_A > RF39 > UBA660 > RUG11867. The sequence goes on along the minus strand of CAMOYI010000014.1, from coordinate 24,120 downwards.
TGCAAATAAGTGAATACAATTATTCTACTGCCCACGTATTTACGACTTATCAACATGCACAAAGTTCACTAACAAGAGCTCAGTCAATGTCATATACTCTTCAAGCTGGCGGATTAGGTGATGTACTATACTATTCTAATTCGACTATTCGAAATAAATATGACGATATGACTGGAATAGAATTAAGAATACCTATTCCATAAAAAGGCGCTTTGCGTCTTTTTATTTTTCTCTATTTTAAATAAAAAACTTTAAATAAGAATAATAATATGCTAAAATGAAAATAGTAGGAAAATGGAGGTAAATGTAATAATATGAAAAAAATAGCTAGGTTTTTATTGAATGTAGTTATAAGTGTTTGGCTCGTGATAGCACTTTTTACAACTGTTTGCTTGTTATCATACAATGAATTTAAAGTAACAACTTTTGGCAGAAAAACGCTTCTTATAATCGACAGTGATGAATTGGAACCAGATATTCTGGAAGGTGATTTACTAGTTGTCAAGCGTAATAGTGATAACAAAATTAATATTGGGGATAAAGTATTTTATTACAACAGCGCAAAAAATACAAAAGTAATGGTGTATAACGGTTTCGTTCAAGATAAGCAAGAAATTGATCGTAAGGAAACCACGTATACAATTGACGGAGAAAAAGTTTCAGGCGAATATGTAATAGGTAAAATTGAAAGCAGTAAATCTTACCATAAAATAGGAATGATCTTAAATGTATTTACATCAAAATGGGGATTTATGTTCATGGTAATATTGCCTACGCTTTTTGCCATTATATATGAGATCATGATGATTTTTGACGCGGCCCAAAAGTCAAAAGCTGATAAAAACGCGGTCGATTAGTATGAAAAAAAGATTGTTTTTAGTAAGCTTTATCGTTCTTTGTATTACGGCTTTATACATAGTTAAGACGTACGCTCTTTTTGAAACCAATGCAGAATCGGTAAATGAATTAGCGATTGGTAGATGGTCAATCTTTATTAATAGCAACCTTGTTTCATATAGTGAAAGCGTACCATTGGATATGTTTATATATGATAATAACATTCACGTAAGAGAAGGATATATTGCCCCGGGAAATGGAGGAAGCTTCAGAATAGACTTATCAGCAGAAGGAACAGATGTTGCAACAGTGTGTACCATTGATATGCAAAATGATGAAATATTGGAACATGAAAATATAGATGTTTTTATTGAGAATTCATCAATTCCAAATTTACTAAATAGCACTAAAAGTTATAAAGTTATTTTTGGCCAAGACGATGTATCTAAAATCACAAATATTAATTATCGCTTAATTTGGACAAGTATTGATGAATATGACGAAGATGATAATAAATTGATAGGATTAAATTATAATATTAATTTTGATGTTCATTGTGAACAATATTTAGGGGAATAATAAAAGAATAGAGGAGGTGACATATGAACTATATTAAAAAGATAGTAAAAATAACTATAAATGGTCTTACTTATATACTATTAGCAATATTAGTTCTCATAATTTATGGAAAAGTCAGTGTCACATTCTCAAATAAGTTGTATCCGAATTACTTTGGGTATACTTTCTTTGAAGTTGCAAGTGGTTCAATGAAACCAACCCTAGATATCAACGATGTAATTGCAGTAAAGTTTGGAAACAAAAATATAGAAAAGGACGACATAATAGCTTTTACTGACGGAGAATCTGTTATTACTCACCGTGTTGTATATATCGATGGCGATAGCGTTATAGTAAAAGGTGATAACAACAATACTGTAGATAAACCAATTAAAATAGATCAAATAATTGGACCTGTGGTAAAAATATTTCCTCACTTAGGCTTGTGGAAAAAGGTATTGACTGATCCAAAAATAATTATTGCACTATTTGTAACATTGTTACTCTTCGATTTTGCTCTATCTTACAATAAAAAAGATGAACAAAAAATCGATGAAAAGAAAAAAGAAACTGAACTGGAAAATCCAATAATAATTACTGAAGTGAAGTCGGAAGAAAATAAATCTGATATATTTAGAGAGCCTGAACAACTACTAGAATTGACAAGAAAAATAGATATATCAGAAATAAATAAACTGATTGAAGAGCCAGGTATAAAACTCAATAAAAAAGAATTGAACAATATAAAATGCGAAATAAATAAAATTGAAGAAGGCAGTGAAGAATTGCCACTAAGACTTTCCGAGAAAGAAAAAAACTTTATAAATTATACTGTCAGATTGGATCTAAACGAAATAAGAAGGAGAATTGACTCGAAGGTTAAGTAGGTGTATCAAAATGAAGGAGCTAAAGAAATTTTTACATAATATAAATTTAAAAGATTTTAAACACTACTTGATAATAAGTGTAGTTTTTATTGTAGCTCTTATTTTAATTAGTTCCTTTAATTTTATACAAGCGCGATACGAAAGTCGAGTTACCGCAACATCCAGTCCAAATGTTGCCTTCTTTATAGTTGATGTTGGGACACAAACAGGCCAAATCGAACTCGAAAATATTGTTCCGAACAAAGAACCATATGTATACTGTTTCAGCGTATCTAATTTTAATAGTGAACGCCATGCGGATGTAGATTTAAAATATAATATTGAAATTATAACTACGACTAATTTGCCGCTTGAATATTCAGTTTATTCTGACGAACAGTTATCTAATGAAATCCTCGACCAAGACATTATAACTACAAATGATGACGGTGTTTTCTTTAAGCATCTAATCATTGATCAAGTTAATATGATGGGATATGACGATGATGTAACTGATTATTACTACTTAGTTGTTAATTATCCAATTAGCAATAAGATTTTTCCTGAATATTATGCTGGGATGATTGAACTAATCGACATTAAGATCAATGCAGAACAGGACGTGTCAAGATGATAAAGAAAAAAAATTTATTGATTGGACTAATTATCATGATTATCTCTTTAGTAGGAGTAACGTTCGCTAAATTTATTGCCGAAGATTATCATGGATACTTTACTAATGCAAAAGAATTTTCATTCACTAGCAATGTCTTAAAGCCAAATGGTACAACTATATATACCTTGAACAATTGGTCGGGTGTAGGAGCCTTTGATATCACCTTCGATTTAAGTACTAAGAAGAATAATTTATACTATGTGGACTATGATGTGCCATATGAAGTATTTGTCGATTGTCCTGACAATGTGGAATGCAGTCTCGAGAGTAAAAGTGGTGTGATATATGCATCCGACCCAGATCATACAGATACTGTCGTAATTCATGTTCAACCTTTGGAAAAATTTAATGAACATGATACGCTTCTTATTGATATCGCTGCTAAAAGCACATTCCCTTATGAACAAAATTTATACGCAGATTTTTTTTACCAAGTAGCTCAAAGCGGAATTTCGTATACATTAACAGATTACGGGCCTGTATATGCTAAGCTTACTATTACTAATGCTAAAAATTACTATATTGTGAAAACCGCATTTGGAGACTACCAGCCACTGGATAGGATTAGTATAGATGAATATAGAGAGCTCTCGCAAGAAGATAAGACAAAATGCGAAGGAACAGAGGTAAGCGTGTCATTTGACGCAAATGCCCTAATTATCGATTCTACTGACAATATTATTGAAACAAATAACTACACGACAAATATAATTAATGGTATACCATATATTAATTCTTTTACGACAAATATAAATCCTATGAGTGCAATAGATGTAAAATTTTATAAAGTAAATGCCGAAGACGTGTTTAGTACCAACGCGGGTGGTTATGCCCCAATAACTGTTACTGAATTAGGTGGAAGATAGGAGGAATTATCTTGAAGATAAATATAATTGCAGAATATATGGACTTTTTAAAAAAAAATTATTTATCTCTTTTTAAAATAATTTTAAAAAACAAGTATTCAAAAGAGTTGTGTTCTATGTTTTTAGATAGATATTTTATGGTTAGATATTATGATGAAACTAATTACCCTAAAGTTAAAGATTTCACAGATAGATTAAATAAAGAACTACTCGATGTATTAGAAACATTTGGTGAGAACGCCAACCATAATATTTTAAAAAATATTATTGCGATTTTTGGATATATTTTATATTTTGATGATGTATGTCCGATTGAGCACGAAGGGGAATTTATCGAGTATATTGCCTCGAGTGACATAGTTAAAATTGAAGATAGAGAGCATTTGGCGGAGAGACTAAGGACATGGTATGTCGGATTCAAGTGTGATAAAGCATTATTTGACGAAGCGCTATATACACGTGACTTTGTTGCAATTGAAAAGAGAATATATCGCACATTATATTCTATAGAGTTAGGACACAATGTAAAAATATCAAATTTATATAGTGAATTTGCAATAGACAAAGTTTATAACAGCGGAATAGTAAGGGAAGACAAAGCATTTGTCTGTTATATTTTGGCAGCGCAAATTGTTTTAAATAATGCAATTAGCTTAGATTTCTCCAAAAAATATGTGGTTGACTTGCCACCTACGCTTTTTGAAAAAGATAAAAAATTAGAAAGACTTATTAATATTTTGGATTCTACTCTTGCCAAAAAGCATATTTTTATGAGATTATTATATAGTGACTATATCGAACATAAGGATATCATCGACAAATATTTGCAAAAGGGTTTCTCATTTGCTTTGGAACTCGACTCATCATTTGATGGAAATACTATGGAATTGATACTATTCCCATACATTCTCGTCAATAAAAATACAGAGGAGTTTGAAAAACTAATTAAAAAGAAAGAGTATGTCAGATCAAAGATAATAAGTATATAGGAGGTAAACATGGATACATTTTTGAGATTCTTATACGAGTTTTTATCTCAAATATTTAATGGAATAAAGTATATATTTAATGGTCTTGTTAAGGGATTTAAATCTGTATTTAATATTCCAGAGTACGTAAGGGTAGTAGGAGAATATAAAAACGATTTCTCGATTCCTGAATGGTTGTTAGTCGGTCTTGCCATACTTATAACTTTGGCGTTCTTAACTTTAATAGTGCTTGGAATATATTTCTTAATCAGAAAGTATATCAGAATTAGAAAGTCTTTAGTTGAACAAGAGTCTCTTCTTGAGGAGGTTGGAACCCTAAATAATGAAGTTGCGAAACTCATGAAAGAAAAGGAAACAATTCTCGCGATGAAGGTTTCTAAACTTGGACTAAAGCCTGATGAATCTGATACTGAAGATGTTACACAAGAAGATGACTCAGTTGATCCTAATACTGAAATTAGATTCCCAAAATTGACCGATGTCGACTACAAATTTAAAGATTATAAGGTTCAGAATTATGGAAACAGTTTTGAATTGCCTGAGCTAGTTGAACTATTTAGAAACTTTGCTGCTAGTCAGTTAAGATTATATTATACTACTGATATGATAAGACTCTTTATTTCAGCTTTAGCATCGACAAAGCTTGTAATTTTGCAAGGTATTTCTGGTACAGGTAAAACATCGCTAGCTTATGCCTGGGGAAAATTTTTAAAACACGATTCATGTATTGCCTCGGTTCAACCATCGTGGCGTGATAGAACAGAATTGTTTGGATACTTTAATGAGTTTACTAAGAGATTTAACGAAACTGAAGTTTTAAAGGAATTGTATGTTGCAAGTTACACAGACGACATATACACAGTAATATTAGATGAGATGAATATTTCTCGTGTGGAATACTATTTTGCAGAGATGCTATCTATTTTGGAAATGCCTGATAAAAACGAGTGGATTGTAGAAATTGTTCCAAGCGCATGGAAGAATGACCCAGTTCACTTAAAAGAAGGTAAATTACAGATACCAGCAAATGTGTGGTACATAGGTACAATAAATAACGATGACTCGACATTTATGGTTACTGATAAGGTATACGACCGTGCTATGCCGATCGACATCAATGACAAAGGTACTGTTTTTGAACCAATTGATACACCTAGTCAAGACATAAATTATTCATATGTAGATAAACTTTTCCAGGATGCAATTGCAAATAACCAAATTCATGAAGACAATTTAAAGAAAATAGAGGAAATGGATGATTATGTAATCAAACACTTCCGTATTGCCTTCGGTAACAGAATAGTTGCGCATATGAAAAAGTTTGTACCTGTATTTGTAGCCTGCGGAGGAGATGAAATAAGAGGTATCGATTACTTTATTGCGCGTAAAATTTTGAGGAAATTTGAACAATTAAATATTGCATACATCAGAGATGAAATAGATGGATTTATCAAATTCTTAAATGATACTTTTGGAGAGAATAAAATGTCTGAATGTATTGAGTATTTGTTGCGACTTAAGAAGATGGCATAGGTGATGCAATGAACAATCTGAAAATTATTAATTTACTAAGAGAAGCGAGTGAAAATGATGTCAATAAATTCAGCAATAACACTCGCTCTAGTCTTGCTATATCTACTGATATAAATAAGGTGGAAGTTGATTTTGAATGGCTAGATATAATGGAAGACACAATACACTATATAGATAATATTTTAAGAAATCCCAATAGATTTATTGTTAATGAAGAAGAAATCGTCAAAATTGAACTTGCAAGACGTACAACTGTCGAAAGCATCAAGCACCTCGCAAAGCATACTAATTTTATACAAAAAATTGAAGACAATGGAGATGTTAAACCATCAAAAATTTTAAACACAAACAAAGATGAAAGCTACGATACATATGAAAACAGATTAATATATACTCTAATAAACAATATGAGAAACTTCGTAGAAATAAAGAAGAAAAGTATTATTACCGAGTCTAGTTTAAAGGATGTTAAAAAGGCAAAATATACAGCGAAGAGCAGCATTGGGAAAGAACAGGTTTTTATTGAGCTAAACTATACATCGAGTCTAATCGATAAAAAAGGTCCTGCAGGTGAATTGCCAGTAGAAGATAGAATTAAAAGGCTAGATGATGACATAACAATGCTTTGTAACACAGAAGTCTATAAAACTCTTAAAAAGCTACATGTTGCAAGAGTAATTCCACCAATAAAGAAGACAAATGTCATTTTAAAAAATACCAATTTCCAATATGCTATGAGACTTTGGGACTTTTTACAAAATCATGTGGCAGATGATACAAAAAACGTTAAGTCGAAAAAGAACTACGAAGATAACGGCATTTTAAAAGAGTATATGAATAATACATTCTTGATGGACTACTTAGCTATGAGTACTCTAAGTGAAAAGACAAACGAAGACAAAAAGAAGGAAGTTATTCAAGAAATTACTGATAATCTTATTCAGCGAATTGTGGAGTTGAATCTAGATATGCCACTTACAACTTTACAAGAACGCATTGGCGACAAAATAGCTGTTATTAAGACAAAAAAAGAAGCTAGTCTGAGTGAGATACAAAATGCGTTTCAAGATCGTATCAAAGCTTTCTTAGACAAGATAGAAAATACTAGATTATAGAGGTGAAAAAATGAAAAAAGCTTTGAAGATTTTAAGATGGATAGTAACCTGCTTCCTGGTATTTATTTTAGCACTTACTATTTTACAAAAGGTTACTAATAACAAAATTGCGCTCGGTAATGTATATATTTTTCAAGTTGTTTCGGAAAGTATGTTACCAAAATACCATGCCGGAGATATAATTGTTGTTAAAAAGGAAAACGCAAGTTCCCTTAAAATAGGTGATGACATAACGTATTTAGGTGAAAAAAATGAGCTAAAAGGGCTCACAATAACACACAGAATAATAAACATCAGGAAAGAAAAAGAAAAATATTTTTTCACAACAAAAGGAACTGCAAATGAATTTGAAGATCCAGAGATAACTGAAGACAGCGTTTATGGTAAAGTAGTCTATCATACGCTCATCTTTAGTTTAATTGGTAGAGCGATGACTAATGTCGTTTTGTACTATATCATGTTTGTGGCTGTTGGTGTAAGTCTTGCATATGAGATATTAAATCCATTAATCAACAGAGATGATACTGATGAAGAGGACGATGACTAATGTCTAAGAAAAAAAACAAAAACAGTAAGATATTTAGGCTTATCATACTTGTGGTTTTAATTTCTGCAAATACATTTGCATGGTTTATTTATGCAACTAAAATTGATGGATCAGTTTCAGTTCACGTAAAGGGATGGGACGTACTCTTTGAAGCAGGTGAAAACGAAGTTACCAACATAATCAATGTAAATGTCGATAGTATATATCCAGGCATGGATGATTATCATTATGAGGTTAAAGCATATAATAGAAGTGAAATGTCGGCATCACTAACTTATGAGATACTAGAAGTTAGATTACTCGACAACACATATATATCACAAGAAGGAAAAGGTTATTATAATCAACCTGTACAAAGTGATGATAAAACTAGTACACAACTCGAAAGTGAATTATTAAATAATTATCCGTTTTCATTAGAAATAAGCAGATCTAATACAAACTTACAGGCTGGTACAGGTATTGAAAAGGTTAACTTTGACTTAGTATGGCCATATGAAAATGACAATGATGAAGCAGATACAGAATGGGGAATAAATGCGAGTAACTACAAAAAAAGCAATCCTAGTAATCCTACGATTGCAATAAAAGTTAAAATAACTATTACTCAAAATGCTAGCTAGCATTTTGTACAAAATTCACAGTTACATTAAAGGCAGCAACACCATCAATAGTTTGAAGAGTATCCATGGCATTGTCCATGGTTTCTTCATTTTCGTCATCATTCCATTCTAAATAAAATGTATATTTATTAGTTCCTTGCTCTCCTAAATCATATTCTTGACTTAATGTCAATGTTTCTGGATCACTTACAGTTATAAGTGGTCCATCATTTTTTTTATAGCCTGTTATAATTAAATCTGAGACTGTATTATTTTCATCTTTAGTGACAGTAATGTTTTCTGTGTATGCGACATCGACGTCAGTGGAATCAATTGTAATTTCAAAGTAAGCCTTTGCTGTCGGTGCAATAACTCCATCGACTATATAGTCATTATCTTCTAAAACAGGGACAACGACTTCAGAGAAATCGCTATTTGCCAAAACATCTTGATTATTAATATTAAATACCCATTTTGCAATAGTAAAATTTCCACTTGCATCAGCCGATGAAATATATTTAGCATATGTTTCTTGAATGAGATTTACTAGGAGTAATAGAGAAATACAGGCCATCAAAACTCGTATTTGTTTTTTTTCAAATAGCTTTTTCACTTACCATTACTCCTTTCCTTAACTTAATTTTACAAAAATTAAGATGATTTTTGTCGAAAATATCGTTTTTTTTTGACATTTTACACCAAAATTTACATAAAATAGAGTTAATTGTGATTCGATAATTAACGAAAAAATTATATTGACTTTTTACCAAAAATATTTTACGATATTGACGTATGGTAGATGATATCAATATGTGATGTGGTGATGTTATGGCTAAGGAGGTTGTTGTAACCGCCAATAAGGTTAAGAAGAGAAAAAAAGTAGTAAGAATCGTAAGACGCTCACTCCTGATTTTACTCTTGTTTCTAATTGTTTTATATATTATTCTCGAAATAATATATAATGAAGGTAGGTTCACAGTTACATTAGATTCTAATAAAACTTTAGAAAGCGGAATGGCAATATTTGATAGTCTTAATAACTCGCACGGTAAAAGAAAACTTGAGGCGACGCCGATAAAGTTCATGGACAACATATCGTACAAGTGGCTCCCAAAGAACATCGACGAGGAAGGCGAAGGTTCGCATAACGGAGAAAACTATATAGCATACACATTTTTTATTGAAAACCAAGGAAATGAAGTGCTTAACTATCACTATGAAGTGATTGTCGATGACATAATAAAAAATGTCGACAAGGCAATAAGGATACGAATTTATAGAAATGGTGAAGCTACTACATACGCTAAGAAAAATCATTTAAATGGCGAACCAGAAAAGGATACTGTGCCATTTGAAGACATCGAAGATAATCAAGGCACAATTATTTTGGAGAAAGTATCGGATTTTAAACCGGATGATTTAGATAGATTTACTATCGTCGTTTGGATTGAAGGAGATGATCCGGATTGTACCGACGCACTTCTTGGTGGAGAAATAAAAATGCATATGACAATCACTGAAGAGCACATAGAACAAAAATAGATATAGGAGTTGGTATTATATGGCTAAAGCTAAAAAAAGTGAAAAAAAGAACAAAAAATTTAGATCATTAATATTACTATTGTTTTTAACAATCGTAATGTTTGGTGCATCGACTTATGCATGGTTTACTGCAAATAGAGTTGTAAATATCGAAAGCATCAATGTACACGTTGAGACAAGCGACGGTTTGCAGATTTCAACAAATGGTAGTACTTGGAAATCAGTAGTTACTCAATCTGATATTAAAACTGGAGCTTATTCTGGCGCAAACAACTTTATCCCAGAAACATTAGATGCAGTATCTACTTCTGGTGCAACAACAGAAAACAGTTCAAGTAAGACAAGAGTTTTAAATATGTTTAGTAGTGTTATCGGTACTGATGCAACAAGTGGTGCATATACACTTGCTACTAATTCAGTAGATGAATCAACAGACAGAACAAAATTTGTCGCATTTGATCTATTCTTCAAGGTTAGTGCAAAGAAAAAGGTATACATCAATACCTCTGATAGTGGTTCAAATGTAGTTATGGCTGAGGGATCTTCTGATAGAGGTCTTAAAAATGCAGCTCGTGTAGCATTCGTTCCTATTGGTGAAGCTGCATCAACTGCAACTGTTCAAGAAATAACTCAAGCATATTACACGAATTTCCCATCAATTAAAATTTGGGAACCTAATAACGATTTACACTCAACTGCTGTTGTCAACAGTGTTGGTACTGAATATGGTTTCACTGGTTCTAACGCATTAACTGCAAGTGGTGGTAATCCAGTTACATATTATGGTATTAAAGCTGCAATACCTACAAATAAAGCACAGGATTTAATCGGTGCAGTTAAGGGTACAGTTACTCAATATGATAGCACTACTTTCTCTGAAGTAGTATCTGCTGGAACTGTTTCAAATTCTGGTGGAGTATATTCTACTTCTGGATTGTTACTATCAACTCCTGGCACATTGGCAGCTAATACTGACTATAACATATTCACACTTAATGCAGGTGTTACTAAGATGCGTGTATACATGTGGATTGAAGGTCAAGATATTGACTGTGAAAACAATGCTTCTGGTACAGATATTACATTCAATCTAGAGTTAAGTATTAGAGAAGCAAATGAGGCTTAATAATTAAGAAGATTTTATCTTCTTTTTTTTTGCTAAATTATTCCCTTTTTCTACTAATTATGATAAAATAAACAATAGGAAAGTAGGCTTAGAAGTGAAATTGCAGTCGATACTAAAAAAGCATAAATTTATACCTATTTTGATAGTAACTGTTGTTATTTCTCTTTTATCGTGGAAAATAGTTTCGACTTTTAGCGTAGATACTACTACCACAGCCTGGGACGGAGTTGCTGCGACATCTTTTAAGAGTGGTACTGGTTCTCTCGAAAATCCATATTTAATTTCAAATGCCGGAGAATTTGCATATTTTAAGAATATTCTTGAAAGCGATGATTCGTCTGTATATTTTAATAAAAATTATTTAATTACTGAAAGTTTTGATTATGGTAACCATAACATTTCTATTAATAATAAGATCCCTTTCTCAGGTGCGATTGATGGATTGGGTCATACTATTAGCAATGCTCATGTAACTAATTCTATCTTCGCTTCAGTTGACAACGCTACCATTAAAAATATTAGTTTTGCAGATATGAAATTTGACATATCGAATAATACTGGTTTACTCACGGCTACATCTAATAACTCAAATTTCTCATTATTGACAATAAATGGTGCTGTCAATACGAGTGGAACTCAATCAGAAGTGGCTTTATTATCACGTGTTGATAATGATTCATCTATAGACAATGTCATTTTTAATATTTTAGTCAATGAAAACAGCAATCTTTCAACCGATATTGTAATTGATAAGAGTGGTACATCGATTGATAATGTATATGTAAATGCTAATTTAAAACCTATTATTGGCGATAGTACAGAAGACATAAATTATTATGAATTAGTAGATGATAAAACTCCTTTACTTGAAAATATCAATGTTGATAATTACTCTTTATTAATAGTTAATGACAACGTAGTCATTAAAAATAATACCATTGTAAAGAAAAATATTTCTAAAGTTCCTTTGAAAAGTGCAACTATCGAAGCACACAACACTGGTATAGACGGTGATACTGTATATATAAATGACTTAGTTACAGATTTGAACTATTATACAGCGATGGACTACACGTATTTTACTGATAGTGGAAATATTCCTGACTTTAACAGGCTAAATAAATACACTGATCAAAATTTAGCTAAAGTATATATTAAATATTCTGGAACTGATATTGCAGGCAATTTTACCGGCTATGTAAGTGATACTGAACTATATTCAAATATCATATATTATAAGTATTATCCCGTTGAAAATGGTTATATTACAATTGACTTAATTGATAACCCTTACGCTAATAGACCTACATCTAAAGTGTTTATGGGATGGATTACAGATTATGAAGGTTCTGAAATCTCTATAGATATGACTGATTATACTAGATATGTGAAAATTCCAGTATCTAGTGTTGAAGAGCCAATTAGTATTACAATGTATGCAATTTGGAACACTGGAGTAGTATATGAATTGACCAGTTCTAGTACACTATCTAGTTTAGCGAATAACTTTAAAACCGGTATGCAGCAAATCGAGGCCACTGAAACCAGAAAAGTTTACGAAGGAATAACAGATTTTAGTCAATATTTTTTAAAATACAGAATTTCAAGGTATGAGGACTTTCCAGCTGGATCATATTCGGCTTATCTAGAGCCTCATAATGGCGGATACTATGATTACTGTACAACTTATGGTGGATGTGATTATTATGTAAGAGCTGATAGTGAATATGATCCAACAGCTACATACTATATTTTAAATGAAAATACTGGTGCATCTCTTCTACCATATACAGAAGAAATAGTTAATCTATTGCCAAATGGTGTAGGAGGTTATTTTACTAGGACAACAATAAGAAATGGTTATAGCGTCGATGGGATGTACTCTAATACCGGGGAACTTCAAAGTGGTAATTGTAATCAAAGAAACGGTTGTACTGTATATCAACTCGAACAATACTACGAAAATGGCAGCTTAAATGAAATGGACCCAAATGAAACATACTATTATTTAACCACTAGAGATACAAATGTATTAGTTTTAAGAGCTAATGTCAGTAGAGAATCAAGTACTTATATTAGAAATACCGTACCTATGACAATTACTTCTTTAAATAATGGTAATAACTATATGGACGATGCAAGAATAGGCATCAATAATGCCTATATTTATGCAAATGCGGATTTGAGAATCGAATACGTTACAATGTATAGTACTTCGTATTTCGCTGGTAATGAAAATAATCCGTCCACAAATCCAGATACATCTCTTGCCTCTAATAATATTTATGGAAACTATTATAATGTAAAAATAGGACGAGGTATAACTGGAAGAACTGTTACTAGTTACTCTGGAACTACAGAGTACTATAGTGCTAATGGAGCATACGCTGGTAATGTAAGTCAAATAGGTTCTTCTGAGACACCAAAAAAATATAAATTTATAGTAGAAAGTGGACACTATGATAAACTAGGTGCAACTGGTTCTGCTGTTTCCTCTAGAACAAGCCTATATGTAGATGGTAAGGCCATTTGGGGTAGTGACATAGACAGAGTAAAATCTGCCAACAATACGCTTAGAGTAAGGTTTTGTGCTTCAGGTAACTGGGGAGGAGCCTTATATGGCAAAGATAGCAATTCTATAGCTATTACTCAAATAGTTAAAAGTGGTGAGTTTGGCTATGGCAAGCTAGATTATGACTTTGGTATATACTCTGGTGGTCGTGGTACTTCAGGAACTAACCACTATGCTGCTAGAAGTGCAATTATAGAAGGTGGTGTAATCTTCAATCTGATTGGAGGACCATTTACAGCAAGTACTAGAAATAATACTAATGATACGTACATCTATGTAAAAGGTGGAACTATTGATATGATTGTAGGTGGAGCAGGATTATCTACAACGTATGGTAATAGAATTGTAGCGGTAACAGGTGGTAACGTAAAATACGGTGTCTTTGGAGGATCAAATGGTAGTGAAAGTACTGGAGCCTCTAATCAGACTGGTGAAGTATTTGGAAGCACATTTGTTTATATAGGTGGCACTGCAAATATCGGTGGTGGCGATGAAACTGGAATGTACGGCGTAGCACCAGGTGGTGTATTTGGCGCTGGAAATGGTAGAAGTGGATATGACCAAGTAGGTTCTGTAAATAACTCAAATATTTTAATTAATGGTGGAACTATTAAAGGTAATGTTTATGGTGGCGGCAACTACGGAGCCACAGGTTATATACTATCGAGTGGATCGACTAATACAAAAATTAAAATATTAGATGGTACAATTGAAGGAAGCGTTTACGGTGGTGGAAATAACAATGGCAGCGGTAAAAATAATGTTTCATCAACTATAAATATAGATGTTACCGGAGGAACGATCAACAATTCAGTATACGGTGGATCGAGAACAAAGGGAACAATATATGGATCAACAAACGTCACGATGAACGGTGGTAAAATAGTAAATAGCATTTACGGCGGTGGCGAAGGTGGCTATCAAAACTCAAATAATCCTGGTACATATGTAAGAGATGGAGTATCAGTTTTAATAAATGATGGCCGAGTAGAAGGTAATGTTTACGGTGGATCAGCATTTGGTTCTGTAAATACTCTTAACGAAAATACGACTAGTTCTTCTTATAACACGACAGTAACTGTTAACGATGGAACGATTGTCGGATCACTATTTGGTGGTGGTAAAGGTTCAACTACATATACACCAAAAGTTGTCGGAAATATTACAGTAACGATAAATGGTGGCGACATTTCAAATGTGTTTGGAGGTAATGATCAAGCTGGCATACACGATAAACAAAATGAAATACATTTAAATGCTGGTACAATAGAAAATGTCTATGGTGGTGGTAATAAGTCAAGTGTTACTAACACTCATATATATCAAAAGGGATCGACAGTTACAAATATATATGGAGGTTCTAATTCATTAGGTGATGTATCTACCACCCTAGTTAACATATCAAGTGGTACTGTTCAGAATGTCTATGGTGGCAATAACGAAGGTGGATCATGCGCTACAACTAATGTAGTGATAAATGGTACTGCAAACATTAATGGCAGTGTATATGGTGGTGGAAATCAAGTAGATACTACGACAACTAATGTTACGCTAAATAAAGCAAACGGAGTTATACCGAATGTATATGGTAGTGGAAATAGTGCCAATGTAACCACCAGTAATATAGTACAACAAGGCGAAATATCGGTTCAAAATATGTTTGGAGGATCTAACTCGAGCGGAACAGTTCTTGAAAGCAATATAACCGTAAATAGTGGTGTCGCTCAAACGATTTACGGTGGTAATAATGCTGGTGGAAATACTGTTACATCAAATATAATTTTTAACGGTGGACAAAACAATACCATCTATGGTGGCGGAAATAGAGCGAATGGCGGTACTTCAAATATTACCATCAATGGTGGAGAGTCAAGTACGGTATTTGGCGGAGGTAATAATGCTGGTGTTACTACTACGAATATTTTGTTTAATGATGGAACTATTACCGACATTTATGGTGGGTCAAACAATACTGGCGATGTTACCACAGCTAATGTGACTGTAGAAGATGGCTCTATCAATAATATCTATGGAGGAGGTAACCTTGCTAAAGTTACTGGTAATACGTATGTTGATGTCAACGGCGGCAATATTAGATTAAACGTTTATGGCGGAGGTAACCAGGGCGTTGTAAAGGGTTCATCATTTGTTACAATATCAGATGCAACAATAGGTGGTAGTGCGTATGCCGGTGGTAATGGCTTAACCGCAACGCTTGAAGGAAATGCAAATATTTCAATTGATGGCGAGACTACTATCGGTTCAGTAGATGGTAAAGCCCCTACGAGTGGTTGCGTATTTGGTGGAGGTAATCAAGCGTACACCGGATTGGAAGCCAATAACAATTCAATAAGTACAGTTAATATTGCAGGAGGTACTTTTTATGGTAATATCTATGGTGGCGCTAATACTTCAGTCGTATATGGTAATACCATTGTTAATATTGGTTCTAATGCAATTTCGAACGATTCATCACTAACAAAATCTGACATCCACGTGTTTGGACACGTGTTTGGCGGTGGAGAAGCTAATGCAAGCGGATCAGAGATATATGACTGGTTCTTTATCAGTGTTACAGAGGGTACACACATTGATATAGATGCTAGCGGATATAACAATTTTCTAATTGACGGTTCTTTCTATGGCGGTGGTAATGCCTCGAGTGCTAGTGGTGATAGTTACTTAAATATCAGTAACTATGGTACCATAGGTACACCTAAAAGAAACATTTCTATTCAGAGAGTAACATATGTAACGATAGATAACTCAAGTATTCTACTTAAAGGAGCAATTGACAGAGCCAATGATTACGATAAAGAGCTGTTTGCAGTAAGTAGAGTAGATGACTTTACAATTAAAAACAATACGGAAATATACTTTGAAACCGGAGCTAATCTTCTAAAGAAGTTTAGAAGTTTAACTAGCGATGGTACTCCAGCTGCTGCAACTATAGACGAAGATAATAATACAATTACTAGGACAGTAAATAATAGAGTATATATGTATGAGGGAAGAAATCTCAACATATCTAAAGACCAACAGGTAACTGACTACGGTGAAGTAATTGGAATGAGTTTCTTTGGAATTTACAATTATGCAAATGATGGCACAGTAAATACGGGTATCTACAATAACAATCATTCACCAGGAGATACTTTAGATTGGAACGAAACATTCTCAAAAGGTAGTTACGTTCTAGGATTGCACGAAACTAACCATAATATAAAAATCAATGGTTTCTATAGTAACTTCATGAATGAAGATACTATGATTAATGAAGTTAAGTATATTAGACCGACTCCTGAATCATCGAGATTTTATATGTGGTTTATAGGTGAAAACATAATCGAATACAATGTAAATTTAGTTGCATCTAAATATTCTACGCTCGGTTCAGTTGAAACATCATTCTTGGATTTTGCAAAGCCAAATACTACATTTTCAATAACAAGTTTTGATTTTACCGATTTGGCTCAAGGTATAAATCTCGTTAATAAAGCATCAATACCAAAGGTTGCCTCAAGTGAAACTCAAGCGAATAGTAATTTCGGTTTATCTATGGAATCATCTAATAGTGGTTGGCTTACACCAGGTAGTACTGGATTTCAATCAATTCAAACTAATAGTAGATATGGAAGAGATAGTTACGAAAAAGACAGTACTAATGCCGTCCCTACATTCCTTTTCTATTTACACCACTCAAAAAACATTACAATAGAAGAAGATTTGGGAACAGTTAGAATATCTATGATAGCAGTAACAAAGATAGATGCTTTGAAAAATGAAATTAAAAGACTAGTAATTAATGTCAATATGTCGACAGCATTATTCCAAACAAATGAATACGAGGGAACAATGACACCTGGCGATAAGTATGAACTTTTTGCATCTACGACGACTAATATAACATCAAAAAGCAAGTTGAGTGCTTATTATGGTCTATATGGTAGTAACGTCAATCTTTATAAACCTGGGTACCATAGAGCGTTGACTTCTTCTTTTGTACTACCAGTAGGTACAAAGATAACCATGATTGAATTATTAGACGGTAACAACCTATACTATTATCATGTAATTGATGAAACTGATTATAATAGAACACTTCAAGAATTTAGTATGGAAAATGAATGTTCTTATGATCTTTCTACATTTGTTACTATGGGAACTAAGGGCAGTTCGCTATATTATGATGATCAAGGTAGAAATTCTATATACTATGATGGAACTGATAGTAATGAGGAATTTATCTTTATAGTGGATTTTGAAGATTCAAATATAACAAGTGATAAACTTGGAAATTCGTTGCTCTTAGAGATGAGAGATGTAAATGATGAATCGATAATTACTGTTTTAGGTATGCAACGAGATCAACTTACATATAATTTATACGCTGATAAAGATGCAGTGATAACTGTCGATGCATCATTAGATGATGATCCACTTTATGTTGGATATAGTGATGTATTAAATCTATCTATTGGATATCAAAGTACTACTCAAAATGGTTTAGTGGTAATAGATACACAAAATAACGATAAAAAACTCGGTATGCAGATGCATCTTGTCGACAAGAACGGTCATACTGTCTCTGGTACAGACTTAGTTGGAACAACTATTACTAATGGTACAAAAACTGTTCAAGCAGATATAAATGGTTATTATCGTTTAACGCTATCTGAGGCAGTTGGTAATGTCCAAAAGTGGCTGATGTTTAATGCACAAAATTCGCTACTAGCAACTGGAAATTACACAATGGTCATAGAAGTATTTCCTTCTGTGGATGGAGTATACTTTGAAAAAGTAACACCAGTCGTATATAATTTGGAGTTCAATTTTATAAGTAGTTCTTATGGATTAAAACCTATAATTAATCCAGAATCAGTTATTTTAAAGAATGGTGAAACTAACAATATCAATTTTAGTGTTGAGTATTCATCTTTATTAGATAACCCAAATATTAGACTTTCAATGTCTAGAAGAAAATATGATACAACATATACTCAAGAATTTGAATCTGTAGATCTACAGGATTATATTATAGAAGAATTAAATGCAAGTTCAAATCAGAATGAATATATCTTATTTGATAATCCAAATGCAACGAACTCTATGTCTTTTAGTACTCCAACTGACTTATTAACGGGTACATATAGACTAGAATTTAAACTTTACGATGGTGAGACAATGGTCGGCGAAATATATAAATACATTGTGGTGAGGTGATGATATGAATAATTTAGAAAGTCTTACAAATAAAGAACTTCTACAACTTTTAAGATTAATTAAAGAGCATATGGATTTTCTAGAAAGTGAAGAAAAAAAATTAAAGGAAGATGAAGCATAATGGTCGAAGAATTAGAAAAAGAATACGATGGGTTAAAAGATGTTATAGAAATACTTCCCACTAAGACAAAGGAAAATAAGAATCGTAAACAAAGCCTCATCGACGAGGAAAAAGTAAAAGACAAAAGTAGAATAAGCTCAGTTAAAGCTGAAATAGAAAAGAGACTTAAAATATTTAGTAATCTAAAAATAAATCCAGATATTGAATCTTTAAAGAAAGAAAAAGAAACGTGTAATATTGTCAATGAATGGAATGAATACAATACGTCATATGAAAAAATGCATTTAGATTATTATTTGTACCAGCTTCACAGATATTATAAAGAAGATTTAAAAAGTGTTAACGAATGTCTAAATAGATTGTTGGAATCGTTCAAAAAAGTCAATATAACTTTATCTAGAGAAGATTTTGACTTTAATGAATATGCTCAAGACTATATGGATAAAATTATATCAGGCTCCTCTAGTGATGAATTAAAAGATTTATTCGAAAATTATTATTGGAAAAATACTGATTTTATTAAGATATTGGAAGCTAACTTCAAAAGTATTTACTACCGATATGAAAAACAAATAAATAAGTTTTATTCATCTAGACATCAAGAGTTCTTGATAAAACATAACGATAATGAGATATATGAACTTAGGATAGATATAAATTCAAGAATCAGAAAATTGATCAACAGCGACCAATATATTAATTTTAATAATATTATTAACGGAACATATAGTATAAATGACTTTAAAGATGTCGATAAAATTAGAGGAAAATATTTCGAAAATGGTGGATATAATCACGATGATATTGTGGAACTCAATAGTGTTTTAAATGAATATGATATTATAGTAAAATACAAACATTTGTTCGCACCACTTAGAGAAAAATTGGAAAAGAGAGAAAGCATCAAGAATAACAAAAGCGACGCTTTAAAAAAGATATCTAAGGAAGAAGCTATATTAAGAAAATTTAATAATAAAAAAAATAAAAAACCTCTCTTTGGTAGAGCTAAGCCGATTGAAAAAAGGATTCTCGAATATAATGGTATTATTAAAAACATTATAAGTGGATATGACGAGTTAGATTCAGCATCTTTTGACGATTTAATTTTCCAAAAGCTAAATAGCGACTCAACAATATTAGAAGTACTAAGGCTAATTACTTCAAATTATCTTTTCTTTGTAACAAAGTCTTTAGAAATAGATGAAAATAAGAATATACATACAATAAACACTGAATTTGATGAACTTAGAGCATATATATTGGATAATAAGCATGTTCTATTAAATAATTTAGCACTATTAGATGAAAAACAAATTAAACAACTTATCGTCGATAAATATAATTTAAATAATATTTCTTTGACGATGGACAATTTATTGAATTTAGAGGCTACCCTAAAAGATATAGATATAATGCTTGCTTATGATAATATCCAAAGTTCGGGAATTAAACTAGATGATATTAATCTATATGTAGAATATGAGAAATTTAAAAAAGAAAATCAAGAGTAATAAAAAAAGCTCTTGTTTTTTTTACACAAAAATTGATATCTAACATAAATTAAATTAGGTGAACAATATGTATGATAGAGGATTAACAGGCGTCGTAATTGACGCTGGGCATGGAGGCAACGATTCCGGTGCGGTAGGAAATGGAATTGTTGAAAAAAATTTAACTCTTGCAATAAGTGAGTATATGTATAATAGATTTAAAGATTTGGGAGTACCTGTCGCAATGACAAGAACCATGGATGAAGAACTAACTAGTTCTAATAGGCCACAAAGGGCACTAAGTAAGTTTGGTAGTGGTAAGGATGTGATAATTATTTCAAATCACATAAATGCAGGTGGAGCAGATGGTGCTGAAGTGATTTATGCTCTTCGGAATAAATCGACACTATCAGAAGCTATTTTAAATAGTCTTGCTATAGAGGGACAGGAGTCGAGGAAATACTACCAGAGGAGATTACCAGGAAATCCATCTAAAGATTATTATTATATGCTTAGAGAAACGCCGAATACGGAAGCAATTATAGTTGAATATGGATTTCTAGATAACAAAAAGGATTCAGAAGATTTAAAGAATAACTATAAGAAATATGCAGAAGCAGTTATAAGAGCTGTTATGAATTATAAAGGACTTAAATACACACCATTACTTACTGATAATTATTATGTAGTAAAAAGTGGAGATACACTTTGGTCCATTGCTAAAAACGCTGGAATTTCGGTTGATGAACTAAAGAAAATTAATAATCTAGTTTCCAACAATCTATCGATTGGACAAACTTTAAAACTCGATAAACCTGTAAATGCCGATAATTCTATTTCAACTAATACTAGTGAATACTTAGTTAAAAAGGGTGACACTCTATATTCGATTGCAAACACATACGGAATTTCTGTATCAGATTTAAAGAATGCTAATAAACTTAACTCTAATGTCCTTTCAGTTGGCCAGAAATTATTAATTCCTACTAATGAAACTACGGATAACATCTATACAGTAAAAAAAGGAGATAGTCTGTATAAAATTGCGAGGGATTTTAATATCACTGTCGACGAGTTAAAAAAATATAACAATTTATCAAGTAATATCCTTTCTATTGGTCAAGTATTAACAATTCCATCTAATGAAACTATATACATAGTAAAGTCAGGAGATACCTTATACTCAATTGCAAATAAGTACTCTACTAGTGTTAACAAAATAATAGAATTAAATAACTTAAACACCAATAAGCTTTCCATTGGTCAAAAATTGTTAATACCTTAATTATGAGTAAACATTATGTAATACGTAAATATTAAGAGTATTATTTTTCGAAAGTTCATGATATACTAGTAATATAGATAGGAAAGGAGTATTAAAATGTATAGTGATTTTTATCCAACTACGTTTGTCAATACATCGAGTGTAGATAGTACTTGGATTGTAATTTCTGCAGTAATAGCAATATTTGGAGGTTTATTTGCATATTTTATGTTTGTTGCAAATAAGGAAAGCGACAAATATACTGGATTTGTTGCATGGCTTCACGGTTTTTTAAACTTTAAAAAACTGTTTATTGCCGGTATACTAAAGGTTATGTATATCATATCTGCAATATTTATTACACTAAGCTCATTTAGCTTTATAAGTGTTAGTATTGCATCATTCTTCTTATACTTAATTCTTGGCAATGTTATCGCAAGAATTAGTTATGAACTATTATTGATGATCATTACAATTGTGAATAATACAACTGAAATCAACAGAAAACTTCCAGAATTAAAAAAAGAAGTTGTTAAGAGTAAGAAAAACGTAAGTGAAGAAGAATAAAACTTGCATTAGCAAGTTTTTTTATTTACCATAACTGTGGGCAAACTCCAGAGGCCGGTTGATAAAAACAATGATTTTTAAATCTTCCAGCTAAACCTTGTCCATAAAATGTAGCAGAACAAGATTGATTTTTACTTGGTGCATAAAACCACAATGCATGTGTTGCAGGATAGTAGTATTCACCTTTTAAGCACCGTTCCGCAAGACTTTTTTCTAAAGTTGTAGAAGAACTATTAAATAGAGAACTTTTAACGCCAGAAAACCCACCTGGATTTTGATATATAACATCATATATACTTCGGATATTCTTAAATGTATAACAATCTGCAATATCTCTATTTACTATTACATTACCCACCATTAGCATTCCTAAGTTTCCCTCTCCAAGTGCTTCTGCTCTCATGAGCCTTGCCATGAGGTCTAATTCTTTACTTGTATATTTTACTAACAAATTAATCACCTAGAGTATTATATGAAAAAACTTGTATTTTAATAAAACATATAATATAATTATATTGCGCTTAGGGGCGTGGTATAATGGTAGCATAGGAGTCTCCAAAACTTTTGATGGGAGTTCGATTCTCTCCGCCCCTGCCATTTAGAATATTAAAAGATTTAGGAGAATCCTAAATCTTTTTTATTAATAAATGATAGTGGTAGGAATCAAAAGTTTTACCATCTGATTCATAATAATCTATTACTTG
The DNA here is from genome assembly GCA_946629885.1 of uncultured Mycoplasmatota bacterium. Taxonomy (GTDB): domain Bacteria; phylum Bacillota_I; class Bacilli_A; order RF39; family UBA660; genus RUG11867. The sequence goes on along the minus strand of CAMOYI010000014.1, from coordinate 922 downwards.
ATATATATTTATAATTTCAAAGTCTTTGAATAATTCTTTACATAAGTCATAATCTGCATAAAAATGTGGTGTTTTATATTCAGGGCCTTCTTCCATTCTAAGTCTTGTATTAGGATCTTGTAATGGCCAGCTTTCTTGTTTGAATCCCCATGTATCTTTAGAACCTAGTGTTAAATAACATTCTCCATCTTTTCTTAAAACTCTTTTTAATTCTTTTATTATCTTTTTTATACCCTCTGTGTCTGTATGAGATATAACGTTTCTACACAAAATACAATCAAATGAATTATCTTTATAAGGTAATAATAGCATATCTCCAACTTTATAATTGCATTTAAGATTTTCTTCTTCACACCATTGTTTTGTTCTATTAATAGCTTCTTCACTTATATCAAAACATGATACATTAAATCCGTTTTTTGCAAATAGCACACTATGCCTTCCTAAACCACATCCTAAATCTAAAAATTCTTTCATTTCAAAAGAAGCCCACCTATTTAATAAATAGTAAGATTCTATACTTGGATTTTTCCAAATAATAGATGGATCATCTTTTACTATTTTCCAATTCCATCCCTTTGACTTAATCATACATATCACCAATAATATTATATCACAGATTTACTATTTTCCTTGAATATGATATATTAATCATGTAATCAAGTTTTATACATATTTTTTCGGAAACGTTCATAAAGAACGTGCCATTTAGAAGTCCATTCTAACTTTTATAGCTGGGATTTTGTTTTGATATAATCTGTGGTATAATATATTTAGGAGAATATGTAGTATATGAAAAAGAAGATATTATCAATCATTTTTGTTGCTTTTGCTATCATAATTATTGCTACTATATTAATTATTTCATCAATGAAAAACAAAAATTACAATGATTACGAAATAATTGAGATAAGTTATTCAT
>CAMOYI010000013.1 GCA_946629885.1 uncultured Mycoplasmatota bacterium | reverse complement strand
TAACCGTAACTATCTACTATAGTATACATTTTCATAGTGGTATCAACTCCCATAAATTAAATATCGCAAATATTATAAGGATAATTATCAATCCAGTCAATATGTTATATACGATATCTCTCTGTAAAAAGGAAGGTAGATGATGCTTTATCGCAGATAGTCCAATGTATAAAAAATATCCAATAATGCCACCAGTACAGTTTAATATTATATCATCGATGTCGAAACTTCTTCCAATAAAAAGCTGAACTAATTCTATCGTCAAACTTGATATTAGAGTTGCAATTAATGGCTTACCAACCCTTTTGGAATCTATTACCAAACTAACTATAAATCCAAATGGGATGAATATTATTATATTTCCAACTACATTCCACATAAAGTGTTTACTACCCCATGTATACCTCAATATTTCTCTAAAAGGCATAAAATTGTTGCCTACACTTTGGACATCTGTATTAGTTACTAATCCAAATAAAAGTAGTATGTATATCTGAAATAATAATGTAAAAAATTCCTTATATAGGACAAATTTTTCTCCCTTTTCAGTAATATACATAATTCTTATCGTTGTCACGATAATTATGAATATTACTAACATTGGCCAAATTCCATCTATAATAGTAAAAAATTCCTTAGGAAGTTCCATCATTTTGCGTCCTTTCAAGTGGTATTTCTCGTTCTACCTGTTTTCCAATAGGCTCCTTTATAGAATAAAAAATATCCATAACAATTATACTATCATACTTGTCAGTTTGCAAAACTTTTTCATCTTGAATACTTGCATTTACACCAGTTAGTTCCCTAATTTTCTTTCTTGCCTCTATTAAAGCCTCTTTCTCTATATCGCTATCATTATATCGTTTATTTACTAACTTATATTCACTTTCTATTCGCTTATTTATTTTTATATTCCAAAAATTTAATATTTCTCTCTTTTTAGTATCAAACTTAAGGAAGTGGTTTTTAAAAATAATCTTTTCCGTAGTACCATATTCCAATGAATAATTTGTTTTTTTAACGCCTGTATATACTTTATCGATGTAGTCATAAGGCATCTTAATATTCACTTTATACCAAGTTATTCCGTAAATATCTGCCTGGGCACAAGTATAAGCCTTCGTTTCTTCGTTATATTTGATTTCCCCACTTATAAGAACACTTCCTTTTTTAACATAATCATTTACATCGACGTTTGATTGACCTTTATGGACTAACACATTTGATATAGAAGCGTCCTTTATACTTACGATGTCACAATATTTTTTTTCTTTGTCCAAACTAGGTATTTCTCTTCTTTCTACTCTTACAGTATAATTCATACCGTCATCAATTATCTCTAACCACTCTATTTTATCTTTATTAGATTTTTTTATATTATTTTTAATCTCTTGAATTTCTGAATAGCTTTTCCTTAACATAAAAGTGTGAATACCATTTTTTTTAAGTTCATCACTCAATAATTCACGTATATCACTATCATTATGTAAAATATTAATTTTAATAACTAAATTGGATAACACCGTAATTACTATAATTGAAAGTGCTATTCCTATAAAGAAGTAAAGGTGTTTTTTCAATAGACAAACAAGTTTACTTAGTCCTCTTTTGTTAATTACTTTATATTCAAACGGAATTTGATTAACAGATGAAAAAGATAATGTATATATAGTACCAAAAGCACTATTTTTAATATCATATATTTCTATATTCCGCTTTAACAATATTTTAAAGACATAGTCCGAATCGTCTAATATTAATACATCTACCAAATCATTCATTTTTTTCATTCTTTTCTATTGATGTTATCTTACCCCTTATCAAGACTTCTTCTTTAGTAATCTTTAATATTACGAGATTTATACCTCTTACAATTAATTCACAATTATTTTTTATTATAAAGTGTATGGATTCACTTGAAAATTGTTTTAATAAACCATATCTATAAACATATGTATCGTTTTCATATAGACAAACAACATAATCTTTATCATATAAATAATTCAATATATTCTCCCGTATATGCAAAATATCACCCATTAATTATATGATTTAAAATCCAAAAAAAAAGCATATTTCTATGCCTTTATTTTCATCTTTAAAAGCTTATAAGTAAATCCCAATCCATATAGCATAAATAGTATAGTAATAAATGGACCAACATACGGAATTAATGCTAATAATTTAACTACAACTATACCGACCAATAATCTAATATATGGGCTTGTAGTTTTAGCATACTTACTCATAATCTTATCTGCAATGATGAATGAACCAACTCCACTAGATACGTAACAAACAATAGTATAAAGAACTAAAACTATCAAACTTAGTGGTGCTAAGAATGTTGTAAATAGAGCGATAAATGCAGCTATTGGAATTATTATTAATGCAAATAAGCCCTTAGCTATAGTTTTTAATATATTCTCGGTATCGAGTTGTTCTTTTTCAACTTTTGTTTTAACTTTAGGAAATAAATATACTACTATTGCTAATACTACAAATAGAGATAGAGCGCTTATGGCACTATCCACAAGTCTATTAAGCAATGTTATTCTTTCTACTTTGCTTTTTTCCTTCTCCACTATTTTACCTATTTTTGCTTCCCCTTTACCGGTGATAATAGTATAGTCAAAACAAGTTATTTTTCCCTCTACAACGGTGTTTTTATCCATGATAATTTCATTTGCATCGGCGTATAAGTCACCTTTGATAGTAATACCTCTTATATCTAAAGAATTACCTACGTAGCGAACATTTCTAATGTCTGTAGCATTTATTTTCATGTCACTTGCAAAAGCATAGATATCTCTTTCAATTTTAGCTTCACTGGATATGTTTACGTTGTTTCCTGCGATAAATAAGTCATTATCTATACTAGATTCGATTGTCATTATATTGCCAATATATAGTGCATAATTAGCACTTCCTTTTATATTAGCATTATTTGCAACGATTGCAGAAATACCATCGACATCTTCTTTGCTAGTTACATTGTTGCCTATTAACAGTCTAGATGAATCGTATTCTCCCTTTTCATTTAATTCCTTGTCTACTTTAACAATACTTTTAGCATTTACGCCAGAGGTTATCAAGAGTAAACAAGCAAATACACTTAATAATATTAAAACTTTATTTTTCATAATTCCTCCTATTAAAAATAATATCATCGTTCATTATTTTTTACCACTATTTTTAAGGGCTTTTTCATATATTTTTTTTGCCAACTTTACTACATGAGCTTCATCATATTGGCAAGCCCTTTCTACTAGATTACTTTGCCTGTATTCATGATAGTGGTCGATCACATATTTTATTGCTTCTGCCATACTTTCTGAATCATTGACCTTGCAAATTCGTCCAGTCTTGTCGTCGATATATTCATTCGGCCCTTTACAATCTGTCGATATAACAGGTAATCCAGCTGCCATAGCTTCTATTCCCGGTATTGCGAATGTTTCAATTTCACTGCTTATTATCAAAGCGTGTTCATTTTCAAAAATTTTGCTTATCTCTTTCTTATTCTTTCTACCTAAGAAAGTCACATATTTTTCTACGCCTTCCTCTTTGGCAGATTTCTTATAAATATCTTCATAATACCCATCACCAACTATATCGTAGTGAATATTTATACCACCATCGATCAACTTCTTAATCGCTCTAAAAGCAACATCTAAATTTTTCCCACTCCTAAGTGCACACACGCTAACTAAATTGAATGTTTTTCCTATTTTTCTCTTAGAGTTCGATGTAAAAATATTTGTATTAACCAGGTTAGGAAGTACATAACACTCATCTACATATTCGTTCATTATGTCTTTGGTATAATTGGAAACTGTGGAAAAAATAGACTTTTTCAACACCTCTTGCCCATATTTTTTTTGTGACCCCTTGAAGAAACGTTCGAAATAGCTGCTGTGTTCTGTTACTACAACAGGGATGCCATATTTTTCACCGACTTTGCATGCAGCATAGCCAGCAGGAAGACTAACCATTGCATGAATGACATCAGGCAGGCCATTATTTTTAACATACCATGCGAATGCCTTCTTTAGTTTTTTTACATAAGACTTAAGCTGAATTTCAAAACTTATCGGTCCTAAATTTAACATTCTAAACATATAAACATTATAGTTATTTTCTTTATAAATACTCTTTTTCTTTGTAAAAAGGTATTTTAAAGGATTATTTAATCTCATACGTTCAATAAACAATATGTCAGAATCAATTTCGTACTTATTTAAAGCTTCGACATAGTCTTTGTGGTATTGCCCCATTAGTCTATCCTTACCAGATGGATACCATGATGGAATGACCAATACTTTCATATTTTCACCTACTTTATAAAGTGATTATACCATATGACCATAAAAGAAAAAAGAGCATTCGCTCTTATTTCGATAATAATTCACAAATTATATTAGTAAGTTCAGTTGGGTTTTCTACAGGTAAACCTTCTATTAGTCTTGCCTCATTGTATAAAACCTTAGTATATTTATCAAATTCTTCTTTATTATCAGTATATAGAGACTTTAGCTTCTCTGCTATAGGATGGTCTTTGTTTATTTCAAGTATGCTTTCTGCTTTAACCTGTTCATCAGTAGGCATAGCATTTATTACTTTTTCCATTTCTATAGAAATACTGCCTCTGGTGCTTATGCATACAGGATGATTTTTTAGTCTAGATGTAAACTTTACTTCTTTTACACTACCTTCAAGGACTTTACCCATAGCACTAAGCATATCCTTGAATTTATCGTTTTCTTTATCGAGTTCTTTCTTCTCTTTATCGCTTTCTAGATTGACGCTTTCGCTTGCAACATTTACAAATTGTTTACCGTCGTACTCTCTTAACATAGATAGTGCAAACTCATCAATATAATCTGTTAAATATAATACCTCAAATTCTTTATCTTTAAAGCTTTCAACCTGTGGTAACATATCTATCTTATCTCTAGTTTCTCCGCATGCATAGTATATTTTATCCTGATCTTTAGACATATTACTTACATACTCTTTAAGTGTTACCATCTTCTTTTCTTTTCCAGAATAGAATAACAACAAGTCTTTTAGGTCATCTTTATACATGCCAAAATCATTGTATACACCAAATTTCAATTGCATTCCAAAATTTTGATAGAACTTTTCATATTTTTCCCTATCGTTTTCTAACATATTCTCTAATTCTTTTTTAATCTTACCTTCGATAGACTTAGCGATTAGTTGTACTTGCTTATCTTGTTGTAATATTTCACGAGATATATTTAGAGATACATCCGCAGAATCTACAAGGCCTTTTACAAAATTAAAGTGATCTGGTAACAACTCTTTACATTTATCCATTATTAGAACGCCATTAGAATATAGTTGTAATCCTTTTTCATAGTCCTTCTGGTAATAATCGTATGGTGCATGACTTGGAATAAATAATAAACTGGTGAATTCACATTTACCCTCCACATGATTTCTAAAAGTATGTGCAGGGTTTTCATAGTCATAGAATGTATCTGTATAGAATCTATTGTATTCTTCTTCGCTTACATCACTTGCACTTTTTTTCCAGATTGGCACCATGCTATTTAGTGTTTCATCTTCTGTATGAGATTCGTATTCGTCTTTGCTACCTTCTTTTAAATGTTCGTGTGTAACTGGCATAATAATTGGGTACGTAATATAGTCTGAGTATTTCTTGACGATTTCTTTAATTTTATAATCCTCTAGATAATTAGAATATTCACATTCATCGCTATCTTCTTTTAGATAGATTATTATATCTGTACCAAAAGAGTCCCTACTAGCTTCTTCTATAGTATATCCATCTACTCCATCACTAACCCACTTATAAGCACTCTTGCTACCATACTTGCGGCTTACTACTTCTATTTTAGATGCAACCATGAATGCAGAATAGAATCCTACACCGAATTGACCAATTATATCGATGTCTTCTTTCTTTTCATTCTCTAGTTTAAATAACCTTGATCCACTTTCACAGATAGTTCCCAAGTTGTTCTCAAGTTCTACCTCATCCATACCGATACCATTATCACTAATAGTTATCTTTCTTGCCTCTTTATCGACAGAAATATTAATTTTAAACTCCTCTTTAGCAATATCGATATCTTTATCTGTTAAAGATAAATAGTGAAGTTTGTCTATCGCGTCACTTGCATTAGATATAATCTCACGTAAGAATATATCCTTATTTGTATAGATCGAATTGATCATTAAATCGAGTAATCTTTTAGATTCTGCTTTAAATGCTTTCTTTTTCATTTTATTCCTTCTTTCGTACATTACTAACTCTACCACTATAATTAGCACTTGTCAAGTGTAAGTGCTAAATACTTGGTTTGCAATTGTTATATGGTTATGTTATTCTACACATCAGGAGCATTTAGTTGTTGGGTGTCTACCTCTAATCTTTATAGAGAGGAGGTTTGATATAATGAAAAAGAGAATCTTTATTATTAAAGTTCTCCGGTATCTTTCTATCATTTTACTACTCTTAATCGCAATG
>CAMOYI010000012.1 GCA_946629885.1 uncultured Mycoplasmatota bacterium | reverse complement strand
GTAAAATATAATATGTGGATGATTTTTCATTTTATTAAAAGATTAAGAAAGACAGAGTATTATTTTTACAAGAAGAATAATAGTATTTTATATGAAATAATGTATTTATTAGCGGAGAGACAGAAGAATATCATGGGAATGAAATTGGGGCTTGAGATTGGAAAGAACTCATGTGGCAAAGGCATTTTGATTTGGCATTTTGGAGATATCGTTATAAACGGTGATGCTAGGCTTGGTGAAAACTGTATTTTACATGGGAATAACTGCATAGGGAATGATGGTGTGCTTGGAAACAACCCCATTATAGGAGACAATGTAGAAATCGGAGTTGGTGCAAAAATATTAGGAAATGTTGAAATAGCAAACAACATTACTATAGGAGCAGGAGCAGTCGTAGTTGATTCTTTTTTAGAACCAGGAAGTGTAATAGCAGGAGTTCCCGCGAGAATAGTTAATAATAACTAAATTAAAAATAGATATTTTGTTTTTTAAAACACTGAAATATTAATTGGAGGAAGAATGAGATTTATTAAACCAATAGTAATAATAGTATTCATAGTAGGAACAGCTCTTTTTGTATTCAAATGGGCTAGTTTTAAGGGGTCTTTGGATTCTGTACCACCTGTTATTCATATGAATTCAAAGATGATAGAAGTGAATACCAATGCTACAGACAGAGATATAATGGAAGGCCTACAAGCTACTGACAAGAAAGATGGAGATGTAACTGCAGGATTAGTAATAGAATCAATATCTAAATTTACTGATAGAGAAAAACATATATGTAATGTTACTTATGCTGTAGAGGATTCAGATCATAATGTAACGAAAGCCACTAGAAGATTAAGGTATAGGAATTATACCCACCCTAAATATTATTTGAAAAAGCCGCTTCGAATTGAAACAGGTAGTGAAGATAATTTAAGGGATTTTATAGGCGCCACAGACTGCATAGAAGGAGATATTAGTAGAAAAGTAAAAATTTTGTCCTCTGAATTTTCTACGTTGTCTTCAGGTGATAGCACATTGACAGCGCAAGTGACTAATAGACTAGGAGATACTGTTACTCTTAAAGCTCACGTATTGATAGAAGACATCAATTACAAATCCCCTACTATTAATTTAAAAGAAAATCTTGCATATATAAAAAAAGGAAAAACTTTTAATGAAAGAAAATATATAGATTCAGTGAAAAGTTCTAGCGGGAAAACCATTCCAAAAAACAGAGTGAAAATACGAAATAGTACTGTAAATACTCGTAAAAAGGGATCCTATTATGTAGAGTATGTTATTAACGAAAACAAGAACAATGAGTCTGTGACCATACTAACAGTTATGGTGGAGGATTAATTATGAATAAATTATTTGATTTTAAAAACATAGATTTATACTCTGTATTACGAGATGTAGTAAAAAGAATATGGCTCGTTATAATTGTTGGGTGTATAGGGGTTATGGTAACCTTTACAATTATGAAAAAAACATATGAGCCTACATACACTAGCACTGCTATCTATGTGGTTAATCCTAGTCAAAGCACGGGATATGTAGCAGGAAATATAAATGTTATAGAGAGTGTAGTGAAAGTTTTCAATAACATATTGTATCAGAATGTAATAAGACATAAGCTTATGGATAGTTTAGGAGAAACAGAACCAAATTTTGCTTCTGACAGATCTGTTGAATTGATTGAAGGGACAAACTTGATGAAAATGACTGTAACCTCCACAGATCCTATTGTGTCATTTAAAACCATTGGGGCTGTTATGGATAGTTATCATGAAATATCTGGTTTTTTGAGGGACGATGCAGTTTTTGATGAATTGAAATCCCCGGTTATAGCTAGAAATCCGGATAATGCATTCACACCTAGAATTAGATCTTTGGAAGTCGGTTTGGCATGTGCTCTTTTGACACTATTTATACTTGCTATTATTAGTGTACTTAGGAAGACAGTTAAAACGGAGAGCGCAGTAGAGGAGACACTTGAAACTACCCATTTGGGAACTATTTATCACGAAGAAAAGAATAGAACCATAAAAGCCAAAGTAGTTCAAAGTGTTAAGTCGTTACTTATTACAAGTCCTATTATCACAAATAAGTTTATAGAGTCAGTAAATAATATAAGGACTAAAATTGAATATGAGAGAGAGCGTAATCCTAGAAAGAATACATTTATGGTTAGCAGTGTATGCGAAAACGAAGGTAAATCTACAGTAGCCATGAATATTGCGCTATCACTTGCCAAAGAAGGTAAGAAAGTAATATTGATAGATGCGGACATGAGAAAGCCTGCCGCTTATAAAATGTTGGATATTCCTAAAAAGAAAATAACGGATATGTCACTGTTGCTACAGGGTAAAATAGGATTAGATGAAACTATGTATAAGGGGAAAGATGTTCCTATCGATATAGTTATGTCTAGTCGTGGTCATACTAGAACTAATGAATACATGAAATCGGCAGCTATGCTAGATTTAATTAATAAATGTAAAGAATTAGCGGAT
>CAMOYI010000011.1 GCA_946629885.1 uncultured Mycoplasmatota bacterium | reverse complement strand
TGAATAATTCTTGCAACACCACAAGATTTACCAGATCCACTATTTCCAAATATACACATATGATTGGCAAAAAGTTCATTAACTTGTGGATATATATTATATCCTTTATAAACGGTACTACTTCCCAAAAGAATTGTGTCCTTTGACTCGACTCCTATAATATCCTTCAATTCTTCTACACTAATGGCCCTTATTTTGGAGTTTAAATTGGCTTTTCTAAGTAATCCATTTACGAACTTTCCATTTATAAATTCACCCAAAAACTTTACTCGTATCTTACCGTCACCTATTTCGACGACTTCTCCGAGTATTCTTTGTGTGTCATTTTCGAATACAAGATTGATGTTTAATAATTCCCCCTGGTTAGCACCAGCCTTATACTCTATCAATGCACTATTGTCATTTATAAAGAGTATTTTCCCCAACATATTTATTCTCTCCTATTTTAATAATTTATCAACTTCATTTTCAAGCATCTTTATAGTACTTTTCAAATTATTGATAGTATTCTGATTACGATTTTCCTCTTTTTTATCTTGCTCTTTTTTTAGCAGTGCTTCTTTCGCTTTTATAGTTTGTATTTTTTTAGATGCCAATAATAAATTATTAAGTTTTGTTTTTAATACTGCCATACTTCCATTAATCTTGGTATTTGATTCAATACTATTTAATGCATCAACACATTTTTTTCTACTTGATGAATTCCAAACTTTATTATCATTAAGTCCTTTAGCGATAGTGGAGACTTTTTGTCTTTCTAACTCATTTAATGCAGCTGTACAAGCGGACTCTAAGCTTTGAGCCCAAATATTAGAATATTTTCCCATGTTTCACCTATTTAATGCTCAATAACCTATTTTCTACAGTTCTATAGTTTTCAACAACCGTATTAATATATAAGTTAACATTATTAAATTGATCTGTTACTATTCCAAAATTGTCAACTACACCATTGAGGAGTTTTGAAAATTCATCTTCGACATCGCTTGTCCACACGTCACTTTTACAAATTGTTTGACTGCTGCTTATAAATTGACTCATATCAGTTTTAATGAGGTTGAATTCCTTTATCAAATTATTTTTTTCACTTTCTAGTGCCCCATAATCACAGTTCATATTTTTCCTCCTAAATGATATTTAGCTCCCTATCCTTTTTATCAGCTTTTTCTATTGCTTTGCTATATTTACTTATGAAATCACTATATGTTTGCATAGAACTAGCCATCTTTTTTAAACTGGACATATAACTAGCCATAGTCAAACTAAATTTTTTATTATCTACGCCTTGCCAAATATTTTTATTAATATAATCCACTTTATTCTGTATATTATTAATTCTCGTATAGATATCGTCTATATTTTCATTTAAAGACTTTACTTTTTCATTAAGAACTTTGGTATCAACTGTAATGTTCATAATATACCCCTTTTCATAAATAAGACTTTAATTTACTTAAAGTCTTATTTATGAAAGAAATCACAGTAAGTGATTTCTAGTAACTATCCTTGATTTGCAAGACCAGCATTAACTGCAGCAGCATTTTCTGCGGCGGTATTAATATTACTAATGCATGTGTCAAGTAATGGGCTTATTTCAGCATAATTTGTAGTAACAGCTTTATTTAATGTATTTTTAATATTTTCTGCACCGTCACCTGTCATTGCTCCATTTGTTAAAGTTGAAATCTTATTCTTCATATCATCAACCAAACCATCTAGACTATTTTTAATACTGTTTAGTTCAGTAGCAATTGTGGTAATAGTGTTTACATCATATGTAACTCTTTCAGTAACTATATTTGTTTTTGATAGTGCATCAATTTGTGAAAAACTTAAATTACCATAATTAGCGACATTTGTACTAGTTCCTAAGTTCGTAATTTGTAAATCCCTAACACGAGTATTAACATCGTTCATGCATGCTTCAAAAGTTTGTCCAAACGAGTTAATAAACTTAGTAAATGCTGTGTGAGTGTCTACGAAATTATTATAATTGTCTAGTGCATCTTGGCCAGTCCATGTACCAGGTTGAACTAACAATTCAATCTGTTTACCAAATCTTTTAGATAAACTTTGAACACTATTACCTGCACCATTAATATAGTCTATAACTCCTTCTGCCCAATTTTTAAATTTTTCTGGATCGTAACTCCATTTTCCGTTCATAAAATCCTCCCTTTCGCATAGTATCCTTCTACTATTACAAAATTATTATATCATTTGCATATATGGGTTTGCAAGGCTATTTTACACTCTATATACACTATTTTTCGTCAAAACTTGCTAATAGTTTTACGCGAGCTGCTTTTGAAGAATTAACTATATATCCGAAATCATTAGGAATTTCCTCATTTGCTTCTCTTGTCAATCTATTGATTCTTAAAAGATTCTGGTCAGCAACACCGCTTCCAACCCAAACACCTTTAGTAGTATCAGCGCCGTTTTTAAACCAGTCATCATATGCATAAGACTTCAATTGATCTGCATTATCGATAAGTACAAAGTATACACCCTTAACTGTACCGTTATTGTGTATAATCTCTTCAAATTTCTTTTTGTTATCGTCGGATAATTTATTTAAGAATTCTCCTACACCAAAGATGAATATAACGTGTTTTTTTAGTGTCTCTGTAAATTTATCACTGAAGCCACTCTTTTCGTATGCTTCACTTACTTTTTGAGTATATTCACAATATTTTTCTACTAACTCATTAAATTCGCTAGTATAATACTTACTGCTCTTAAATCTATCAAATGCAATATCTGTGGCATTTACAAAGCAAATGTTAAATTTATTGTAATATTCTAGTTCTTTTACTAATGCTGATACAAATATATTTGTATTTTCCACATCTTGGCTTGAAACCAGATTTATGACTTGTTTTTCAAAATTTAAGAAAGCAGGCTCTAATGTGTTCTTATTAACACCTATAAATACTTTCTTCAAGTCTTTTTCAACTATGTCTTTAGCGTATTCATAATCGACAACTTCTGGTAAAACAGGTACTTGTTTAGCTTTATAACTAGCACTATTATTTAGTTCTTTTGTGTATTCCATAATATAATCCATAGAGTTTTCTTCTTTGATAATAGCCGTTTGAAATTCGTAAATATCGTCTTTTTTAAATAAGCCTCTACCCTTTATTTTAGAAGGAACTTTTCCATGTGTATTTCCTAGAATACTTGAGTAATCATAGTCACCATTAAGTTGGAGTACATATGTCAAATTGAAGTTCTGTCTAACTCTAGATCTAACCGCACCCTCACTGTTGGCAGTGATGACAAAATATATTCCATATTTAAATGCTTCTCTCGATAGTTTAGCGATTTCTTCAGTTAAATCTTCGTAGTTTTCACTAAATACTTCATAGTTATTTACGATAATAACTAAATTAGGTACTTTTTTCTCACTTCTCTTAATATAGTCTTCGTATGTACCACCATACTCTACGAATTCTTTCTTACGTTTTTCTAGTTCACCATAAATCATTTTAAACAGGTTATTTAATTTATCTACATCGTTTAAGAATATTACATCGCCGACATGAGGTGCATTTCTAAATACCCTTAATGTTTCACTTCCAAAATCTACTATATAGAAATTGACTTCATTAGATGTATAACTAGATATACATGAATAGATTAGTGAAGATAGGAAGTCTTCTTTACCACTACCTGTTATACCAAATACAAGAGCATTACCTAATTTAGATAATGGTACTGTAAGTACATTCTGCTCTTGATTATCAGGGTCATCGTATTCTCCAATAATTGGATTAAGATAATACTCGGTTTTAGTAAATTCATACTTTTCTTTAAGTTTATCGATATATATTTTTTCTGGTATTTTCTCAAGCCATAGTTTCTTAATTTTAATTTTCTTTTCTTTGGCAGTCGCACATATATATTTAACTACATTAGGTAATTCTTCACCCAACGATTCACCGGTAGTCTCTACTTCAACATCTTTAGTGGTAGTGACAAAACCGATGTTGTTAATAGCATTAACTGCAGTATTTCTTTCTTTTCTGAAACTTGGACTAGGTATGTACTGTCCTCCTGTCCACGTAGATTGACCAAGCGTATATACTTCGTCAGTTCCTACTTGAAGATAGAATCTACCACGTTTTTGTAAATATGCTGCATCTGGTTTTTTGATAACTTCCTGTGAGTCGCTTGGTTCTTGTACTTTCAAACACACTCTGAATCGAGTATTAGACCAAATCTGTTGGTCTACTACACCACCAGGTTTTTGTGTTGCTAAAATCAAGTGAACACCTAATGAACGACCGACACGAGCGACTGAAATAAGTTTATCCATAAATTCTGGCTGTTGCTCTTTTAGTTCAGCGAACTCATCTGAGATGATGAAAAGGTGTGCGATTGGATCTTTACCTTTAAGTCTTCCTTCGCGATATAACTTCTGATATTTATATATATCCATCGTACTTTCGTTTGCTAAATTCCTCGCTTCGTTGAATTCTCTTTGTCTTCTCTTAACTTCACTTTCGATAGATGCAAGACTTCTATTAAGTTCATTTCCATCTAAGTTTGTTATCGTACCTGCTAAATGAGGTAAATAGTACATATCATTTGCAAAAGCACCAGTTAAACTTCCACCTTTATAGTCGATTAGTATCATCTGAACTTCATTGGGATGATAATTGACTGCAAGAGATAAGATATAGGAAATAATAAATTCAGATTTACCACTACCAGTAGTACCAGCGATTAGCCCGTGTGGGCCATGGTATTTCTCATGTAAATCTAAGTTTATAACTTCTCCACCCTTACCTATTCCGATTGGCGCAGCAAGTGATAATATCGGATTATTCCTTCTCCAACGTTCAAATACATTTAATTGTTCAACTTTACCTACTTGGTACATTTCCAAGAAGTGGTATACATCTGGCAAGTTAGACTCAACTTCTGTCTTTATATCTATTGGAATATTCGATAATTCCTTAGCACATTCGAACAAATCATCTGTACTCGAAAAATCTATTTTAAATGTCTGTGTTGCGCCATTTAGTACGCTTGAGAAGATAGCACACTCGTTCTTATCGACTTGAATAAAGTTTTTACATTCATTAGGTAAAGCTGAAACTTTATCAACTAACATTATTACATTAAAACCGTAATATTTGTTGCTTGCCATGACATTTTTGATAAAATCATACGAATCGATAGATTTAGGCGCATCAGTGATAATTGTATAGTGAGTTGCATACTTTTCTTCACTTCTATTGTCGCTTCTTCTTTCATTGTATATTTTTTCTAATACATACATTATCTCGCGATACTCATCATTATTAGAACCAAAAAATCTAAATGATCTATCGTTATTCCAACTGTGAGGCAATACTTTCATGTATTCCCACTCTTTTTCGTTATCATTAGATGTAAACGTTACAATTTTTAATTCGTCATAACTATAGTTAGTCATCATCTGTAAAACTAGTCTATCGACAAATTCTTTGTTTATTACAGGGTTACCAACTATTCCTGCAGCGATATTATCCTTAAATGAGAATGATACAGGAACGTCATTTAAAATGCGTTCTTTCTTTCCTAGTTCTCTTGCTATATCTAAAAGATTATCTTGAGATAAAGAGAAGTGCTCTTCTGGATATTTTATTTCTATCTGCATTGGAAGATTTCCAATTCCGACAGGAAGGTTCAAGAAGTTATCGTCAGTAACTCTTCTTTGCCAAAGCTTTATATCGTGTTCTTTTATAATTTTCTGGCAGTCAGTTACAGACATGTTGTTTTCAAATAAACTTCTTCTTTGGGCATCTAAATCACTATTAATGTGTTTTTCAATCGAATCTATATAGTTCTTATACAGCTTTTGTCTAGTCTTTTCATCTTTCTTTATTGTCCTTTTTTGGTAAGCTCGTGTTATCATTGGCCAAAGTAGACTTGAAACCAGCATCCCACCGCTCATAGCAAGAGAAGTGATAGTTTGTCTCATATCAGTTTGTCCATTTTTAACCTGACTGATATTTGACATGAGCATAATTACACTAGACATAGACATCGTAATCATCGGTCCAACAGTAAGCATCGCCGGAGTTTTATCTTCTTCATGCTTTCCAGGTGGTGTATCTATAGAGTACGTGCTTTTATTTAGTAATTTATAGAAATAAGGTGTACGGTAAAAATAATTTATTTCACTATGAGTATCATCAGATAGTTCCTCATTTTTATCGACAAAGTCACTTTTAACCGGAACTATATTGGTGAAAGTTGCATCATAGTCTACAAGACCTGCTGGGTTATTTACTAATAAGTAATCTTGCCCATCTTTTTTCATCAAAATAATTTTTAATCCGAAAATAAATATTACATCGCCATATTCTATTTTTTTAGATCCTACGACCATTTTTTGATTGACGTAGACAGATGTATTTCCCACTATTTCAACGTAATAACTTCCATCTTTTTTTAATATAGAGCAAGCTTCTAATGGAATGCCACCTAACTTATATGTTATGCTTGCGCCAGTATCACTACCTACTGTTACGACGCCACTTGCGGGTATACTATACTCCTTGTAAGTTTTATCATATACAGGAGAACAGTATAGATAGTATGACTCATTTTTATAGTTATTTTTAACCATTCTAAATGTATATTCTTTTAGTTCTGCATATGGCACCATTATACCGTCTTTATCCGTAATAAACGCATCCTGATTGCTAACAAGCTGCCACTTGCCGTCTTTTGCTTCTACATTCAATAGGTTAATCTTTTTACCATTTTCATAATCTGTAATCCAATAGTTACCTTGAACTACTTCGGGCAATGAAAAAACACTCAATTTATTCTTTTTAATAATAGTTATCTGCATAGTTATCACCTAATTTAGTATCAATTTTGATCCGTTTTTAATGCCGCTTGTCTTGACAAATGCCTCGTCACTTATCAAATTACCAGTTACTTTATCATATAGGTATTTACATCCATCATCGACAAATAAGCCTTCTGTGTTTTCTTCGATAATCTTTAAAATGAGTTTTTTTACAGCTCCAACCTTTTTTACAGTGGGAATGTACATATCGAATGTTTCTTCAATCATTGGAACATAGACCATAACCAAAAGTTTATCCATACCAACACCCTTTTCTACCATATATAAATTATATCATAAGTTAGAGAAAAAAAAAGAAAAAAGTAAAACAAAGTTTTACTTCACATAGATATAGGTTCTCCATTCTTGATTGGATAGAATTCATTAAACAATAATGTAGCTACTGGAAAACCTTCAATTTTTTTGCCGTCAATACCTTGGCATATTGTAACAACAGTATTGTAGTTTTCAATAGGTGTAACTCCACGTTTAGCACCACTTAATCCTGAATAACAAACTGCCAATGCTATAGCATTATTGGGAGCCATAAATTGAAAACTATTACGTGTTGATTCTCTTTCCTTTGGACCATAATACGTATATCCTTTCTTTATGTCTGTAAAGAATAATGCGGGAAATGTTTCTCTCAGAAAAGCTTTAATTACGCTCTTATTATTTTCTAACTCTTCTTCACCCATATTTATAAATTCTATAAGTCTATTATGCTGTTCAGAAGTTAATACACTCAAATCTTTTACTTCATTTAAAAGATAAAAGTAGTCGTCATCACAGCAATTAATATTAGCATTTTGTAATCTTTCTTTATATTGCTCAAGGTTTAAATCATCACATATACAATATCTAAAAAACAGCAGTTTATATTTTGCTTTAATATCATTAGCATCCATTTTTAACCTCACTTAATCCCTATGAAAAATATCCGATATAATTATACTAAAATTACCATTTTTATACAAGTCATCATAATAGATAATATATTCGCTTCCCCATGAACTAACAGTAAAAAAATTATCGTTAGCCGCTACAATCGTAACAGCATGGCCACATTTCCAACCTTCAGTACTATTGCTTGAATAAGCAAGCGGATCCATACTTATCATTTCTATAGGATAACCGCCTGGAAAAATATTTAAAGATACTCCAAGCCCAGAGTTAATTGCATCTTTAGCATTTTGAATAAGGTTAGACATTTCATCTTGATGTTTATTGCCGGTACAAATGTATGATTCTGAAGCATAATCCAATCCCTTTTCAAATAAGAATTTTTTTATGATTTCATCCCTATCGCCAAGGGAATCTGCTAAGTATACTTGATAATCGCCATTTAGAAGTGGTATATTTGCTGGAGAATTATATAATAGTGCATTGATATTAATAGAATTATCAGAATTTATAAATCTTGGAGGACCAGATTCTCTTGTGGTATTTGCATAAATATATAGATCTACTAGAAGTTTATTTGCATTTAGGATACGCGTTCCATTTTCATTTACAGTATACATGGTATAACCGAAGTGATTTTTGAATTCCGTTTCCCTGCCATTAAAGTATGTCAATATTCTGTTAACTGTCGCAGCATATGTACAAGCACCCGTAGCATCTAATGATGTTAATATAATTGAAGCATCTATCGCTGAAAATCCTTTAGACATTACAAATCTTTTTAACTCTTGATATTCTTGCCCTGATTCATCTATTGTAAACTTAGGAATTATTAATCCTTTTTCCATGGATTCATTAATAATATCCATGGCAGCTCTAAAATTATATTTTTTACCACCATATTCATAATTATATAAATCATATACCATTCCCTGATCTATGCCAAAAGTATTAGATTCCCTCATACTATTAAAAAAACTAAAAGTTGAATTTTTACTATTATATCCCAAACGGTAAAGTATTTCTTTAACATCAAGCACCGACATTTCTTTTAAGTCTTCTTTTATATAATCGGCAATCGGCAAGGCATCTATATTATTATAATATTTAGATGACGGATTAGTATATTCTAGTAACCATATTACTCCATTACCTTCAGAATTTAATGCATTAACCATATTGCTTACGGTGAATAAAGCAACTGATTTTTTATAAAAATTAGAGAATTTGGCATATATAGAGTTTGCATTTGACCTTAATATAGATCTTCTGCTATCTACTTTTGGTAATTCTTGAGTTATTTCATTAACATCATCGATAACTGGTA
>CAMOYI010000010.1 GCA_946629885.1 uncultured Mycoplasmatota bacterium | reverse complement strand
TATGCGCCTGTAACTCAGTTGGAAGAGTATCGCACTTTTAATGCGAGAGTCATGGGTTCGAGTCCCATCAGGCGCACCATTTTATTTAAAAATAAGGGATGATATACATATTAAAATGCAAATTTTGTAGTAAAGAATATAAAAATAAAAATTCTTTAATTCAGCATGAGATAAGATGTAAGTTAAATCCTAATAAGATTGATACATCTAAAAGTTTTAATAATGGTAACCGCCCAGCTTGGAATAAGGGTTTAACTAAAGAAACTGATAAACGAGTTGCTAATTATAGTAAAAAAATTAGTAAAAGTATTAGTAAACTTAAAGCAGGAAAACCCTTATCAGATTCACATAAAAAAGCAATATCAAACGGTATGCATAATTTTTTAATAAATAATCCAGATAAAGTACCATATAAGCTAAATCATTCAAGTAAAATTTCATATCCTGAACAATACTTTATAGATCTTTTTAAAAAAGAAAATATAAATTTAAAATATCATACAACTGTGGGTTTATATGAATTAGATTTTTATAATGAAGATAAAAAAATAGATATAGAAATTGATGGTGAACAACATTACGTAGATAAAAGAATTGTTAATTCTGATATTAGACGTACTAAGTATTTAGAAAATTTAGGTTGGAAGATTTATAGAATAAGATGGAGTTATTATAAACGATTATCTTATACTGAAAAAACTAATATAATCAACCAAATAAAATCATTATTACTATAATATTTATATGAGGGTCATGGGTTCAAGTCCCATATGACACACCACTCAAAAAATGCTTGTTGGGTTATACCAATAAGCATTTTATTTTCAGTTTAGAAAGTGAATCAGAGTGACTTCTAGTGATATATACTTTTAGCTATTAAATTATATATCAAATACTATAAAATAAGTCTGAGGGCATTCTGCTTTCATTAGAAATTAAGGAGGTGACATTTATGAAAGACTATTTGACTCAAATTTTTACTGATACTATGCTTAGCTATCTTACTAGGAAATATGGTACAAAATTAAGTGACAATGAAAGATTAAACAAGTGTACGCAAGAATTTGATAGTTTAAGAGTAAATAGCAGTTTTACTATTACGTCCACTCAAGCCATATTTGATAAGAAGGGTCTTTCTGAATGTTATTCAGATACACTAAATGGTAAGCCAGTATATAAGATAATGAAGCTTAGCCTATTTGGAAAAGTAAAAATTTGCTATTATATTACTAGAACAAAAGATCAAATTACATCGGAATATCTAGATCAGATATTTGAAGAACTAAGACAACAAGCTAGTGGTGAAAATGTATTTAATGCACCAGATTATAAAAATGCATAATCACGAAGGTCTATTTAATTATATACATAGTTTAAGGTTGTAGTGAGTATAGAGCCTTAAGAACTAAGGGACTACAATGACATCTGCGTAGATTTTGTCATTATAAAAGTCTCAGAGACTAGATAAATAGTGTAGTAGTAGTAGCACGGACCCACTATCCGGGTTAGGGCAGCAGTTCAAATCTGCATTTATTGCTTGAAATCTCTTAAAATTAGATTCTTAAGAAAAATTAGTGTAACATTAGATACACTTTAGTCGAGTTAATGTTTTTAGACTGTAGGTAAGTACGGCCATACAAATCCTACCACTAATCCTATAAGTGAAATTCTTATAGCAACCTTTTTATGCGGATGTAGTTTAATTACAAAACGTTAGTTATCCAAACTAAAGATATAAGTGTAAGTCTTATCATCCTGCTCCACATTAAATATATGGTTTTTAGTGATACATAAGGAGGTAATTCAAATGGTTAGTTTAAAGAAACACTTTGTTGCTGGTATGGTTACTTTAGCTATGACTACTACTATGGCTACTGGCATAGCACAAAATTCATCTTTTGATGCTATGTTTAATAGTTCTAGTGTTATTACTGCAGATGCAGCTTCTATACCAGCTGCATACAATAATTCTGGTGTAACTGCAAAACAGACCTATATGTCTAATGGTAGTAGAAAGCATCAAAATAACATTACTGGTAGTAAGAATAAGGCTAACATTATTTTAGTTGGTGATAGTAGGACCTGTCAGCTTCTAAATCTAGATGCTAAATCTGGTAGAAAGCATTTTAGTGGTCTTGGTGCTTGGGGACAAACTTATCAAAGAAATTCTGCAAATGGTATAAATGATAAGACAACAAAGAATATCGGTGACTATTCTGCAGATTCTTACATTAAAACACAGATTCGATCTTCTTTAAATAGTAGTAAGCCACTTTATATTTGGGTCTTTGGTACTATAAATGAGACTTATGATACAGATGCTTCAGCATTTATAAGTTATGTAAAAGAACTTAGAAATTATTGTAAGAGTCAAAATGCTAATAAAAAAGTAGTTATATATGCTGTTGAAACTGTACCTGGAACATCTGATTGGTATCCAGCAAACAAAAATGTAGCATCATATAATAATGCAATATCTAAGGCATTTGACAATGGTAAAGCAGATAGTGGTAAAGTATCTATTAAAGTTAAAAACTATCAGAGTATAGTATATAGTTATGCTCCTTATTGTCAAAAAGGTAAAGTATATGGCTATGCTTATACTAGCAGTGCTAATGCTAACGCTTATACTAAGAATAGC
Source organism: uncultured Mycoplasmatota bacterium (assembly GCA_946629885.1). Lineage (GTDB taxonomy): Bacteria > Bacillota_I > Bacilli_A > RF39 > UBA660 > RUG11867. Next base: position 7,540 of record CAMOYI010000010.1, on the reverse strand, counting down.
TATACTGCAAAATATGCTAGTGGTAGAAACTTTGGTACAGTTACTAATAAAGTAACTAGCAATAACTTAGGTTATGACGATGGATTACACTATACTGTACACACATTAGAAGCTATGGGTAACTGGATATTAAACAATAGTGGATATTAAATAACAGTGAGTAATTTTAAATACTGGTGTCAATACATTTAACTAAAAGAGAAGAATATAATAGTTTAGGCTATTATATTCTTCTTATTTGACAGGGAGATAAGATATGTCGAGAATATTTTTAACTGGTGATACACATGGTGACATAGATCACGTTAAACTTTATAGAAAGAATTTTATTGAAGGACAAAAGCTTACTAAGAATGACTACGTAATTGTTCTTGGTGACTTTGGTACTGTATGGTATTCTAATGAATCTAACAAGAATCAAAAGATGATTGATTTTTATAATTCTAAAAAGTGGACTACTTTATTTATAGATGGCAATCATGAGAATTTTGATGAGCTGTATAAATATCCAATAGAAACTTGGAATGGTGGAAAAATTCATAGAATATCAGATTCTATTATTCATCTAATGAGAGGTCAAGTATTTAATATTGATAATAAGAAGTTTTTCACAATGGGTGGAGCTTCTTCTATAGATAAAGAAAGTAGAAGTTTAGGTATTTCTTGGTGGCCTCAAGAGTTACCAAGTTATGCTGAATATGAAGAGGCTTTAGATAATCTAGAAAAGTCAAATTATAATGTAGATTATGTTTTGACTCATTGTTGTTCTAGTCATATTCAAAATAAACTTCTTGGTAACACAAGCATTATACATGATGATCTAAATAAGTTTTTTGATAATGTTGAAAATGACTTGAAATTCAAACATTGGTATTTTGGACACTATCATATGTTTAAAGAAGTAGACGATAAGCATACTTGTCTATATAATGAAATAGTAGAACTTTAAAGGTATATTTAATAATACAAAAACTTCAAAAAATCTGTTTACTGTTGTTTTTGATTGTGTTATAATGTAAATACAATAAAATAAAGGAGATAGTCCAATGCAGTAAGCAAAGTATATTTATAAAATAGAATCTTAGATTCCGCGCTTATAGTCTACTTCCAATTAAGGGGCGCGTATAATACAGGCAATCTCGATACGGAGAAGCATGTTGAGAGAAAATTATTTCAAAAATCTATTTACAAGTGATTGTAAGTATGATATAATAAATAACGTAAAATTAAATACGCGGCTGTGGCGGAACAGGCAGACGCAAGGGACTTTAATGTTTACACTTATCTATAATGATAAGTCTATAATTTATTTGTAGAGAGTGCCTTTAGAGAAATCTAAAGAGTAGAAGCTGGCTAATTCGGTTGAGGCGTAAACAGAAAACCGAGCTAACTTGAAAGAGTGAGTGTAGAGACCTTACACCAGCCACCTAAGTTAGAAATAATATGGTGAAGAGCAAGTCCAGACTACAACGTTTTATTAACGGCTATGGTGACATAGAGTAGTACGAAAATCCCTCGGTGGAAACATCGTACGGGTTCGATTCCCGTCAGCCGCACCACCTTATCCTAAAATTTTGTCATGATGCACCTCTAAAAGAGTTTCAGTACTTACCTCTTTTTAAATTTTCTCGTAAGTACTATATTATATCGCAAATTGGAGCAGTTGGTCAGCTCGTTAGGCTCATAACCTAAAGGTCGCGGGTTCGAATCCCGCATTTGCACCCAATTAGGGAAGTCAATAATTTTTAGGATTGACAATGAGAGATATGGATGGATGATTCTCTCAGCAATTTGCAGATGAGTGTACATGAATCTGCTTAATATAGAACTTAGGTGGCAAATAGTCACCTAATAATTTGCGGGTATGGCGGAATTGGCAGACGCGATAGATTTAGGTTCTATTGGCACCACCGTGCAGGTTCGAGTCCTGTTACCCGCACCATTTATGGACAGGTACCCAAGTGGTTAAGGGAGCGGTCTACTAAACCGCCAGGTCGAGCAATTGGCGCGTGGGTTCGAATCCCACCCTGTCCGCCAAGTACTATTTAACTTAAATAAGTACTTTTTCAATATTCCCTGTTAGCTCAGTCGGTAGTTTTTAGCAACGAGCCGTTAACTCGTAGGTCGTTGGTTCGAGTCCAACACAGGGAGCCATTACCTTTGTAAGTGTAGTCAAAAACTTTCTGATACAGATAATTCTGTAGGGCCTGAGCTATCTGCTAGCGAGATAGGGAAAAGAAACTTCTCAGGTGGAGCGGTGGTATCGTCTCATTAGATTTTAAGTACCCTTAAATAATAAGTAACTTTTGCCAAGTGAACATTATGTATGATAGGTGGGTATCATACAAGCTGCAAGACCGTTGGGGACCATACGCAAAGGCAAAAGCGATATGGAGAGACATTCGACCACTCACTTGCAGTATATGATCTGCGTAATAATGGACCTCCTCGTGGTGCAGATTGGGTAGCTCTAACTCATTATTGAATTCTAATGTTTTCTCCACGCATGTGGAGGTTATTCTACACCTGATTATATCAGGCAGACAAAGGCAAAGTTTTCTCCATGTAAATGGAGGTTATTCTGGTCGTATCAGCGTGGAGTAAGCAAATACGTGAGTCTCCTTAAAAAATTGCTTAATACCGCAAGGGTAAGTAGTTCTGGTGCAGGGCGAAAGTCACTTTTCAAAGTGGATTCCTAATGCTAAGTGCGATGCAGACTAGCACAGTATAATTTTGATATGGGAGCACAGTATCAAAGTGAAAGCTGCAATTACTTTTTTGGATGCATACAGCAAATCTTATTGAAAGAATTTATTTTAAAAAGCTATAGAAGTAACGTAGTGTAAGTAATCTTACTGACTTTCTTGTTCAAAGCAACAAGACCCATTTTGCATCCTGTTAAGTATATCTTGTTGGTGGTATAGATCAAACCAATAATTTTAATGGAGGTGGGTCCAATGCAGTAAATAAAAATTAGAGTATATTTTTATTTATTTATTAGATTCATTTCAATTCGGATTCACACAGCAATTTTTTAAAAATAATGACTGTTTTTCATAATTGAATCCGGTAAAATACTTTTTGGGATGCTTACAGCAAATTATTTATAATGAATGATTTGATTGTATGTTAGTTAACTGAAAGGGTTAGCTAAATATGGTTGCATCAGTAATACTGCAACTAATCAAATGTATTACTATGACCTTGGAGAAAGTTCCAATGACTATTTAGAGAAAGTTCTAAATGACTGTACGAAAGTGTACATTATTTAATGCATCCTGTATGAAAGTATTTAATCCTAATTGGGATACGTACAGCAACTATTACTTGGAAAATTTATTGATTTATTTTTTAATGTATCCTGTAATTTCGAGGTGTAGTTCAGTTGGTAGAACGCTTGGTTTGGGACCAAGAGGCCGCAGGTTCGAGACCTGTCACTTCGACCAGCGGGGCTGAGAGCAAATTATCCGCCTGCCCAATATCAAGTAGCACATTATTTGTAAAAGTAGGAAGACCCAAGTACACAGCCTTCTAAAATACAAATAGCGAAAATGATAGGCCAAACAGCGGGATGTGCGGTTGTGCGGTTAACCTTAAACCGCCCATGGGCCTGTAAAGGTTTCGACGGGGTTATAAAAGTATAAAATCCATCGGTTGGTCACCTTATAACTAAAACTTAAATATAAACGCTAACAATAATGTTGCTCTTGCTGCTTAATTAAAAGCAGCTGGTCTATCAAAAGGTTAACGCTGTCCTAATTTGATACACCATCGATTTAATACAGCTGAAGACGCACTGCAAAGCATGTGAGCGTTCCTCAGGGCGTGGAAGATGAACACATCATGCAAAAGAAACAGGTGAGAACCATACTCAAACTGCTTTAATGTTTGGTAAATATCTTAAAGATGTGATTAAAGATTTTGTATGGAGTAATTTCGGACACGAGTTCGACTCTCGTCAGGTCCACCATTAAGGGTTGGTAACAAATATCCGTAAAACCCAGTGTTCAAAAATTTTAGCTAACTACTATTTAAAGTACACAGATAGCAAGAGTTAATAATTGGACAGGCCAATATTACGAGATGTGTAGCTGAGTAACTTACTGCTCACCATATACCGTTGTGGTGGAATTGGCAGACACACTGGACTCAAAATCCAACGAGGTAAAACTCATACGGGTTCAAGTCCCGTCAGCGGTACCATAATTAAGAAAGGTAGAAGTATATGATCAATTACTACAAGCCTAAGTATAAAGATATTCACTATGTTAAGATAACTTTTATGTATGAAGATTATAGTGGCTATATAGTGGTTCCTTATGGGAATTTCAATGGTAGTAATCATGATAAAGGGCTTAGTGTCTTAAAGTTTTTTACTAACTTTAGTGCTAGCTTTTTCAATAATACTATTATTATAAATAATGAATGTAGTTTTGATTCAAATAATGATGTTTATGCTATTACTTTGAAAAATAGATTTGGTGATCTCAGACATTTTAAGTCATTGTCACTAACAGAATTAACTAACTTGATAACAGGTATAGAGATTATTGCCTGTAAGTAAAGTCATAAATGCTGAGCGTACCATTACTCCTTTATCTTTTGCAGCAATCGGCAGCTGCCATTTTCATTTTCTCCAATTATAATATATGGCTTTTGGGTTGATTAATAAACATGAATTCCAATGTATGCTCAGCATTTATATAAATATGACAGTGTAGTCAAAAGGTTAAGACAGCTGGCTGCAACCCAGTGATTGTAGGTTCGAATCCTATCACTGTCTCCAAAGGAGGAAGTCATATGAGAATTATTGATAATAAGCATGATTTTTATGATTATCTACAAAATTCAACTGATAATATTGTTTTTGATAGACGCAATTCTTATATGCTTTCAAAAAACGATATTAGTGAAAAGTTTGATTTGATTAGATTCGACCTCAAATCAAAATATAGATTTTTACTAATTCAGGCTGGTGTGACTTACTGGCTATTTTTAATTAGAACTGAAGACTTTAATGTTATTCCAATTTGTACTTGGAAAAATTACAATAAACCAAACAAACTAATTGCATTAGATATAATTACATTCAGATTTAGTTATTATCTAAAGGATGATGATTATTCTTTAGATAAAATTAAGCGAAATACTAGTAAACTTATTTCAGCAATAGATAACAATGAAATATTTACTGTAAATGTAATCACATATCCACATAACAGTCAAATACCTATTTTTGCATCTTGTGGATTTGGAAATTATATTGACGCAACTGAAATGTTTTGTGCTATTGAGGAATATTTCTCAATTGAAAAAACTAAGTCTGAAACTACTGTAGCTAAAGGCACTACAGACAAGGATAAAATCACTATTCACGGATTTGATATAAAGACATCATTTAGATCAAATAAGAGGTGATATTTATGAAGGGATCTAAACATCATAGATGGTATAAGGATGGAATTAAAACCTCTAGAAAATGGTACAAGGGTATGTGGAATAAAAAAGTTAGACATGATTTCAGTATTGGTAGTCATTCTAACTATAAGAAATTTGCTTCAGTAAGTATGTGGGTAGGCATGCCATAAAAATCTGTTTACGATTTATGCAAACTATGATATAATATAATTATAATAAAAAGACCTGATCTAATGGGATTGCAACTTGATGATAGAAACTCATTCCTTCTTTAGTTGATTTCTTAGAGTTGTTCACGGTTCGACTCCGTGATAGATAATCAGCTCCGTTAGAAGGAACGGAATAATGAGGGTTATGATCTTTTGTATATGGATAGCCCCTCTAAGCTAATACGTACAAAAGATAATTGGCTGAAGGTTGGAGGAACGCTGAATCCCTGCAAAGTACTCCTTATTATGCAATAGTAGCTTAATGGAAAAAGCAGCGAGGATCCTCTTAAAAACAACGACAGCAAGATATTGGTTCGAATCCAGTCTATTGCAAACATACATATGTTCGATTCTACGGATGAGAACGTTTACGATCTATTGTTGAAAAAGGGCTTACGGTCGTAATACTAGAAAGCAACCTTTGACAAATTGGAAAGACAATTTCTTGCAAGATGACGAATTGGAAAGACAGTTGACAGCTCGGACAGACGAGTAAAATGTGTAAGAGTAGTTTAAGAGCATAATAATTTGCCAAAGGAAAAACAACGGTATGATCTATGTATTGTAGGTTCGAATCCTACCTCTTGCACCAAAAGAAAGTCTATTTAATAATATTATAGAGGGTTAGTTTAATGGTAGAATACCGGTCTCCAAAACCGAAGATCTGGGTTCGATTCCCTGACTCTCTGCCAAAAAATTTAGAAAAGGAGAAAAATATTATGAGAGCTACATCATTTATATTTCAACATTATGATTCACGATGGCAGTAATGTATTTGAATATGATAAGATCTAAAACAAGTGCTTATCTTCAATACATTATTGTCCGTATGGCGTAGTTTGAAGGTAAGTTTTTTCGCGTTTTTGGATCGGTAGCTCAAAGGGTGAGAGCGATGGACTGAAAATCCATAGAGGTTTGTTCGACTCAAACCCGATCCACCATTAAAAAATCTATTTACGTGTGATTTGATTTATAGTATAATATACTTAAAGAAACACACTTAAATATGTGGTAGTAATTCTTATCTCATGATACGCTCTGGTGACAAGATAAAAATGATGTTGGTAAATATAGGTTCGATTCCTATCTATCACGCCATAGAGACCTACCTTTTATCGAGTTTACGGGGTCAATAAATAAATGGAAGAACGACGACGCAATTTGAATCTCTTGAGTTAGTGTGATAAAAAGAGTTGACAGATACGTATAGACTACGAATTGAATCTGTTATAAAAACGTATGACTGTTCGGAAAGACGAAAAGAAGTAATGTATAAGTCAGATTGCTCAGTAAAATCTACTCATGACTTTGACTAATAGGAACAAGACTATTTCATGTGGTTTTAATTAGCACAAATGATTTCCATATAAAAAATCATTTTCGTGCTTTATATGCTAGATTAGCTCAGTTGATAGAGCAGCTGATTTGTAATCAGCAGGTCGTCAGTTTGAATCTGACATCTAGCTCCAGTATCAAGTCAGTCGGGTATACACGATGAAGATTTCGAGAGGGAATGACGACACACTCGGAAGGCAACCGAGAGCTTACGGCCTTAACCACAAAGGCTACTCGGCAGTGGTGACATTCTGGAGAGACAGAATTAAAAATGCAGACATATTCTCAATTTCAGAATATCCACGAAGACAATGATTGAAGTTAGCTGCTTCATAGTATAACTGGAAGATGTGGTAGAAGTCCATATATATTTTGTGCCATTAGCTCATCAGGATAGAGTATCTGACTTCGAATCAGATGGTGATAGGTTCGACTCCTATATGGCACACCAATTTACGTATTATGTTATTGATTTGAATTCAATATAGTACATATGCGCTATTAGCTCAGTTGGATAGAGCAACCGCCTTCTAAGCGGTAGGTCACTGGTTCGAATCCAGTATAGCGTGCCACTATTC
>CAMOYI010000009.1 GCA_946629885.1 uncultured Mycoplasmatota bacterium | reverse complement strand
CTTACATTATAAATGTTTTTTTCTCGTGCCGCATAAATATCTATAATTATTATGTGATTAAATACACTAAGAGCTTTTGCAAAATCAGTTTTGTGATTTGCTACTCTACTATACGTATGTGGTTCAAAAATTGCATATATCTCATTGTGCTTTTCTTTAACGATAGCTTTCCCGGTTGCATAGATTTCTGTTGGATGGTGTGCATAGTCGTCGTATACTTTTGCTCCTAAAAATTTACCTATATATTCTATTCTCCTTGAAGCCCCATTAAATTCTCTTAATCCCAATTTAATGATATCTGGTGATATGCCATACCAGTCACATAGAGCAAAACATTCAAGGGCATTAGAAATATTGTGCTCTCCCTTAACATTTAAAACTATTCTATTTTGTACTACGCCATTTTTTATTACGTCGAAACTGGCGCATCCTCTTTCGTCAAATTTTATATTTTGTGCATAGTAATCTGCTTTATGGTTATAGGTACTAATAGACAATACTTTTGCCTTCGTGTGATTTCTTAAATCGTAACATCTATCGTTATCCATGTTTACAACTAATATTCCATCTTTCGGTAGTTTGGAAACATATTTTTGAAACGATTTAGATATGTTATCGATATTCTTAAAATAATCCAAATGATCGTTATCAATATTGGTTACAATCGCACTTCTCTGAGAAAAGTTTAAAAAACTATCTCTATATTCACATGACTCAATTATAAAGTAATCACTTTTTCCTATGCGGTAATTTCCATCTATATTATTCAGATATGATCCGACTTGTATGGTAGGATCTTTACTTGCTGCAATAAATACACATGATACCATGGATGTCGTAGTCGTTTTACCATGAGTCCCTGCCACTCCTATTGTATCTTTAAATTTTTCAGTTAAAAGGCCGAGTAGTTCTCCTCTTTCCATCATTTTAATACCTAGTCTTTTTGCTTCAACAATTTCCTCATTTTCTGGACTTATCGCTCCTGTATATACAAGTAAGTCTATATCGCTATCGATATTCTCTGCTTTCTGACCAATATTAACCTTAATACCTTTATCTAAAAGCCTTTTTACATTTTCGTTTAAGGCCATATCAGAGCCACTCACCATATATCCATAATTGATTAACAATTCGGCAATTCCACTCATACTAGCTCCACCGATACCTACCATGTATATGTGCTTATTCATTTTTTCTCCTTTAAAGATTACTTAGTAAATCATATTACGATATTCGGAATTTAATTCACAAAAAAAGACCTAAGTCTTATTTATTTAACATATTGAGCAAGTCAATTTTGAACATGTCTTTTGCTTCATTTTGTTTACTAATCATTACACCCTTATATGTCGTCAACTCTGCCATATGGCCTTCTAATAGAATATCAGATGGAGTAAGTGTATCTAACATGACAATATTTTGCTCTAAGTATACGATATAATGAAGTTTAATATCACCATGGACTTGACTAAACATATGGTCGCTTGGCAACTTTAATTCGTATCTTACAGTCTTTTCTTGTTTGTTGGTTTCCACTTTTTCTCCTAAAAATATTCCGCTTCTTAATTTAGGATAATAATCGAAGTTAAGTTTCTTAAATGCCAACATGTTATATTTTTTTAGAGCACGTTCCAATTTACGATACTCATTTTCATTAACATAGTCTAATATGTATCCTTTCATTAAAATCCCCCTTATTCCTTTAATTGGTGGTTATTCTAGCACTTTTTACTGCATTTGTCAAATTTTAGTATTTTACATTGTTAGTATAACACTTAAAATGCCTCTTTTTTAGTATATTTTAACTAAAATACACCTTGTTTACACAAAAAAACTCGATTAATTATCGAGTTAAAATTCAACTTTTACGTTTTCTCTTTCTGCTTCGCTTGCTTTAAAGAATTCGACCTTAGTAAATTTAAATAAACCAGCGATCAAGTTAGATGGAAACATATCTATTTTATTATTTAAAAGTAGCGCTGTATCGTTATAGAATTTACGTGCAAAGCTTATTTTTTCTTCTGTATCTTTAAGCTGTGACTGTAAATCTAAGAAGTTTTCGTTTGCTTTCAAATCCGGATATGATTCACTTAGGGCAAATAGTTTATTAATAGCACTAGATAATTCGCTATCCGCTTCCATAGCTTGTTCCCTAGTTCCACTTGATAAATAAGTATTACGTGCCTTGATAACTTTTTCCAATGTTTCATCTTCGTGTTTAGCATATCCCTTAACTGTATTTACCAAATTTGGTATAAGATCAAATCTTCTCTTTAATTCTACATCTATTTGACTCCACTGATCGTTAACTCTATTTCTTAAGCTAACGAGTTTATTGTACGTTGTAACAACATATAAAATAATTAATAACAATACTACACCTGCGATTACTAAACCTATCATAATTAATCCTCCTCTATATTTTCCATGATATCACATTTTTCAATTCTATTCAATATATCTCGTTCATTTGCAAATTCTTGCTTTATTTTTTTATCTTTTTGCCATAGATGTAAATTTTCTTCGTAGTAATCTAACTTACTTTTAGCTTTTATTATCTCCTTGCTAACTGCATTTTTACTTACATGATCATTCTCTGCGATTTCTTCTAATAAAAGATTGTCAAAGTAATAGTCATAAAAATAACTTTTCTGCTTAGGTGATAGAAGACTACCATAAAAATCGAATAATTCTATATAGTAAATTGTATCTTCCATTACATCATATCCTTAAATAGTCCATAAATATAAGTTTCGATATCGAATGATTTCAAATCATTGATACCTTCACCAAGGCCTATAAATTTGACTGGTAATCCTACTGTATCTTTTATTGCTAAAACTATACCGCCTTTTGCTGTACCATCGAGTTTTGTCAAGACAATACCAGAAATGTTTGTTATACCTTTAAAACTTTCAGCTTGACTTATTCCATTTTGCCCAGTACCTGCATCGATTACTAAAAGTGTCTCATGTGGGCCAGATTCAATCTGCTTTGAAATGACTCTATTAATCTTTTCCAATTCTTGCATCAAACCAACCTTGTTTTGTAGTCTACCAGCAGTATCTATGAGTACAATGTCACTAGATTTTTCCTTAGCTTGGGCAAGCCCATCAAATACTACTCCAGCAGGATCACTGTTTTCTTTTCCGTAAAAATCTGCGCCACTTCTATCAGCCCATATTTTTAACTGTTCCACTGCACCCGCTCTAAATGTATCACCTGCGATGAGTAAAACCTTTTTCCCTTCATCTACATACTTTTTGGCAAGTTTACCTATCGTCGTAGTCTTTCCGACGCCGTTAACTCCCACTACGAGTATTACTGTAGGTCCATCTTGATTAATCTTTATTTTATCGCTTAGTTGGTCAGATCCTACATAGATCATAAACATCTCGTCGACAATTACTTCATTTAAATCCTTACTATTGGTAATGTGTTCATCTTTTACTCTCTTTTTTAATCTGTCCAAGAGTTTGTAAACGGTATTTACACCTATATCTGCGCTTATCAATATGTTTTCAAGTTCTTCAAAATATTCATCGTTTACTTTTGTATATTTTATTCCCAAAATGTTTAATTTTGAGACAAAATTTTCCCTAGTCTTTGTAAGACCATTTTCATAGTCTGTTACGTCTTTTTTTTCTTCTTTTTTAAATGTCGCTTTTAATTTATCAAATAGACCCATGCGTATTCCTCCTAGTTGCATTCTGCGGTTACTTCTGGTAGTACTGTGTCATTACCATTATATACAGTTACTTCTCCACTACAACGTGAACTGTTATCTTTTAAATATCCGTGTTCTTTCAAATCTTCTACATCTAATTTTACCCATTGCCACTCACCAGTATTGCTATTCATATGACAGAAGCGTTCAATCCAAGAACCATCCATACAATTAAATATATCGCTTTCATAATCTTTTAAGTCGATTCCGAGTACTCTAAGTGCAGTATCTATCTCACCTTTTTCCTGCTCGATTATTGCACTGGCTGCTTTATTTTTAGTATTTTGTATGACAACTATACTGATGGTAGCAATAGTACCTATAATCGCAACTACTAATATAATTTCTACGAGTGTAAACCCTTTTTTGTTCATATTATCAACCTCTATTTAAGTATAGCAGCATTCACTTGAAAATTCAAACATACTTTGTTATAATCTATATATCAAATGACGCTTTAATAATTATTAATTGAATGAAAGAAGGATATTTATGACTGAATTAGACAAAACTACTTCTGTCTTCGCTTTGGGCGGATTAGGCGAAGTAGGAAAAAACATGTATATTATTAAGACGGACGATGAAATCGTCATAATCGATGCTGGAGTAATGTTTCCAGAAGATGACCTTTTAGGTGTTGACTATGTAATACAAGATGTTACCTTTTTAAAAGAAAATGAAGACAAAATTGTGGGGTTATTTATAACGCATGGTCACGAGGATCACATCGGAGGCATACCTTTCCTATTATCTAGCGTTAAAATTCCAAAAATATATTCTGCAAAAATTGCACTAGACTTAATAAAGAAAAAATTAGTTGATAGAAATATAACCTATAACGATTTTGAAGTGTTCGATGAAAATTCATTTTACAAGTTTAAAACTATGAGTGTGGAATTTGTTCGTACAAGTCACTCGATTCCGGATTCATATGGCATCATAGTTCATACACCAGCTGGTATTATTGTGGAAACTGGAGATTTTAAATTTGATTTAACACCAATTGGACCGATGAGCGATATACATAAGATGGCTCGCATTGGCGAACAAGGAGTCAAACTCATGATGAGTGACTCGACGAATGCACTTATTGAAGGATTTTCAAAGAGTGAATCTTGTGTAGATGAAACGATTAATTCTATCTTTGATAAATACACTGCCAATAGAATTATACTTGCAACATTTGCATCAAATATATATAGAATTAAACATATAGTAGAAACATGTAGAGAGCACAACAGAAAGATTATAACTTTTGGAAGAAGTATGGAAAATGCAAAGGGAATTGCCATAGAAAACAACTTAATAACAGATAAAAGCATTTTTATAGATCCTAGTGAAGCAAAGGACTTAAAGAAAAATGAAATATGTATTCTTTGTACAGGCAGTCAAGGTGAACCATTAGCAGCATTATCGCGTATTGCGGCAGGTACACATAAACAAATTACTTTGATGCCTGATGATATTGTCGTATTTTCATCTAGTCCAATACCAGGAAATGCTGCAAGTGTAAATAGAGTTATTAATAAATTGTATTTAAAGGGAGTTAAAGTCATAACAAACTCCGAGTTTGATAGCATTCACACATCTGGACACGGAAAACAAGAAGAACTAAGATTAATGTTGAGATTGTTTAAGCCTGAATACTTTATGCCAGTTCACGGTGAATATAAGATGTTAAAGAGCCATAAAAATCTCGCTGTATCTTGTGGAATAGAAGAAGACAAAGTCTTTATTCTTAAAAATGGACAATCTATAGATTTATATCCAAATGAAGTTAAACGTGGGAAAAATTATCAAGCAGCAGATATTTATGTAGATGGATCGAGAGTTGGAAGTGTCGGTTCTGTCGTGATTAAAGATAGGAAATTGATGAGCAAAGATGGAATATTAATCGCCATATTAAACATAGACATAAATAAAAGACAACTTCTAATACATCCAAATGTTACGACAAGAGGATTTGTCCTAGTAAATGAAAATACTGAACTCATCTTATCTATTAGTAAAAAGATAGAGCAAATAACTAATAAGTATTTACAGTCAAATGTAAAATATAATTATGTCGATTTAAAAAATCAAATCATATTAGAATTAAATCCATATATAAATGAATTAACTGGTCGTAGACCAATTATTCTACCAGTTATTATGGAAATAAAATAAGCTAAGTTTAAAAATAAACTTAGCTTTTTAATGCTGATTGAAATTATTACTACCTATTAATTAAGATTATTTCATATGATTGCAGTGTAAAAGTTTTTCTGCTTTTTGACTCATCGGTCTATCTAAGTATGTTTCATATAACTCTACTACATCTCTGTTTTCAAAACAAAATTGGACTTTGGCATCTTCATTATTAAGTAATCGTTTACGGTCAATCTCTGATTTTTCTAATTTCTGTATTGGAATTAATGGTTGACCTCCTCCACCTATACAACCTCCTGGACAATTCATAACTTCGACAATATCGTAGCTACCGATTTTATCTAAAACGCTTTCTAATGATTTCATGCCATATACTACAAGGCATCTAATAGACTTATTCCCTATTTTATAAGTTTTAGACTCTATCGGACTATTCATCTCTATGTGATACTCGCCCATTTCTGGTGATTTTCCTGTTATATAGTAGTGTGCACAGTTCATTATAGATTCCATTACTCCACCACTTCTTCCAAACATTACCCCGGCTTTACTTCCTTTACTTAAAAGAGAATCGAACGAAGCCGGTTTTAATGCCTCAATGTCAATTTTGCACTCTCTCATCATCATCGCTAGTTCCTGAGTCGTAATGACATAGTCTGTGTCACCATTAATTATTTCATACTTCTTACTAGTACAAGGTGCGACAACTACACTTATTATATCGTTATCGATACAACTAAAATCCTTAAAGTATGTTTTTATCAATGTACTTTGTATTCCTATAGGACTTTTAGTCGTCGAAATATTTGGAAGTAGTTCGGGATGAAATATAGACGCATATTTTACCCAAGATGGACAACAACTTGTAAATAACGGTAACTTCCCTTTTTTTTCTAGTCTTTCTAAAAATTCTCGTGTTTCTTCCATAACTGTAACATCTGCTCCAAAAGTTATATCGAAAACATAATCAAATCCTAAAGCTCTTGCTATAGATGGTAAAATGTCCTCAAAGTTTTCATTTGCAATTCCAAATTCTTCCGCCAAAGATGTTCTCACTGCAGGTGCTATAGATATAGTTACAATCTTATCGGTATCATGTATTATATTTAATACTTTTTTATAGTCATATTTAGCAAGAAGTGCACCGACTGGACAATTCATTATGCACTGACCACAGTTTATACATATAGAACAATCTTCTTTTTCCGTCTCATGGTTAATTCCGACAACTTCCTCACATATTCTCATACAATTGCCACAATTTATGCAACGTTCTTCAATTCTTTGAATACTAGGATTATTCTCATCAACTTTAACTCTTCTTTTACTATTCTTATCCATACTGCATCACCACATTATATTAATTATACTAAATCATCACATAAGTTGCAAAACATTTATTTTGTTGTTATAATCATTCATGAAAAGAGGGATAATATGGGAGAAATCCAAAATAAAAGTATTATAAGTCGAGATGAAAATTTTGCAGATTGGTATACTAGCATAGTTAAAAAAGCAGACTTAGTAGATTACACAAATATGAAAGGCAGCATGATCATAAGACCGTATGGATATGCCATTTGGGAGAACATGCAAAGTGTACTAGATAGAGAATTTAAGCGTTATGGTCATGAGAATTTACAAATGCCGATGTTTATCCCTGAAAGTTTATTAAATGTCGAAAAAGAACACGTCGAGGGTTTCGCTCCAGAAGTCGCATGGGTTACTCATGGTGGTAGTGAAGAACTAGAGGAAAGAATATGCGTTCGCCCTACTAGTGAAACTTTATTCTGCGAGCATTATAAAAAGATAATAAAGAGCTATAGAGACTTACCAAAGCTATATAATCAGTGGTGTACAATTGTTCGCTGGGAAAAGACAACTCGCCCATTCTTGAGGACTAGAGAAATATTATGGCAAGAAGGACATACCATGCATGCAAGTGCCAAAGAAGCAATGGAAGAAACTTTGAGAATGCTCAAAGTGTATGAAGACTTCCAGAGAAATTACTTAGCACTTCCAGTTATAGTTGGTGAAAAGACTGATAAAGAAAAATTTGCAGGGGCTGAGAAAACGTACACAATCGAAGCTATGATGTACGATGGAGTCGCACTACAAAATGGAACAAGTCACTATTTTGGTACGCACTTTGCTAAAGCTTTTGGTATAGAATTTTTAAACAAAGAAAATAAGTTAGAAACACCATATCAAACTTCTTGGGGAGTAACTACTAGGATGATTGGTTCAATTATAATGACTCACGGTGATGATAGAGGCCTTGTACTTCCTCCAAAAATCGCACCAATTAAAGTAATAATTATACCAATTGGTAATACTTCTAAAAACGAAGAACTAAAAACTGCATGTGATAACATCAAGGAAGAATTATTAAAAAATGATATTACAGTTAAGGTAGATGAGACAGATAAAACTCCAGGATTTAAGTTTGCAGAAGCAGAAGTTAAAGGTTATCCAATAAGAATTGAAGTTGGTCCTAGAGACTTGGAAAGAGGTATCGTTACATTAGTTAGAAGAGATACTTTAGAGAAAATAGAAGTTACACTTGAAAATGTAATTAAGACTATTCCTACTCTTTTAGAACAAATTCAAAAAGACATGTATGATAGAGCTCTAGCAAGAAGAAATACTATGTTATACACAGCAAATAATTATGATGAAATGACTAAAATC
The DNA here is from genome assembly GCA_946629885.1 of uncultured Mycoplasmatota bacterium. Classification (GTDB taxonomy): domain Bacteria; phylum Bacillota_I; class Bacilli_A; order RF39; family UBA660; genus RUG11867. Next base: position 38,849 of record CAMOYI010000009.1, on the reverse strand, counting down.
GCTAAAGAAAAGTCAGGATTCATATTAGTCAACTGGTGTGGAAATGTGGACTGTGAAAACAAGGTTAAAGATGAGCTAGGATTAAAATCTAGATGCATTCCACTAGATAACCATGAACCAGATGGTCCATGTGCAATATGTGGTAGTGAGGCAAAATGCAAGTTGTATTTTGGGAAACAATATTAAAAAGTTTATACTAGTAAGTATAAACTTTTTGTTTTATAATTAATATGGTGAAGTAAGATGCCAAAAGTAAAGAAAAAATATCGTGTAAAGTGGAAAAATGTATTTAAACTATTTATGTTTTTAGTGGTTATTAGCCTTTCAATATATGGAATAGTACACTTTGCTGATTATATATTCGAATATAGAAAAACTGTCAAATTCGTTTCAGACTTGAAAAGAGAAACTACTATCGAATATGTTGTTGATAATGAATCTACCATAATAGTTGATACGGAGGATTCTAAAGATAAATTCTCGCCCTATTTTATTTATGTCAAACAAGGAATGATCAATATAAACTTCAACGAGTTGAGAAAAAAAGTGCCAGATGCAACTGCTTGGGTGCAAATAAAAAATACTTCTATCAATTCTCCAGTAGTTAATAATGGTGATGAGATTTTTTATAAGAATCACGCATTCGATAAAACTTCCAATAGGTTTGGTGCAGTCTATGTAAAAGGAACACTAAACGACTCTAATCCTGTTACAGTAATTCAAGGAAATAAATCGATATTTGATTTGAGATTTGCATTTGACGAAAAGTGGAGAGATGACAATGCTAACTTCTTAATTAAATTCGTAACAAATGAATATACTAGTTTATGGCAAATAGTAAGTGTATATAAAGATAAAGCTGACACAAAAACTCTTTTTAATACTGATGAAGAGTACACACAATTTTTAAATGATCTTATAGAAAAAAGCGATATCGACTTTAAGACATCGCTTGGCATTAATGATAAATTATTAGTATTAGAATCTACTGACAATATAAAAGTTATTGGTAAACTAATTAAGATTCAGTATCTTTAATAGTCACATGAGCTTCCTTAAAGTCCATTTTTTTAATTCTTTCGAATAAACCAGAATCTGAATTATATCTGTATCCATTCTGTTCAAGATAATTAATTAAGAAGCAAGACAAAGCTTTTTTAACTTCCTCGCTATCGTTAACTCCGGCTTGGGTATTACCCAATCCTATATTATTTTCCGAGACAGCAAAACTACAGCTTTTAGTTAAAATAGAATCAACTTCATCATTCAAATTAACTGTATCACCATCTAATAAAAACTGAAGATTTTGTTGATTATCTCTAAAAGTAATAATAGCTGTTTCAAAAAGCTTGTCATTTTCTGTTTCATTGCCAGGTCTAAAATTATGGCTTATAAATAAATTCATTTTTAATATTGCTTTTTTAATTTTATCAATTTCGGTATTATTAATTCCTTTTTTATTTTCATCACTTAATATTTCTTTCAATATAGCAGATAATAACGGTAACCAGTAACTTCTACATGTATTTGTTAAATAAATTTGGCCTGTGTAATAGATGCTTTTTAACTCTGAAAAAAATACATCTAATTGTCTTAGTGTGCACAACTCAGGATAGCCATTAATGCCAAAAATAAGGCCTAGTAACTCATTGTATTCCTCATCGACGCCATCTAAGATAAAAGCTAATACATCGTTATATGTTATCGCCTCATTTTCTTGTTTTGTATTTTGAATTAAAGCTTTAAAATTTAAAAGTCGATCATGTATTTGAAATTCATTTTCATCATATCCTCTTTGCTCTACTTTCGCTGCTTTTGGTGTTAAAAAATTAATGTGCCGTTTTCTATAGTCGCTTATTTTCTCTACGACAGCATTATAAACTGTTGACCACTTACTATCACTGTAAAATTTTTTCCAACTGGAATTTTGTAACATCCTCTTCCAGCTCTGACTTTTACATATTTCCTTCCAATCTGGATCTTGGCCTACTAATGATGCCAAATATGTATCTTCAAACAATTGAATTGGATAATTGATAAATCTCAAATCCCCTAACATAGCACAAACTCTAAAACAGAAAATTGCCGCCTTTTGGTCACAATCTTTTTTTCTCCTAATCATATCTTTTATTTTTGCTTCTTCAGAAGGATAAGTACTTTTGCCCTTTCCAACTCCTCCTGTTATTTCTATAAACACTTTAAAAGCTTGGTACCAAGTTACTTCAGGTAACTTGTCCCCATAAATAAATGGAAAATTAATTCGTCTTAAATGATCAAATACAAAAACCTGACGATTCATTTTAAATACAGTTTCACTGTCAACATAAGTACCTGTTTTTAATAAAGAACATATCATCCTATTAGTGTATTTCCGATTAAAAATAGACATAATCGCTCTATTATAATTAAAAACAGTATCGTATATTTTTTTAAAGCTTTGTGTTTCTTCGTAGATGATATCTAACAATTCATCTACAAATAAATCTTCATTTTCCGCTGTTACATATTTCGAAAAAAGTTCGCTATGGCCAAGTTTACACAATAAACCAAATATGACTAAATCATCAATTATCATCTTTAGTATTTCTGTAGCTTGATTAATTTTTCCAATATCAGTATTTTTATCAGCTACGTTTTCATGTTTACGTTGCATTTTTTTATATATATAAAATAAAGTCTCAAGTAGTTCTTCAATGCTCTTCTGATTACCTTTGGGATTGATTGAATCTGAAAAGAGAGCCATAAAGTCATCTGCGTAGGCATCAAAATCATAGGAAGTACTATTTGATGGTTCCTTTATAATTTTAGATATTAACATTTCAAAGGCATTGTTTACATTTTTACGATTTTGTAAGTCAATTTCCAAATGTGAAGCTATCCAATCCAAAATAATTCTTTTATATTTTAATTCAATACTCATTTGTATCTTCCTTCCATTTATATCTAGTGACATATATTATAAAGCAAACATACAAATATTCAAAGCTTTTTCTTCAAAAAAAAAGATATTTATGTTATTCTGATAATGTATAGGAGTTGTATTAAAAATGAAAAAAAGAAGATTAAAAAAGCGTTGGCTAATCACACTCATAGTTCTATTTGTATGTATCGGATTATATGTACTCGGTGGAAGAAATGAATCTCCTGAAAATAAAGAAGAGATTAAACCTACGCCACCTATTATAAAGGAAGAACAAAAGCAAAAAAAAGTAAAAATAACTTTGGTTGGTGATATCTTATTTGAAAGTCCACTATATAAGGATTTGGAACAAAGAAATAGCAATGGCGATGATTACTTTAGTCGCATAAACGAAAGATTTTTTTCCAAAGATGATTTGACTCTTGCAAACATGGAGGTACCAATTGGTACGGAAACAATGAAAGTAAGCGGAGATGGTTTCAATTTTTGTGCACCACCAAAAATGGGCGAATTAGTAGCAAGACAGAGCATTGAGGTATTATGTACTGCAAACAATCATACATACGATCGAGAAGAAGCTGGAATCAATTCCACTCTAGATTTTTTCAAGAATAATTCAAATATATTAACTGTCGGTACTTACTATGATGAAGAAGATAGAAGTAAGCCGAGAATAGTAGAAAAAAATGGTATTAAATTTGGCTTTCTTGCATATACATATGGAACAAATATTAAAGTACCCGAGAACTTGAGAGAAAAAGTTGGATTGTTTAATAATCCAAGCGATGCAAACGATGCAAGTATTTATAGAGAAAAAATGAAAGAAGAAATTACATTATTACGTCCTAAAGTAGATGTATTAATTGTTTTTATGCATTGGGGAAATGAATTTACATATACTCCTAATACCCAACAGAAAAACTTAGCAAACTTTTTAAATGAATTAGATGTAGATATTGTCGTAGGATCTCACTCACACTGCATGCAACCAGTTGAATGGATAAATAACAATCACTCTACATTGGTGTACTATTCACTAGGTAATTTTGTTTCTGCAGATGACGATATCAGTAGAACGCCTAGTGGACAAGAAGAATTTGATAATGCCTATCAGGTAGGACTTTTATCTACTCTAGAAGTTTCTCTAAATGATAAAGTAGAAATCAAAAATGTCGATACTTCACTTGTTATCAACTACTTTGATAAAGATATGAAAAATTTTAAACTTATACCGTATGACGAATACACAGTTGAAAATGAAAAAAACCATTATAGATACAGCTACGGTATGACTAAAAGCTGGATAGAAAAGATATATAAAGATACTATAAAAAAGGATAATCTATAAAGATTGTCCTTTTTCTTGAATAGCCTGTTTTTCTTTTCGCTTTTCCCTATTCTCTTTGCTGAAGTACATTTCATCACCACCTGCCAAGATAAATCCTTTTAAGCATTTAATTATTATGCTATTGTAAATACTTGCCTAATAAAAATATACCATAATTTCTAACTTGATTCAATAATCTAAAACTCATTTATACTTTTGTCAAATAGTAAAAGTGAGTTTAACGATAGTAGGAGTAATACCGTGTTGCTTGTGGGATTTTATAAAATAAAAGTCACACTATATATAGTGTGACGATTTTTTCTAATGGTGCCTCCGGTCGGACTCGAACCGACACGATATCGCTATCACTGGATTTTGAGTCCAGCGCGTCTACCAATTCCGCCACGGAGGCATGTAATGAAATTATACCATAAAACATTTCATAAGACAAATATATTTTATGGTGCTGAATGACTGAATTGAACAGTCCTCTGATGCTTACCATGCATCTGTTTTACCACTAAACTAAATCAGCATATAAATACAATATTCACCACATAAATATTGTATCATTTATCATATATTTGTCAATTAATTATCCATCAAAATATAGGCATTATTTGGTGTTATACTTCTAGTTTCAGTATATATAATCCAATCTGTAATATCATCGAGTGTAAATTCTTTCTTATCACCAATCTTTATATTTTTGACTTCAAATGGTTCTTGTACAAGTTCACACATGAATTTTTCATTATCTATTTTAAGTAATTTAAACCAGATATGCTCAATATCATCATTATTTTCAACTGGTAGTCCTATTTTGAGTAATATTTCGTTAGTTTTATCTTTATATGCATTATACACAGCACTTATTCGCTCTTTAGCCACACCACTCATTCTTTCTGATTCTTTTCTACTATAGAAAATAATGGCATTATCATCGAGTTTGCTGTCAATATCTATTAATTTTATTACATTTCCTTTTTCTATATCACTTTCACTATTATACGTAAATATCACACTAGTAAGACCATTATGTTCACCTTTTCTGTCTTTAACTCCGCCCAAATCTAGCGACTTAAATAAGCTTATAGCTTCGTTCCAAATAATAGCGGTTAGAAATATTGGGCATTTATTACCCAGCAGGCCTATACATGCACTACTCTTTAATGGGTCAAATCCGGCACTTTTATTTTCGATTATGTAGCTTGCAAAGGCATTTAACAAATTATGAAATTTGTCTATGTTCATTTTATTTGCCCCTATTATTTCTAGTTCAGTGATCCCACACCTATTTAACCCGTGTGTATGTAACCATATATTATCATGATCATCATATACTGAATGAACCATGTACAAGTCAACTGAGTCAACTAGATATTTGGATTCAGCAATCATCTTGATTAGTTTTGGAGGAAAAACTTTCATGGCGCTTTCGTCTATGACACCAGCCAAACTTGGTATTAACTTATACACAACTTTTAATTGTAGTTGAAAATCTTTTCTCGGATCTTTCTTAAATCGCATTATTATTGTGACTGCTGATGTACTTTCTTTGATAGAGTTCATTTCATCATCGCTGAAAACGTAATTTTGAGTAAGGTATATTTTTGGAAATTTTTCTCCGTCAAATATGTTTTTATATAACTCCATTTCATATGTTTCTTCTTCAAATTTACACTTTATAATAGCGCCAGTATATGTATCTGTAGGTCTATATTCTAAAAGGGAAAAACCACGTATTGAAGAGAGCTTTTTTTCTACATCATCAAATTTAAACTCATGATTATGAGGAATAATTCCGGTAATGACAGATTTTTCTTCAAATAGATTCAATTCCCTTTGTTGTAAATTTTGTTTTTTAAACATGACAAGTACCTCCTTCGTTTTTATTCTATCATAAAACTTGTACATAAAAAACTGCATTTAAGCAGTTTATAATCACGTGGTGTCCTCGGAGGGAGTCGAACCCTCGCAAGACCGGCCTTAGGAGGGCCGCGCTCTATCCATCTGAGCTACGAAGACGCAATATAATTGTACAACACAATAAAAAATAAATCTAGACTTTTTGTCTAGATATTAGTTTTAAATATTAAATAACATATAAATATAAAGTAAACTCCTAAAGCATACGTTAATTTGTAATTTAACTTTGATGTAAATTCTTTTGTACTTATAACGGTATCTACACTACCTAATATGAAACTTTCTTTATATTTTGGTAAGTGCTTTGATAAAGGCCACATATGAGAAATAATTATATTTTCTTCTAATGGAGTTAAAGATGTAATCTTTTTAGCGTTTTCTAAAGCCATCTCTGGGTGAATATTTGAATATAATCTAATTTTGTCTTTAGCTTTATCATAGTTTACAGAACGGGTAAAGAACAAATCGTGTAGTATTCCAGCCTTGGCAGCACTAATATAGTTTAAATGCAACTTTTTACATATCTTATATGAATAATATGAAACTTTCATCGAATGATTCAATCTATTTGAATCGTGATGTGGAATATTTTTTAATCTTTGAACATCGGCGTTATTAAAATATTCTTTTACAATATCCATATAATTTTCATCTTGAACAATAGATTCTTTTAACATTTAATTCACCTCTTGTGCCATTACAGTATATCATTTAAATCCATTAATAGCAAAACTTTAGACAAAAAAAGTCTAGAACTTTACATACATTCCAAACTTATTTTTTTCTTTCCTCTTATATAAAGCAATATCATTACTGGAATATTTGAATAATATATAGTCCTCTTTTATATTATATTCCTTTACAATGCCATTTGACACTTCTTTGTAAACTTTATCGTCAATATTTACAGTATATAAATTATCCAATACATCCTCTATTTTTAATGAAGTAAATTTTCCTTGTTCAATGTCTTCGATAGTATAAGATTCTTCAATAGAAAATTTTCCTTGCTTCGTCCTTACCAAGTTACTCATAGTAGCATATGTTCCAAGTTTTATCCCTATGTCTCTAACAAGACTTCGTATATATGTACCCTTAGAAACTAAACATTTAAAAGATACTGTGTTTCCGCTTATTGATATATCACTTATATCTTTTATATTTACTTCTCTTTTTGGCAATTCCATCGTTTTATTTTCCCTTGCGTATTCGTATAGACGTTTACCATTTATTTTTACTGCAGAATACGCTGGAACTTCCTGTAAATACTTTCCGACAAAACTCTCGATAGTAGACACTATTTTTTCTTCACTAACACTCATTAAAGAAGTATTTGTTACTTTACCAGTAATATCAAGAGTATCTGTCTCAAAGCCAAGTTTCATTTCTACTTTATATTCTTTAAATGTAGACGTCAATAATTCGCATAGTTTTGTGTATTTTCCAACTGTCACTACTAAGACTCCTGTTGCAAGTGGATCAAGTGTACCTGTGTGACCAACCCTTTTGGTAATTAATGTTTTAGAGATTTTATTAACTACATCTCTACTAGTCATACCAGATGGTTTATCGATAACTAAAATATAATTGTTTGAAATCAAAATTTTTTTATTCCCTCTGGAGTAATATTAAGTCCTCGTAAAAAAACTTTATATTCCTCTGAGTCACCTGTTGGAAGAATACATATTTTAACAGCTCCTCTATCACGAAGTTCTTGTAGTAATGGATTTATAATATTTGGCACATGAGGATACATATCCAAAACGGTAGCATTTCCTTCTTGTACTCTTGCATATAAATAGCCTAAGATCGCGGAATCATCACTGCCACTTCCATATGCTAATCCAATAAATTCTTCTCTAATACACAATTCAATTATTTTATCTAAATTTCCGCGATAAATTGCATTTATAGGGGTCCGTAGAATACGATCTGTAGCCTTATAAAGGACATTATCGGATCTGTTAAGAAGAGAACTTCCTAAACTTCTTGCGCCTTCTATATACAATTTACACAGTGAAAGGTACTCTAAACTTCCTTTCTGTACTGTCGAAAAATCGATTATTTTTGGCTCTTCTGGTAAAAGTACATTATCACCCATGATTTTCCTCCTCGTGTATTTCATCTATAATTTTATCTATCTTTTCACTATAGTCTAGAGATTTATCATATACAAACTTTAGTTCAGGGGTACTTCTTAAATTTAATCTGTGTGCTAAGTGTTTCCTTACAAACCCACTAGCTTCATTTAATTCTTTTTCCATATTTTTTGTGTCACTCAACCTGGTCATAAAATATACTTTAGCAAAGGTTAAGTCATCGTCGACGGTAACATCTGTAATGCTGACATTTTTTAATAACTCATCTCTTGCTTCTTCGTTCAAGATAGCACTAATTTCCCTAGCTATAGCACTTCCTATTCTTTTAGTTTTTAAACTCATCTTTTTACCTCGACAATCTCATATGCTTCTATAATATCTCCAATTTTTAAATCGTTGAAGTTTTCTATTGTGATACCGCATTCATATCCTTCTTTAACTTCTTTGACACTATCTTTTTCTCTTTGTATACTAGATATTACTCCATCATAAACTATGCTACCCTCGCGAATTATTCTTACTTTAGCACCGTTCTTTACAGTATCTTTCATGACTTTACATCCAGCGATTGTTCCAACTTTAGAGAATTTAAATAATTGTCTTACTTCTGCATTACCTATAGTTTTTTCTTCAAATTCTGGATCTAGCATACCTTTCATAGAAGCTTCCATTTCTTCGACTAGTTTATAGATAATCGTATAAAGCTTTATATCTACGTTATACTCTTTAGCGGCTTCACGACAAGAGTTAGATGCCACTACATTAAATCCTATAACTAATGCATTTGATGCATTTGCTAAAACTATATCGGATTCACTTATCGCACCGATTCCGCTTCTAATGACCTTAACCTTTACGCCCTCTACATCTATCTTTAGAAGCGCATTTCTAACAGCTTCTTCACTTCCACGAACATCTGCTTTCAAGATTACATTTATTTCTTTTATACCAGACTGAATTTGACTAAACAAGTCTTCAAATGATACGACATCGGTCTTGTATTTACTTATCTTTGCATTGTTTTGTCTCTTGGCTGCAATATCCTTCGCTGTCTTCTCAGATTCGAATGCCATGAACTTATCTCCTGCACTAGGATTTCCATTTAATCCAGTTATTTCAACAGGTGTACTTGGACCAGCTTCTACTATACTTTGTCCTAAGTCGTTTTTGATAGTTCTAACTTTTCCATAAGCTGTTCCTACTACGATTGGGTCACCTAGACGTAATGTACCATTTTGTATTAGTATACTAGATACTCCACCACTCGTCTTGTCAATTCTAGATTCGATTACAGTACCCGTTGCGTATCTATTTGGATTTGCTTTATATTCATTAATCTCCGATATTGCCAAAATTGTATCTAAAACTTCATTTACATTTTCACCAGTCTTAGCAGATATATTTACAAAAGGTACATTTCCACCCCATGATTCTGGAGTTATGTTATGTGCAGCCATTTCTGTATATATTCTTTCAATGTTAGCATCTGGTTTATCAATCTTATTAACTGCTACTATTATAGGTACATTAGCACTTAAAGCGTGGTCGATTGCTTCCTCTGTCTGTGGCATAACACCATCATCTGCTGCTACTATAATTATTACAATATCTGTAACTGCAGCCCCTCTTGCTCTCATCTCTGTAAATGCAGCATGCCCTGGTGTATCTATAAATGTTATCTTTTTATCATTATAAGATATTTGATATGCTCCAATGTGCTGTGTAATTCCACCAAATTCTTTATCGACGACATGCGAATTTCTAATATAGTCTAGTAAAGTAGTCTTACCATGATCGACATGTCCCATAATCGTTACAACTGGTGGACGCGAAACTAAGTCACTTTCAGAATCGATTATCTCTAATTCTTCAAAGTTAGAAACATCTTGTGTGCTTTCCTTTTTTAATGTCTTACCATATTCAAGAGATATAATCTCAGCATTATCAAAATCTATAACTTCATTTAAAGATATCATCAATCCCATAGACATGAGTTTAACAATTATATCGTTGCCACTTACACCTAGTTCATCTGCTAGTCCTTGAACAGTCAAACCATCTCTATATAGTACGATGTCTTCACTAGTATTATTTAAAGATTGAAGTTTTTCTTTATGTTTATACATTTCTTTGCGCTTTTTAGCATAATTCGTCTTATTCTCTGTCAACGCAACTTTCTTGTTGTGATCATTAATTTTTCTAGTCTCTTTCTTTTCCTCTTCGACTACTCTATCATATTCATCTTGACTTTCAAGAGAATAGTCATCTTCTTGGACAGAATCCATAATGTCTATGGCATTGTCCAACATGATTACATCATCTTCTGATAAAATGTCATCTGCATTACTTGCCTTGATTTCCAAAAATGCACATTTTTTAAGGACATCTTGTACAGATATTCCCATTTCATTTGCATATTCTTTTACACTAAACATGTAAATGCACCTTCTTTCTAATTAATTAATTTTATTATTTCATCATATATCTTTTCATCTATCTCGCAAGAGAAAACTCTATTCAATATTTTTTTCTTTTTAGCTTCTTCAATAACAGAGATGTCTTTTTTTAAATAGCATCCCTTACCGTTTTTCTTACCAGTTTCATCTACGCTTATTTCACCATTAAAACTTACTACTCTTATAAGCTCCCTTTTAGGAAATTTTTCGTGCGTTACTACGCACATGCGCATTGGCACTTTTTTTTCTTTCACTATTTATTACCTTCTTCAGTTACTTGACTCATGGACTTGATAGTTAAGTGATATTTTGTAAGTTTGCTAGCAAGCTTTATGTTTATTCCACCTTTGCCGATTGCAAGACTCAATTCGTCATCACTGACAACGACAAGAGCTTCATTTTTTTCGCCGTTTTCTTCTATGTTGACATAGACATTTTTAGCTGGGCTAAGAGACTCTTTTATGAATTCTTCAATATTGTCAGAATATAGTACTAGATCGACTTTTTCTCCATTTAATTCCCTTAAAATGTTACCAATTCTAGATCCTTTTTCTCCAATACATGCTCCTTTTGCATCCACATTAGCGTCTTGAGAATAAACAGCGACCTTGCTTCTGACTCCTGCTTCTCTTGCAACTCCGTATAATAGAACAGTTCCATCTATTAATTCAGGTATTTCACTTTCAAATAGACGTCTTACAAAATTATAGTGTTTTCTTGAACAAAGAATAAGTGGTCCCTTAGGAGTTTCTGTTATTTTTTGAAGATATACTCTAATGCTAGATCCCATTTTTACGACTTCTCCTGGAATCATCTCTGACTTTGGAAGAATACCTCTAGCTCGACCCAAATCGACATAGTAGTTCTTTTCATCTTCCATTGCAAGCATTCCTAACATTATTTCGCCTTCCTTACCAGCAAAGTCGAGCATAATGCTTTCACGCTCAGCTGTTCTAATCTTTTGAATTAAAACCTGTTTAGCAGTTTGAACTGCAACACGTCCAAAATCATCTGGAGTTACTTCTTCTTCTATCGTTTCACCGATCTTAATATCTGGCACCTTCTTTTGAGCATCTTCTAATAATATTTGGGCATCAACTGGAATATCTGGCTCAACAACTACTTCGTTACCTTCTTCATCTATTTGTACCTCAGGATCTATATAATCATCTACTACGACGTAATATGAAAATATTTTAATATCGCCTGTTTTTCTATCTACGCGCGGTTTTACATTAGTTTTTGAATTATAGTTTTTCTTATATGCTGTGATTAAAGCTTGTTCCATTGCTTCGAATATTATTTCTTCATCAATTCCCTTTTCTTCAGCAACTTTTTTGACATTTTTAATAAATTCTTTTCCGTTCATTTTAATTACCTCTTTCCTTGCTTGAAATATCTAAAACGTATTCTTCATCAATCAAATCTAACTCATCGATTATTGGGTCGATTACGCGTGTCGCTTCTACGACAGTATCGATATCTAGACCATTGACTTTATCCAATGTTATTTTTAAAAATCTATATCCTTTTTCTTTGACAAATTTTACATCGTCTACAATTATTTGCATATCCTCCATTGGCTTAGTAATTGCTTCTTTAATTGTTTCTAGTTTTTCTTTCATACATTCCTCCCAAAATCGACAAATAAAAGTGGTCCATTTGTTGGCCCACTTCCTTTCGTTGATAGCTTGATTATAGCATATAACTTTTAAAAATACAAATTTTTATTCATCATCACCGAAAAAATCGTCAAAAAATTGATCATCTGTGACTACTTGATTATCCATAATGACACTAGAATTGTCTACAGCCACTTTATCTTTATTATCTTCAGTATTAATAACATTTTCTTGTATGCTAGGCTTCTTCGCAGGTTGCGGATTACTATTAACCTCATCATTTAAGTCTAAAGACATTTCTTTTAAATCGAACATACTACTAATATTATCATTTGGTTTTTCAGTTTTCTTCTTTTCCTGCTGTTCTTTTTCTAGTTCAGCGATTTGAGCATCGATATTTTTAACTAACTCGTCGATGTCGACTTCATCATCTTTTGGTGGAACATTTGAAACTGGCGATGTATCATTACTCTTAGGAACTGAGCTTGGTAATCCTCCAAAAGGATTTGCAAACGGATCCGATGCAGGTTTAAATGGATTTGCAAATGGGTCTGTTGCGGGTTTAAATGGATCTGATGGTGACTTAAATGGATCCATGAACGGATCCGATACAGGTTTAAACGGATCTTGAAAAGGATTAACTTCTGAAGTTGGATTTAATCCAGAACCAGCTGTATTGTTTTGCGCCGCGTTGATTGCTTCCATAGTCTTTTTTCGTTTCTCTTCTTTTACATATTGTTTCATATCGAATAATTTTATTGGTGCTTGTTCTCTTTCCGGAAGGGCTGCTTCTTCATAATTATCTCCCCAATCGACTTCATATGCGCCTTTTAAAATTGTCCTAAACGGTCTCATACGCATTCTTATAACTATTATTTCATTTCTTTTCATTTTCTGTAAGTCTGTTACAGTTACAAGAGGTGTAGATACAGTCTTTTCTTTTTCTTTTGATTTAACTTCTCCACATAGCTTGCTGATTTCCTCAAGGGCTGCCAATTCATTTGTCAATAAGTATATAGTGTTTCCACAGTTACTTCTTATAGTCTCAGCATTTTTATCACCATATTCTTCGTCCAACTGGGCAAAGTTCTGAATTATAAATGTAAATCTAATTTTCCTAGAACGCGCGGCCGTTACCATAGAAGTAACGTCTTTTAAGGCAGGCATGTTGGCAAATTCATCCAAAATGAAATTCGTTCTAAATTTCAATTCACCCTTTGGACTTTTTTGAGCAACATCGATAAGTACTTCATATAATTGCTTTATGAAGATTGTCGCTAATGAGTGATAAGTTGTCTTTTCATCATGTACTATCAAGAACACTGCTGTTTTCTCTTTTCCTATATCTTCCATGTTAAAGTCTGAATAAGAAAGCATTTCGGACAATTCTGGACGAGAAGCAAAGTGTTTAATCTTATCCTGGAATACTGATAGTACACTCGATTTAGTATCATTAGGCGCAGTAATAGTTGCTTTAGCATACTTATATGCACTACTAGATTCACCTTTTAAATTAAAATAATCTTTAGCATAAGTGGAAAGTCCATTTTTTTCTTCTCCACAAGTTGACATATATTCTATCGAAGAAATACTTACTTCGTTTTCTTTAGCGTCTTCAAAAAGACCAATTCCTAATCCTGAAAAATATGCACTCGAAGCACTTTCCCAGAATGGGTCATTTTGGTTTTTAGGAGATATAAATATGTTCTGGCTTATATCCTCTAGTAATTCTTGTGCTTTATCTATTTTTCCTTGTTTATACATTCTATAAGGGATTGTCAACGGGTTCCAAGCATTTCCTTCTCTAGGTTCACGAAAGTTGATACAAACAATATTATAACCATTCGCCTTTAACCTGTTAGCATGACGACGATATATTTCACCTTTAGGGTCAGTGATAATCATAGACTCGCCATGTTTACATAAACTATAGACCTGTGGGTCGACTAGAGCACTAGTTTTACCACTACCAGATTGACCTATAATCATCGTATGATATTCACCATCATCTACCCACATCGTTTTTCCGTCATTTATCAAAACTATTCCACCGGCATCACTTGTAGGTTTGTTTATAACAACTGGCTTTACACCCCAAGCTTTTTTCATTTCTTTAGTTGTCAACCAGCGGTTATATCCCTTTTCATCTTTATCGCCAAATACGAGACCAAGTCCACCCTTTTCAAAGTTAAATATGGTATTAGATACACTCATAAAGATAAATACCATAGAGACCACAAAAAAGATTAAACTTAAAGAAAATGCTGTAATATCATAATATTTAAACAAGTTAAATCCTACTAAGTGTCCGATTTTACTTAGTGATAAAAAGTTAATTGCTAGTATAGAACATCCAAGAAAGAGAACGATACTAATCAAAACAAAATAAATAAAATCCTTCTTTTTAACTCTGATTTTTAATTTCACAGTAAGACCTCTTCCTTCTATCAAGTAATCATTATATATTATTTTTCACGAAAAATCTATTAATTTATACTATTATTTCATAATTCATAATGGAACTCTCTATAAAAGTTATCCTGTTGCCATTCGTATTAGTAACATAGTAGATAGTTTTACCATCTTGCTCATCTTTTCGATATTTTTCTACTCTACTTTCTAGTATTCCACTTGCAATCAATTCATCCATTCTATTGTTAAATAATTCAATAGTCGGATAATCTATCTCTTTAACATCACTTTTGACATAACTGTATGCGTTATCTCTATCGTTTACAATTAGGTTTATAAACTCGGCATAATAGTTTTGCACTAACTCTTCTTCCTCCACATAGATTGGAATGATTTCATTTGCAGCATAGTTGGCAGTCTCCTCTAGCGGAAAGGTAAAAACATATTCATCATCATTACTAGAAGTAAATGCTAAATATATGATAGCGCTAATTAGAACTAAGACTATTAACGCTATACCTAAAAGTTTAAAATCTCCCTTTTTCATATGATCACTTAAATACCTTTCCATCATATGGAGTTACTTTAAATGTATAATCGTCTTTATCGACATCGATTATAAGATAATATGGAGTTCCATAATCAAATTCGTCAATATCTTCTTTTCTAAGTAAACCATAAATATAATATTTTACTTTGTGTTTGCTTATTGTCGCCTGATATATATTCTTAACTTTTAAAGTGTACATATATCCATTAATATTATTAAATTTGCTAATTTCTTCATCTGCATTGTAATCACTGCTTAGAACCATATTTAAATTATCTCTTAGCCCATTAGATAAGTAACTTATATATCTATTGGCAGTAGACGCTATAGTGAAGAAAGTAGATATGTTCTCAACTTGAATATAGTCTCTTTCTTTTTTTAATGTTTGGTGTCTATTTAGCAATATAAGTAGAATAGCCATTAGTATAACAAATATTATAACTAATACAGTCTTAACTTTTTTAGATTTTATCATAAATAAACCTCCGTTACTTTATCGCTTCACCATAGTCGCCAGTTAAGAATAAATTACACTCACGATTTCGCCTATTTTTTAATCCTTCATTAACATTGTTTCCTTGTGCTTCAGCAGCAGACGAGGTTACTAAATATGAGCGCCACCAGTTTGAGCATATTTTTTCATTATTATATCCATATTTTTTATACATTTCTTTAAATTTTTCTAGTGCCGCTGGGCCACTCCAAGATAAACTTACTATGGCATCTACTTGATTTTTACTTAAAGTAACACCGTTTTTGGACGCCCATTTTTTAACATCATTTGCAAAATATTCCATTAAGTCGACAAATCCCGCTTTTGCGACTTTTTCAGGTATTTCATCAACAAATCTGCCTTTTTCTATGGCATTACCATTTTCATCATATAATTCTATATCACTACAGTAATTTGAATAATCAGGAAGTTTATTAAAACTTATTTTACCATTCTTTTCA
Organism: uncultured Mycoplasmatota bacterium; assembly: GCA_946629885.1. Classification (GTDB taxonomy): domain Bacteria; phylum Bacillota_I; class Bacilli_A; order RF39; family UBA660; genus RUG11867. The sequence goes on along the minus strand of CAMOYI010000009.1, from coordinate 22,580 downwards.
ACTTTTTCATAAACAGGAATATTGACTAGGTCAAAACCATTATTAGCATAAACTTCTTTTCTATGATATAAAAGTGTTCCATATCTTGAGGTTGGCAATTTGTCCAAACTACATATTACTTTGTTACTTTCAGAAAAACCACCTTCGTTAAATGCAATAAACTTAAATGCGTTTTTCCATTGGTCTGGAATTCCTGAATCGTCTATTTTTCCGGAACCTGTACTTGGCGCAGTACTCGTTATAACACCTCTTGTATTATTCGGATCTAAATAGTCGAGTGGGTTTACAAATTCACCGGCCGTGGTTATTATAGCTGCATGCAAGTGATATCCAGTAGAAGTACCACTGCTTCCTACACCTGCCAATACTTGGCCTTGCTCAACTTCTCCACCTACGCTAACCTTAATTGAATCTTTTGCTAAGTGACCATAAAGGTAAGAAAGCCCAGAAGGGGTTTTAACTTTAACATAATTACCATATCCACTACCACAACCTTTAGATCCAGTCGTACTACATGTATTGTTAATCTCCACTACAGTACCTTTTAAACAAGCAATAACTGGTGTATTTAACGCCGCAGGAATATCGATACCATTGTGGAATGTACCTTGTTTACCTGTAACTGGATGAGTTCTATAACCAAATGGACTACTAATGCTGGTATATGCCGGAGTATTACTTGCAAATTCTATGATTTTGTTGCGAAAGTTGATAGTTTTTGTTATCAATGAACCTATTGGCCACCAAGCAAAAGAATTGTATGTTACGGTCTTTTCTGCTGTAAAAGTTTTCTTCTTATCGTCTTTAAAATAATCCGACATCATTCCTTTAATATCTTTTACAATTTTTTTTCTAACTTTCTGTTTGTCATCATCACTCCAGTGGGAAATATTGTCTGCATTTAATCCAACTGAAGCAGCATACTCGCTATAGTAATTCGAAAGTGGTCTTCTATCGTCAAAAAAATCTGAAGTAATTAAATAGTCGTAAAAGTTTTCTTCATAACCATTAAACTCTTGGGCAAGATCTTTTATAGTGTCCTTCTCTTTTTCATAGACGTTGTCTTCTGAATTTTCTGTAGCATTAATGTTATATGTGTCACCTGGGTTAATCTCATCTATGGAGTATCCAAATACAATGGTCTGATATAATATTTTTTGTTGACGAGTTGTTAGATTATACGCTTTAGATATAGATTTAAACCTATCTAAAAAGTCTTTTTCACTTTTGATGTAATCTTCGTATTTTTCCACACACTCATCGCTACTATCATCGCCACAAAGATAATTTTTATAAGATTCATCTATTTCTGCTTCTTCTTCCTCAGTAATACCTGTTTCCTCACTATTAAATATATTATCTATGAAGTTTTCCACCGCAGCGAAAGGAGCACGTACTGCAGAAACAACAACAAATAACAACCCACCAGCTAGTGCTAATCCAACTGCTCCAACGAGCAAATATATTAGTAGTTTCTTTTTCTTTTTTTCGATTAGATTGGATGACACCGCAGATTTTTTACTGTTTGATTTTGAGCCACTATTACCATCGCCTGAATTAATTTTACTTTTATCAATTGTTTGCCCATTATTGGTTAAAGATGGGGCACCGTTAATATTTGTTGTACCTGTAGGGACATTACCAATTAAATGAGATGTTCCATCGGCCATATCAGGTAATCCGGCTTTATCTAATGTCGTAGCTGTCTTCAAACCTGGTACGTTTCCAACCGCTCTAGCAGTTTTCCTAATTATTTTTTGGCCTATTCTGGTTTTGCTTGCAATACTAACAGCCTTTCCACCAATGCCGGGTGCAAGCGAGTTGGCAGCAACTTTAAGACCAACTGTGGCGGCTTTTTCAGTACTAGTTTGTTGATTATCTTGCTTTTTGCCTTCTTCGTCCACACCCTTCACCTACTTTCTAAACGCTATAAACCTCCGCCTGAACCTAATGAATCAAGTTCATCCTGAGACAATACTATATTTATTTGCATACGTCTCGATCCACAAATAAATAGTCCTTGACCTTGGCCGAAACGTTTAATTGCTTCCATTTCATTTTCATTTAAATCTACAAGTTTTGATAAATCTTCAACTGCTTGTTTTTTTAATCCCATTGCCAAATAGTAACTAGCGTTATCAAAAATTGCTTTACCGTGCATTATTACATTTTCTGCTGCAAAGTCAGTCGGTTGCTGTGTAATAATGATTGTTCCAGTATTGTATTTTCTACTTCTTCTTTGAATTTGGGCTAAGAATTCTGCACCAAGTTCGTTATTATTTCCCAATAATACGTGTGCCTCATCTACAGATAAAACAGTATTTACATTTCTATCTAGACATAGTGTCCATGCGTATTTAAGGATGTTAAAGAACAGAGCATTTCTTATAGAAGTACTGCTATTCATCAATTCCTTAATATTGAACACTATAAAGTCGCTGGTTGGTTCAACTGAAGTATGACCATTAAAATAATATCTTAATTCTTTTGTTAAAGGTCGTATCTTTAGTTCCAATCTTTCCATAATATCTCTTTCGCGAGTTTTTTCTGGCATTGACAGTAACCTACCCTTTACTGTTGCGTATACATCGTCAAAAGTCGGATAATCAGCACTAGTAAATTGTGTAAAATCAGAATTAAAATCGATATTAAATCTCTTATAAGTATCTTGTACAACATCGCTAAATAATGTAAGAACATCTTCTTCGATACCTGGACTATAATAAACCATAAATGTTTTTAAACTGGCAAGTGTACGTGTAAGAATTGAATTTGCATTTGCAACGCCTGCTTCATCATCGCCATCCATTACAACTTCTAATGGATTAATCATTCCATACTCTCCACCACGTCCCAGATTTATAAAGTCACCATTAAATGCGCGACACATCTCTTCTAGTTCGCCCTCTGGGTCGATTGCTATTACCTTGTATTCATTCCTAAAATGGCTACGCAAAAGCATTTTAGCGGCAGTAGACTTACCTGAGCCACTAGAACCTAAAATCAACATGTTAGCATTGTTTCTATTATGTTCTTTTTTAATCTGATATAAGAATTGGTTAAATAGTACAACTCCACCTGAGAAATCGACACCTAAAAGAGTACTTAACCCTGGATCTTTGATGCTATCAAAGACGAATGGATACATTGCAGCAACTGTACTCGATGGTATCGGAGTACCAATTCTATCTTCGATATCTTGTTTTGGAAATATCGGTATTATCGACTTTAGTACTTTCTCTTGTTCAAACATTAGAGGAATACCTTTCAAATCCATACCAGCCATATAAGTCTTTATTTCTGTTTTTTTATTTTCCAATTCTTCTTTTGAGTCTGCTGAAAGCATTATGTGCATTTGAAAATCGAATACTTTAGCACTAGTCGCTGCTAGTTGTTGAATAAAGTCTTCCAATGATTCGTAATCTTGTCTAATTCTTTCTTGAAGAGTGTTGTCATGTTCTTTTTGAAATCTGTCCTTTAAATCGACAATTTCTTTATCGATCATCTTACGCATTAATGCAAAATCGATTGGAATATGTTTAATAACTAACTTGACACCTGGTATATTTGTAAGATTGGCTAAATAACCATGTTCTACAAACTTAGGATAACTTATCACAGATAAAATTGTACAATATTTGTCTCCTATTCTAAACTGTGTAGGACTAAAGCTCATTCCCTTAGGAGCTATTTCACTTTTTAAACTCATAAACTCGTCACCGTTCCAAATCTAAATCCCTCTGCCCCATTAAAGAAGTTATCTAAAATCATTCTTAAATCATCATTAGATACCTGCTTACTATTTAAAGTACATCTAGCAAGTCCACTGATTAACCCCTGAATCCTTTTTTGAATTATTTCAGGTTTTTTCTCTTTAAACAGAATAAAATATTCCGTATCGACAACATTTGCCTGTGTACTCATAAATTCATTTGCCTTATTTATATCTTGCATCAAAAGCTTTCTCACCTGTTGGCTAGTAGTATTGTTATAGTGAACTTGTAAACTTGCCAAATATAAGTTGATGTCCACTGGTCTACCAGCTGATATCAACCAAAATTCATAATCTATTGTATTGTAAAAGTTTCTAAGTTCCATTATGACATTAGCTTGAACTGCTTGATCGAGTATAAATATATTTTTGGGTTCAATTTTAACTCCTGTCACCATCATTCCATCATCTAAAATGATGTGTCCATTTGTTATGCTTTTGATTGGTAGCCAATCCTCACTATTTTTTGTCGCCATTTTTATAATTCCATCCTTTCCATATATAATCTCTTGGTTTAAATATGTATGTAGTTATATTAATAATTAGCTGTAAAACATTGTGATAGTTTGGTACAGGAAATACCAAAAATCCACTAATCAATGCAGGAAGGAGTATAATTATAATTGTGGAAAGTGATGTCGCATGTATAGCCATTAATAGAATTAATGTCAATCCCACACCAGAGCCAAAAATTATTAAATCAATTGGCATAAATAATCCTAGTATCATACCAGACTTCTTGGAGTTTGCTGGTATCAAATAATTCCCATTCATCCTCTTTTATTCCTTTCTTATTTATTGTTGTTATTCTTTTGTCTAGCATCTCTAAGTTCTTTTTCTCTTCTTTGTGATGCACGGTCGATGTTAATTTGAGTAATCTGATTTGTAGCGGCTGTAGAAATTTCGCTAGTCATCTTACGAATAGCTTTTACTTGATCTGCGGTTGGATGATCGATAGCATTACCGTTACTATCGAGAAGTTCACCTTTGTCGTTTATAAGTTTTGAAAGAAGATCGGAATATTTTTGTCCACTTGCATTCGTCAAATTAGACAATAATGGATTCGACTTTAATTCGACTAATGTTTCAACTGCAGATTGCCTTATAACATTGAGTTTCTTTTTTTCGAGTATGTTCTTCTCGACGTCTGCTTTCTTGTCTTTAGCTTCTTGCCATAAATTTTCCTTCTCAAACGTTTGATTTCTAGCGTCTATAACATTTGAATAAACATCTCTAAATGCATTTCCGTCTTGGCCTAACCACTTATAAAAATCGTCGTCGGTGCTCCCCGCGTGATTTTGCAAGTAATTTGTCTTTAAAGCACTTAGTCCATCGGCAGATGCTTCTAATCTCAAGAACTCTCTCTGACTTGCGTCATATTCGAGTTTATAATCTCTTTCGTGATTATCAAATTCTGCATATTCGGCATCGTCCCGAAGTTTGAAGTTTGCGCCTTTTGTCCTTGTTTTAAGTGTATCTAATGCTGTCAACCTTTCATTATCTGCCTCAAACGATTTTCCTGTCCACCTTTCGTGTCTAGCAAATTGTCTATCTTCACTACGTTCTAAGTGTCTATCCCGTTTCATCTGAGCATATGTATCAAGCCATCCTGCATTTCCACTCGGATCCAATATCTTTTCACGTGCTCTAGACATATAGTTGGCTCTTCTTACTTTGGCTGAAGAAACTTGGTTATTAACTCTGCTTTGCAAATTCCTTGCATCTTTTATGCTATGAACATTCCTAGCACCCCAGAGAGTCCTTGCAATACCCGATGTAGCACCCGCAACGCCACTCATAATTTTTTGACCCCTAGTTCCCTCAGTATTGGCGTAGTTTCTACTAAACCTTGTTGCAGTAGAACCAATTAATCCTGCACTAACTCCTGCCATAGCAAGAGATCTCTTAAATACATCTCCAAATGAACCAGCACCTTTTATTCCGATTAGGTCTTCGATCATTTTAGGTACTTCTTTTCCAAACTTAAACAATCCGAATACTAGGAATATTATTGCGATAGTTCGTTCAATTGCAGAGCCTATGCTAGCTGAATAAAATAAGTTTTGAAATGATGGTTCAATATTTAACAATAAAACCCTGGCTGAACTATATGCTGATGCAAACAAATTTTGAACCGCAGGACCAACAAACTGTAGTAAGAAAATGATGATAAAAATAGTTGCCTGATAGATAAATACATCTAAATATGTGCTGACGACATCATTTAGCCACCTCTGTCGAGATCCACTTCTACCAGGTATAACTTCCATAGCAAGTGGAATTGGTGCTAGTAGTTGAAGTATCGCCAACCTGCCTGCACGTCTACCAAGTTCTAAACAATATGATCCGAAGAAAAAGAGCATCGCTAAGACTCCAGCTGTGGAAACTAAAAAATAATAATCGAACTCCTCCTCGTAATCGTCTATAAGATCTCTAAATGCGCTGTTACTGCCCGTTTCTAACATTTCATAATATGCATCACAATAATCCATGTGGGCTCCTATAAGATCTGAGGATGCAAGTTCCGCTTTAGTAGTAGGACAATCAAGCACGCTAAAGTCATTGTCAGTAGGTAAAATAAATGAGGAATACACGCTAGCTGTAATATTTCTAGCTCCATTATCCAAATATTCATCAGCTATTTCGCTAGGTGACATATCTTCATCTACATCAACCGTTCCATCGGACGGCGTTCCCATTATTAAATTGGCAATTATACCATTTGTAATAATTGTATTTTGAAAAGAATACAATTTTACAAAAGCCATCGGAGTAATAACTATTAATGTCAATGATATTATGACGTTTTTAACAAATGCAGCTGCGCCTGTTTTTTTATCGGACATCTTATCCGGATCGACTATATAAGTTAACAGGTTATACGCAATTATAAATACTAGTGCAATACCAAGAATTAAATAAACTCTATTTGTGAAAAGTTCAATCTGATCACCGCTTATCAAGGTAATACGAGAAGTATAGACAAAAACTCTATACGAAGCCCTACACAAATTCAAAAGTAAATTATCCAAAAACATTAAGAGTCTGAAAATCCAAGTTATAATGAAAAACCTTCCAAGCAATAATCCACTTGCCATAATACTCACCCAATCTATTTATACAAATATAATCATATAAAATTATAACACAAATTGACAGCCAAATAAAGGCTATTTTTAATATAATTTTTCATGCAAAGAATACTTTTAACAAATTACTTAGTTAACTCATGTAGTCATAAAAAAAGTATCAAGCTATTACTTGATACTTTTTACTTACATTTAACATCGTTTTTGATGCCTAATTTCACGCTGCCCGATTCCACCTTTGGGTCAAAGCATGTTGTATAAGACACGTTTGCACCTTTTGCTTTAGAAGCAACAGAACAATAATCGTCCCAAGGTGAAGTAATACAACTGTAACAAATTTGCCAAGAAGATACTCCATTCTCTGCATCACGGTAATCAGAAATGAATCCGAATACTAACATAACTAATGTAGGAATGAAGAATATAGCAATACCACCTACTAATCTCCATACCAAACTAGTAATACTCTTTTTCATCTCTTCTGGTTTACTTGAAATTGCTGCTGAGGCTAAATCCACAACACCTAAAGCAATTATAATTAGTGGAATAGCGATCTTAAATACTGTCAATACCCAACCAGCCAATTTCAATATTGGTGCTGCATCGTAGCACAATTCATCGATATTTGTTGTAATAGCTCCTAATAATCCGTTCATTTAAAACATCTCTCTTTCTTATTTCTATGATTATTCTATCTAAAATATACAATTTTGTCAACCAAATATATTATCAATTTATATTTGTATTGAACCACCAGATACTGTTTGACCAAAAACGGCGGCCAAGTTTTCTGCTCGATTTAAAGCCATTTCTACGAATTTTCTATTCAATTCATCTCTTTGATCGCTCTTAGTTGCAGCATCTGGAAGCAAAAATTCATCAGTAATGTTTTTTATTTTTTCCATAACCCATAGGACAACATCTATACTGTAATCAGTCTTACACATATTTAGTATGTCTCTAAATACTTGCATCACTTTTCCTGTTTTATCTTTACAATCCGGATAGTTTTCATTTACATAGCTTGTTAAAAGAGGTAAATAGGTGTCAAACAGCTCTGAATCTGCTAAATTATAAATTTCTGCATTTCCGTCAGCATTTTTATGTTTACCGAAATATTTCTGGTACCCATCTATTATACTATCATATATACTATCAAAAATTGTTTTAGCAGCATCAAATGATTTTTTTAATTCATCTGGCACTGAACTTTCATCGAAATCCATCTTTTTCCAAGACTCTTTCGAACAGATATAGTTATCTAAATATTTATATAATTCCTCGTTACTTCCACAGATAAACTTACAAAGAATTCTATGGTTATCGCTACAGTTATTTAAATTGACCTCATCGAATGAACTAAAATCAATACTCTCTTTATCCTCAATTGAGCCACTTATCAAACGGCACCTGGTCAATAGTGTTTTGTCTTGAGATAGAATACTTAATACTTTCCCATATAAATTGAGCTTATCAACCACTTCTTTTGGTAAACTAACGCCTGTAGCTTTAGAACTAATTCTATCTTGTTGGCTATAATCGATCGATAGTGCTCCTTTGAAACTAATGTTGCGAATTTCTTTTTTATAGGCTGCAACTATTTTTTTTAATATATATTCCTCAGAAAACATCATACCAGTTGAAAAAGTACCAAAGTGTTTTCCACTTTTATCACTATATGATGCAATGTATCCTTCTTTAGTGCTTGTTACCGCCGTCATGCGATATCCTAGTATAGCAAATAAAAAGTTATAACTCGCAAGTTCTACAATTTTATTCGCATCTGGTAAAAGGTAAAATTGTTTATTGAGGCCAAAAAACTCATCTAATTCTTTGTCTTCAGTAGTATACCTATATTCACCATTTCTTACCAAATTAATGTTTTGTAATTTTTCATAATAAGTAGTACGCATATCCCCCAACTCTTTCAAATTCCAAGTTTAGTATAACAGACGAATTTTAATTTTTCAACAAATGTAAATTGCCGTTTACGAAAAAAAGAAAATAAGATATAATTTTTATGGTGATAATATGAAAAAATTTAAAAAACAAATACCACTACTGTTAGCTGGATTAATTTCACTTTTATTAGTTTTATCGATAATGTATTTAAAGGATATTACTCCCTTTGGGAAAAAATCCTTTTTGACAGTAGATTTTTTACATCAGTATGCTCCGATGTTAAAAGAGATGTTCAATAGGTTAATTTCTGGTAAAAGTTTTGTATATTCTTTTAATATGGGACTGGGTTTACCATTTTATAGAAACTTCTTTAATTATTTATCCAGTCCATTTAATATTATAATGTTTTTCTTTAATGAAAAGACTATAATAACATCGTACTCTTTTATTATTGCAATTAAAGTTGCGGCATCTAGCATGGCTATGATGGCTCTATTAAACAAAAAATTTAACAGTAACTATCTTATGATTGCCCTATCTATTCTATATTCATTTTCAGCGTACTTTATGGCATACTACTGGAATATTATGTGGCTAGATGGAATTATTTTCTTGCCACTAATAATTCTTGGGGTAGAAAAACTCGTGGATGATAATAAAATACTTTTATATATCTCTACTATGTCGCTTATGATGTATGCCAACTATTTCATCGGCTATATGATTGCAATTTTTGTAGTATTCTATTTCATTTCATATATACTTATATCAAAAAAGGATAATAAGAAAATAATAATTCGTAATTTCATATTATCAAGTCTTTTATCAGTATGTACCTGCGCTTTAGTTATTTTCCCTATGTTTACTTCTCTTAATAGTATAAGTGCAACGAGTGATGCTTGGCCAACAAGTCAGTACTATTCATTTACATTAAAAGAATTTATTTTCAACCATTTATCTGGTGTGGGAACAACTGTCTTTTCATCAGGAGAGACGAACGCACCAAATATATCTTTAAGTATACTTTTTATAATGTTAATTATTCCGTTCTTCTTAAATAAAAAAATAGAGTTAAAAACAAAGTTAACATGTCTAATTCCTCTCTTATTTTTAATATTATGTTTTATTGTACCTCAGTTTGATTTCATCATGCATGGACTACACGTGCCAAATGATTTGCCATATAGATATTCATTTCTTTATGTGTTTATGTCGACAATTATCTGTGCTTATAGCTTAGATAAAATAAAAAGTATTAATACCATTGTGCTCATTATATCATACCTTATTAGCATAGCATTTATAGTTCTATCCAAAGTCTTAAACTTTAATAATCTCAGTGAAAATATGTTTATCTTAAATCTAGTTATTATTACGTGCTATTTTACTTTCGTATTGACATTTAAATACTTTAAAAAAATGAGTTTTATCGCAGTCACACTTTTCATTGTTTCTGCTTGTATAGAATGTATTATAAAGTATCAAGAGAATTGGAACATATCTTATAACACGAAAAGTATCTATGTCGATTATAGTAATATTCAAAATTCTTTAGAGTTTATTCGTGATAATGATAGTGATATATATAGAGTAGATAGACCATATATTACAACATTTAATGATCCAGATTGGTTTGATTATTATGGCCTTACTACATTTAGTTCCATGAGTTACGAAAATGAAGCAATTTTAATGCATGCTTTAGGTAGTCCCGGTAACGAAATCAACAGTCATTACTATAAGCCAAATACTCCAATATTCAGTATGATGTTCAATCTTAAATACATATTTAGTAGATACCCTATAAAGTATTATCAAAAATATGAAAGTGCAGATAACTATGATACATATAGAAGTGAATACCCTACTTCACTAATTTTTAAATCAAATCCTGACTTAATAGATTGGTCCACTGAATATGTAAATCCTTTTGAAATTCAAAACGATTTTATTGAAAAATCTACAGGAATTAAAGATGTACTCAAGAATGTCAACTTTGAAATTGACTACACAGAGTATTATGAAGGAGATAAAACAGTAATACACTATGTAACTAATGATTTTATCGACAATTATTATACTTATATAGTTAAGGGAGGTATTGATTTTGTTATAATAGATGGAACACTTTACTACATGAGTGATGATTACTACTACGGGTACGATATCGGAGTAGACGTTATAGATTCCGCGGATTATAATGAAAACTATACAATATACGTCGAAAATGCTCGTGATATATACATCGGTTATTCAGACTACATAGATGACGCTTTCTATGCATATTATGTAGATGAAGATGCATTAAATGAGTCATATAATACGATAAAAGATAATTTAATTAAAATAGATGAATTTAGTGAACACTATATCAGTGCAAATGTGGATGGCGATAAAGATTCGCTTGTATATACTTCTATTCCATATGATTCCGGTTGGAATGTATACATAGACGGAGAAAAGGTTGAAAAAAAAGCGATAGGAAATACCCTACTTGCATTCGATATTGAAAAAGGAAAACATGTAATAGAATTAAAGTACACTATTCCTCACATCTACATGAGTTTATGCATAACGATACTATCATTACCTACAATATATTTATTTAACAAAAAAATCAAGAAGCGTAATTAATGTTCTTCTTGATTTTCTTTGTATATAGAAGTAAACAAATCTTTATTGCTATCTTCTATAGGATCTTCCTTATTCATTTCAGGCAAATCTTTTAAACTCGCTAACCCAAAATAATCTAAAAATTCACTCGTTGTACTATATAGGTTTGGCCTACCTGGCATACTGGATTTTCCACTTATTTTAATCAATCCTCTAGCGCAAAGTTTTCTAATTATCTGAGATGATGCTACACCTCTTAAGTCGTCTACTAATGCCCTCGTAATAGGCTGATTATACGCGATTATTGCAAGCACTTCTAGTGCCGTTTCAGAAAGTGTTTGTGTTTCAGGATTACCAAGTAATCTTTGATAATATGGTGCGTGTTCTTTTTTTGTAGTAAGCTTAAATGTATCTGCCAAAAAGCTAATTCTTATGCCATATTCACTTCCCTCGTATCTCTTTTGTAATTCTTTAAGTACATCTTTTGCTTTGTCCTCATCTATTTCCATGACTTCACAAAGAGCTTTGAGCGAAATTCCCTCATCTCCCACTGCAAATAAAATGCCTTCCAATACTCCCATCAAGTTGTTCATTATTGCACCTTCGATTCTATAAATATATTTGAAAAATTCTTTTCCTGTTTTATTTCTATTTCACTAGCTTTAGCCATTTCCAATATCGACAAAAATGTAACTACTATATATGGCTTGTCGACTACTTCGAATAAATCGAAAAAATCTATACGATGATGTTTTGCAAGCAAAGCCCTTATTTCACTAGTTCTTCTAGTAACGCTCAATTCTTTGTTAGTAACCTTTGTATTGAGTGGCTTCATAAATTTTTGTCTATCTAAAAAGTTATTAAAGGCACTAATCAAATCGTCTAGTGTTATATCAGAAGCAAGAGGCATATCACTCCTATACTCTGCTAGTGATTCCGGTGTTTTTGTTAAAAATTCTTGTCTCTTATGCTCTAATTCCTTAAAATTATCAGTGATTTCTTTATATCTTTGATACTCTATTAATCTGTTTCTGAGCTCTTCTTCGGTTCCGATTTTAAACTCTAACTGATTTGCTTCTTCGTCATCTTCTTTTATATTTAAAAGTCTCTTACTCTTCAAGCATACTAATTCACTTGCCATAACTAAATACTCGCTAGCCACATCTATATTCATCTTTTCTAGACTATTAATATAATCGATATATTGATTTGTGATTTCTTCGATTGGTACCTCATAAATATCCATTTTAGATTCTTTTACTAAATGCAATAAGAGATCTAATGGGCCATTAAAATCGTTAATGTTTAGATTCATTTGCAATCAAACCCCTCTGCTTCCATTTTAAACATGACAACATAATTAAATTCGTCCTTTTCGTAAAAATATGGGTCTATTTTATTTTCACTTTTTTCTAAATAGTTTATCTCTATTGTATAGATAAATTCTTTATTTGATTCTACTACACTCGCGGTCACGCCCTTTTGCTCGTTAAGAGAATTCTCTTCTTTTTTTATTTCAAATAGCTTTTCAGATAATTCTTCTAAGTCACTACTTACATACTTGTATTTTTTAGCCGCTCTTATGAGCTTATCTTCACTAAAGTCATATTCGTATGTATAGGCTCCTTTTACACATGTAAATCCACTTATGCTAGACTCATCAGTTGAAAAGGTTTTAACTGGTATGTAAGATGTGGGTATATGGCTGATTGAAATATAATAATCGTTGTCGATATCGATATCACTTATATTAATCGTCTTATATTCTTTAGAAGATATATTACCTTTAAGCAATCTTCTAAAAAGGAATTTGTTTTTTGGATAGTAAAATTCGACATAGTAGTCCAATGATGATAAGTCTATATCTTTTTCACTGAATATATCAATACTAAATACATCATTATGTACCTTTGGATTTTTAATGTTTAATCCATTAAAATTAATGGTATCACCACTGCCAATTTGTATATAAGAACTTAAAGAATCTATTTTATCAGAAGTGTGTTTTTTAGTCGTAGTACTGTTATTAATGGGCGTAGTTATTTCCTTTTTATTTTTGCTTTTTATATAAGGAAATGCCAAAAATAATAGAAGTACTATTAAAAAGATAAAAATAACAAACACTGGGTTAGATTGTTTTTCTTCTGTCTTTTTCATTATAAACACCTTCTAATCTACAAACATTTTACTAAATAATACTATTTTTGTCCATAAAAAAAGCGGTTAACTCATCGTTTGTAAAGTGAGTACTTCCGCTTTATTATCAACTTTGCTTTTTATCTCTTCAAACATTCTTGTATAATCTTCTGGCCAAGTTGCACTGTACTCTTCTAATTTCTTTTCAACTGCTTCGAACATACAGTCTACTAATAATTTGAAAAGAGCATCTCTATCATCTTGATTGTTAACTATTAGCAAAAATGCCTTTAGGATACATTCCAAGTCTAAGGAACAAACTTGATCACCTGACAATTCCTTTTTTAGTAAATTGTTTATATTTATTTGAAGCATCTTGATTATATTTCTATTCTCTATATTGCACTGTGGCAAAAAGAATTCTGGACGAGGAGCAATAAACGGTCTCTTTTCTTGATTATATAAGAATTTCAAATATTCTTTTATAGGTGCGCTATCTGTTTCATTATTACTAATTTCTTGAGTATGTAAATTTAAAATATAATTACTCATATCTGACATAGTACTAGGAACGGTATCTAAAGATCTTGTAAATGATGTTAGAAAAAGACCTTCAACAAGCATATATTTTTCTTGTTCACTTTTGCTTTTTGGTATATGGGCATTATAGATGACTACTAGCTTTTCAAAGATTCTTTCAATATTGCTCTTTATACTGTTCCAGTCCAAAGGTGATTGTGATTTGCTGTCTAAAACCATATCCAATTCAGATAACAATCCATTTACTATTTTCTTTTCTTCATCGCTGCATGCACACAATAAAATATGCGCATGAATTTTAAAAATTCTTAAAACTTCTGGAATTATGGTGTATAAATCTTTTGTATCATCCTCATCATGAATTCCAAATACTTGACCTACAAAACCATAAAGGCCCAACTTCTTAGATATTTCTAGTAAACTTGCGCGAAACTCAAAATATTTATCTGATGAAAGATTTTTATTAACATATGTTAGATATTGCGGTAATGCAAACCACTTGTGGCGAATAACTTTCGATTCCATCATGGCATATTCTTCATCGTCACTGAAAATTTCTGATATTTCATTTTTTAATCTTGAAAAAAGCCTTCTAAACTGAATATATTCACCATTACACAATGCTGTCTTTAAGCTTTTGATTGTACCTGTATGATTTCCTAAAAGTCTATTGAGTTCATCCAACAACCTTAAAGTTTCATTTAAGGAATAATCATATAGCAGCGCTGAATTATATTCGTTAATGTCAAAGTATCCAAGGGCTTCAGCCATATCCGCAAAAAAAGCACTAATTTTAACATCTTTTTCTTTTTTAGATGTACATGTAAATATCGAATAAAAAAGATCTTTCTTCGCACTTTTCTCTGACGCACTATATATTTTGCTAATATATAATAAATACTTTTTTTGCACTTCTACTATTTTCCTAGTTTTTTCTAAAGCAACGGTTATAAAATGTTCTCTTCGAAGTTCAAATGTGTCCGAATTTATTTTATTGTAATACGTATCTCCTATATTGACTAATACCTTAATAATGCCCAACATTGGTTGCACTTCTTCATCATAGTTGTTTTGGCCACAAAGATACCTGCGATACTTCTCGTAATAATCTTCACCTTGTTTACGAGTTATTATCTTTGCATTAAATAAAGCGTTTAATAATTCTCTCCATCTAGACATATCCTGCTCTATTATTAAGTCAGTTATTTCATTTAAACGGATAGTGAATATTCTTACAATTTGATTTTCTCCGTGTACGTTTTCAAATTCTTCTGCATTGAGTTTTTCAATGTAATCTTTATAGGATATTTTGTAATTATCACAGGCTTCTAAAAGATATTTTTTTAAAGTATTTAACAATTTAACAGATATAGGTTGCATTGGTATAGTACTTATCTTACATGCACCACAAAAGAGATCTATCGCATCGAATAAATCTTTTTGTAACTTATTATTTGTTTCTAAATCTTTTCTTTTCATAAAAGCACCTCACAGTTAAAATAAATTAAAAGCCGTTCTTTGTCAATATAAATAGGCTAATCTAATTTGCACCATTTACAGTACTTAGAAACATAGCATTTCCCATATTGTTACTATATTTATTATCTAAAGCACCAAATTTTACTTTCATCTCGTCATCCATTATTTCACACAAATCTTTTTCTTTTATAAATGCGCAAAATATTTTTGTTATTTCTTCTATTACCATCTTAGCTGTTTCATTAGTTTCTTCTTCGAGTTCAAAAGTCAATTTATCTATTATTAAGCCTATAGTATTTTTTAGAGAAAACTCAATATTTTCTTCAGATAAGCAATTTTGTGTTGACATCATCTGTAATAATAATTTATTGACTATATCTATAGTTTCTCTATATTCAGGGTTTATATTTCTATTAACACCGACAAATGCTACGCTCGGAATTAAAAAGAATAATTTTTCATATGAATTAAAAACTATTTGTAAGTAGCTATTAATTGTACTTCGACATAGATCTTCATTATCTTTTACAGAATTATCATCACTAAATAAATCGATATGCGCGCATAAATCTTGGCTATTAAAATAATCAGGATTATAAGCAGCGAATGTCGCTTTAATCATTTTTATATGCGCTCTATCAGAGTTTAAATCGGCTGCTGAATTAATGCCTTTTAAACTGGTTATTCTTCTTTCAAATTCTTCATCATCAATAATATCACTATCTAATAAATTGCTGCTAATAATTAAGTTCTCATCATTGGTTAGCATACTTTTTAATGCATTAAGTGCTAAAAAAACATTGTCCAATCGAGCTTCCATATTGCCAGCAAGAGGAGCGTTCATGATTATACGAGACGATAGTATGTATATAAGAGCCTCTTCTAATATTTTTGATCTTCTATCTATTCCTTGTATCTTTTTAAACAGACTTGATAATATTTGAGGCAAACCGGGATTGGCACTCATTTCACTAACAACTATTAGTTGACACTCAGATGAATTCAATCCTTTGATAATGGGTTCTTCACGATACCCGAGTCTCTTAAAAGCATCAGATATAATTTTATTTAGTATTTGATAACCTTCTTCATTCTTCGATAAACCTTCTAATATACTATTAGCTTTAATTTGTTCATCCTGCTTTAGAAAACCAGGAAAACAAATGATGTTTTCATACATTTTTTTAACATACTCATACTTCGTCGTATAAACAGTTCCGGCATAACTATTGTTGATATCACCTTTCGATTTAACTGTAGCATCAATTTGTTCTACTATTTCATAAGGACTCATTCCATCTTTAAATAATTCGTATATATTATCAAATGTTTGTGTATCTTTCTGATTACTGTACTTCGCTTTTGCTCTATCGATAACTTCTTTGATAAAATCTGCCAATTTACTTGGATCATCTATAAATCTTTCTACTAGCTCAAATCTTTCATCTATAGTAATAAGCCCACAATGATATAAATGTATTAAGCAAGAGGTGATCAATAATTTATTTAGATGATTGACTCTATCAGTTAATCGTACTAATTCGTCGTCACGCTTGTCTTGTATTTGACCAATTTTTGTTACCTCTAATACCCTGTTACCATCTGTTAATCGAAGAAATTCACTGTATTGTACAACTGCATTACTTAAAATCATTCTATATGCTGAAAGTACATTAGGTGAAATTGGAAATAATACAGTTTCAACTCTATTTTTATCCCCTAAAATTAGGTGGAAAGTATTTATAGATTTAATAAATGCTATATCATTTTTAAATTCATTATTGAAGTAATCATCTAAGTCTTTTAAACAGTCAAAGGCAAATGCCAAAGCTCCATAAGTTTCATCATTTTCTTTATGATGCTGCTCTTCATTTGACTTTTTTAATTTACCAACGATAGTTCCATATATATAAGACCAGAAATTCTTATTATATACTCCTGAGTCAAATAGTTCATTAAAATATGATTCTATTCTTTCAGGTTCATCTTCAAATATTGATATATATATTTTAATTATGTTTGCCCAGGACTCTTTTAACTTATCTTTAATAGCATTTTCTGCAAGCAACATATATCGATTTAAATATTCGACATTAAAAGGGGCTTGACTATCAAATGGATATGTCAATTTAACTCTTTTATTTAAATTTCTTTCGACGTTCTCAATTAAGGCTTTCTTGAATTCTCTAATATTTTTCTCTGTCGGATTATCTGCATACGCATTAAATCTTTCAATAACATATATAGCCTCATCACGTGAAATTATAGAACCACAGAGTGACTTAATAAAGTTAGTGAATTCATCCCTAAAAGCTTTTCCGTCAAACTTTAAATTACTCCAATTTTCCCTCTTATTGGCATTACCCAAAATTTTGCATATTTTATCAATATATTTATCACTATTTTTTCCATTAGCTTTTCTACTTGCATTTATAATTTTCTTTTTTTCTCTATTTGTAAGGTAAAAAGGTATAGATATTAAGCTACCTACACTTAATTCTGTTTTTCCCATTGTAACCATAAAACCACCCGGCTATAAAATACATCAATGTCCACTTTTTGTCAACAAAAAAGACCACAAACGTGGTCTATAGACTCTATTAGTTAATAGTATCTTTTAATTTAGAACCAGCTTTGAATGATACAGCCTTCTTTGCAGGAATGTGTAGAGGTTCTTTTGTTAGAGGGTTGATACCATCTCTAGCAGCACGTTTCTTAACTGCGAAAGTTCCGAAACCTACTAGTGAAACCTTTCCTTCCTTTTTAAGACCTTCAGTCATTGCTTCAAATACTGCATCTACTGCACGAGCTGAATCAGCTTTAGTTAATCCAGTCTTAGCAGCAACAGCTTCAACTAATTGAGTTTTTCCCATAATATTACCTCCATATTTCTTTGGTAAGGAACACTCTACTCCTTACATCTATAAATTATCACACTTGCAAGAAAAAAATCAAGTAAAATAAGCTAAAAATACATAAAAAACTGTAAAAATTCGTTATTTACAGTAGAAGATTAATAAAAAAAGAAGATTAACTTCTTCTTATATCACTATTGCTATTAAATTGTTTGATCCCTTATTTACAATTTTAGTTATAGTATTTCCCAACTTAAATCTCGTGTTTTCTGGCATTAGTGATAATTTAGCTTGTATTCCTTCTTTTACTATTACATCGAGACTTCTTCCGAATATTTCGCTCTTCCATATGCTTGCAGGGTCTGTCTCATAGTCTCTCATGAGATAGTCTATAAGTTCCTTACTTTGTATTTCACTACCTATAATTGGCTCAAATGTGCTTTCCACATCTACTCTTATTAAGTGTATTGAACTTGCGACTGCCTTCAATTTGACTCCATATCTAGTTCCCTGTTTGATTATTTCTGGTGTATCCAACTTCATGTCCTTTAAGTCTGGATACATTATGCCATAGCCAGTACTTTTGGCCATTTTTAGAGCATCTTTAAGCGCTGTCGTTTCGCTTCTTCCCTCATTATAATCTATAAACATTTTAAGAATACTAGCTTTCGTCGTATTTATATCACCCATTACACTAGATAGTTTTTCTTGATATAGATTAGCCGGTGCTTCCAAAGTTAAAGTTACTACTCCAGTGGCAGAATCTAGTGAGCTTATATAACTTTTATCAATATACTTACTATCAGTAAAGTGTTCGATTATGGTGTTGACATCTTTCAATTTATCGACACTAGTCACGGATTCTCGTATCTTATCTAAATATTCTTTTTTAATGTCGTCTGACATATTAAGTATATGTATCCATTCTGGTATGTTTACTTCGACATCTAATACTGGAAATTCCATTAGTGCAGTTTCCAATATTTCCATTATGTCTGTTTCATTCATAGATTCTACACTTACAGGAATGACAGGTACATCATACTTATTTATCAGTTCATCTTTTAAACGTACAGTTTCCGAATTTGTTGGGTGTACTGTGTTTAAAACGACTATAAATGGTTTGCCTAAAGCTTTTAACTCACTAATAACTCTATTCTCAGCATCAACATATTCACTTCTCGCTATTTCTCCAAATGAAGCATCTGTTGTTACTACTATACCTATAGTTGCGTGATCTCTAATAACTTTATCTGTTCCAATTTCTGCAGCTTCAACAAAAGGTATTTCTTCTGGAGTCCATGGTGTTTTTACCATTCTTGGATTTCCCAAATCGTCTTCATATCCATTAGAACCTGGTATGACGTATCCTACGCAGTCTATTAGTTTAATATTTGCTGTGAAGTCTTGTATCTCTATATTTGCGCCATTAGAAGGCACAAACTTTGGTTCTGTAGTCATTATAGTCTTTCCTTGGGCGCTTTGAGGAATTTCATCTAAACATCTCTTTTTTTCATATTCATCCGCTATATTTGGAACTACCAAATTTTCTATAAATCTTTTAATAAATGTCGATTTACCAGTTCTAACCGCACCGACGACTCCTAAATATATTTCGCCATTTCCCCTTTTGGCAATTGAGGTCAAAACATTGTTTTTATCCATACATACAATCCTTTCATTTAAATCTATTTAAAACAAAAGATTTTAGTACAAAAAAAATCGCGGTTTATCGCGATTTGGTAAAATGTTGCTTAACTTTTTTTATAAATAAATGTATTTGTATCATAATTTACTGAAACATAAGTAATTGGCTCTTGATCGTTTAAATAGCTATCTACGTTGGCGTAAATCACAGGATATGCTTCCGCTCCCCAGTATTCAATTTTCTTAAACTTCTTTGCCAATAAATCCCTATCTACTTTAATCTTCCTATTATCAGAAATCACATATTTACCGTAAGTTTCTTCGAAAAATTTCATGACCTCGCCTGCAGTAGTCTTATTGATTTCGATTCCATTGATTTTTACTGTACCAAAACTATAATTATCTACATACTGATAGCTTACTCCAGTAACTAATGCATTTCCTACAGTATCGCCACCCTCTGGAAGAATGCGCGCAGTAAACCTAAGTCTAGTACGTTTTAATTTTGTTTCATCATCCTCATCGCCTGATTTTTTAATAACAGAAACTTGAACAGTTGTCATATATGGCAATTTTTCATTTAAATCAATTTTCTTATCTTTATTATTTTCATCATCCCAAGTAAATGCATCAAAATCTGTGAAAACATTAAAGAAATCTTTAACCTTAAAAGGCAAAGACATCACCTTTCCATTAATATCAAGGTAACTTGTATCTTCGTTTTTCATAGATTCTAAAGTTATTTTTTTATTTACAGTTCCTTCTTTTGAAGCACTTTTCCCGCATCCTGTAATTAAAGTAAGCATAGCTACAAATACAATTATTAAATATTTTCCTCTCATGTATAAACCTCTATTCTAATGTACATATTACTATATAATTTATAGTGGTACAACTTCATCTATTGCTCCCTGATCATTTTCTGATATATTAGTTTCATTTGATATGTTGATTGAATCTTTTGAATCCCAGAAAGCAGAAACATTACAACTAGATGAATATGGACTAGGACTAGGCATTTCAAGCTTACAAATCATAGGTATTTTAAAAGCTGAACCAAATGCTACACAAGTACCTGGCTGTAATACTTTCATCTTTTCTATAACTTCTTGACTTATATTTGGCAATATTTCACTTATATATTTAATATCTTTTGGATGTGTCATCTTAAAGATTAAAAAGTTTGAACACTGCGCCAAAACAGTATCTGATATATCTACAGGCCTTTGGCTAATTATATCTAAAAGTACGCCATACTTTCTTCCCTCTTTAGCAATTCTATCAAATATATTGTAACCGAGTAAGAATACATCGATATCTTTTTGTACATATCTGTGGGCTTCCTCTAAGAATAGATGGAAAGGTATAGTTGCTCTATTGGCATTTCCCTTTGCAAATTCAAATATTATTCGAGAAAATATTTTGACAATCGCTTTAGCATAGGCATCATCTATTCCCTCTAAACTTATATTTACAATTTGGAATTTTTGATTATTTTTACTTAAAAGATTAGTTATAAAATTACCAACTGAGACATACTTTTCTCCACTGAACAAATTTTTTATATTACTGTGAAGTATATTGTTCAATCTAACTTTTAACAATTGAGCATCGTCATGCATAAGTGAATTCTGATTAAATCCATCGCTTATAAGAGTAAACTCTAAGCTGTTTGCTAAGTCTTCTAGCGTATAATTGGTTTCTTCTGGAGTTGGATAGTTATCTATACTTGAATCTAAAAATTTAAGTATGTAATTTGTGATTAATACTTCTTCTCCAAACCTTCCTTGATTATCAATTGCAAAACATTCACTAAATGTTCTAGAATAACCGATTCCTTCGATACTAGTATCAAAATCGAATTCAGGAGTATGACATATATTGATTATTCTAAATATCTCATCTTTCTTCTCTTTAGAAGTAGTATTGCTATATAGTACTGTAAGTATAGCTTTTGCAATAATATTGTTTTTAAATCTATGAGTCTCTTCTGTATTTATAGAAAATATTTTAGCATATCTAATAGCGCGGTCGATTATCGTTAGCTGAGAGTGTTTTTCCGCTTGCAAAAGTATTCCGATATCGTCGTTTGTCAATAAATTCATCGGAATGCTCAATAACTCGTCTGTAGCTTCTTTAGGCATGGTTGTCAAGAAACGATAGTGGTAATACTCGTTTATCGTTCCAATATCTCTAAAGGCGTTCTTATATTCTCCAAAAGAATCAAAAAATATCAAATTTGCATTGTAAGCAAGACTTTGCTTGTTCGATAATATATTCTGAATAATTCTTGCAACACCACAAGATTTACCAGATCCACTATTTCCAAATATACACATATGGTTTGCAAACAAGTCGTTTACTTGTGGATATATATTATATCCTTTATAAACGCTACTACTTCCTAAAAGAATTGTGTCTTTTGACTCAACTCCTATAATATCCTTCAATTCTTCTACACTAATAGCCCTTATTTTAGAGTTTAGATTTGCTTTTCTAAGTAGTCCATTTACGAACTTTCCATTTATAAATTCACCCAAAAACTTT
>CAMOYI010000008.1 GCA_946629885.1 uncultured Mycoplasmatota bacterium | reverse complement strand
AATACTATATTATCTTTCTTAGTAGTTGTTATCATATTCTTTTCTTCTGGGAAATTTATTAAGTAATGACCATCACTAGAAAAACTTCTTCTTAAATCTGTCTTGATGTATTCTTCTCCCCACGCAGAAGTGATTTGTGTTTCTTCAGTAACTGGGTCAGATGGAACTAAATAAGGTGCATTACAACCAAGTTGTTTGATATTCTTGCCATTTTGAGTCAATTTGTCGAGAAATGCTCTTCTTCCATCTGCAGTCAATATATTATCATTTGTTCCAGCATATGACTTTAATAATTCTGGTGGGGTTTCATTAAATTCTTCCATAGTCATAGTCGTATTAACTTCAGCATTATAAAGTGCATCTACATTCTCTGCAAATTTGTTTTTTAGGTCTGTTGCTGTATATCCATACTTTGGTACCTTAAATGTTACTGTATTGTCACTAGTATTTATTTCAGCTTCTGTTAAACAAATATCTACTACCGGGATTTTCGCTTTAGTATTAGTTTGTCTTAGCAGATGTACATCACCGCCATTTATTTTTTTATCATTTTTTATCAAACTTTGACAATTATTACTACTTCTTTCTACTACCCACCGTCTATAATAAATTTCACCATCTGAATTTTTCTTTATTTGATTAGATGCCACTATTTCTAATGTTCCATCACCTACTACACTAAATGGAATAAAACCTTCTGGTACAAAGTTATTTAAATATTCTATCTTGTTTGTTCCAGAAATATGAATTACATGCTGTTGATCAATTGGCAGAAGTATTTCAAGAGTTATGTCGGAATTATTTAGGTATACTTCTTTATCCTTTATTTCGAATAAATCATACTTTTGATTGTTATTAATTGTTTCCGTGTTGACTGTTATACAGTTTCTACCTACTCTATTACATATAGTAAATAGTGATT
Source organism: uncultured Mycoplasmatota bacterium (assembly GCA_946629885.1). Lineage (GTDB taxonomy): Bacteria > Bacillota_I > Bacilli_A > RF39 > UBA660 > RUG11867. Next base: position 7,967 of record CAMOYI010000008.1, on the reverse strand, counting down.
CAGTTAATACTATAAAACCTCCGTCCGCCGCCCCTGAATCAACACGAGTTGCTCCCATTACTTGTAATGTGCCAATAAATGTAAATAATGGTATAATAAATAATATTAGTTTTAGTTTCTTCATCTTTTTCCTTCTTCCTATTCTTAATTGATAGTAACATATTTTAAGATTTTTAGCAATATGTACTCAAAACAAAAACGCATTTATTTTTGCGTTTAAGCTCTTATTTTTTTGAGTTTTAATGATGCAACAATTATGATGAAAATAAGAGAAATGAATCCAACTATATTAATGTAGAGGCTATCTGCAGTCTTTGGATTTGTAATGATATTACCACTTTTCTCTTTATTTGTATCTTCTGTTTTTGTAGTAGTAATCGAAGTACCAATTATTCCATATTTACTCAAGTGCGTAGTAGTAAATTCAATACTATTATCTTTGATAGTTGATTTCAATTCTTCAACTTTAGATTCGTTATCTAAGTATATGATGGAAAGATTTTCGTATTTTTCTAGTAAGTCATCTACTTTTATTCTTACAGTATATTTTCCATTTTCCATCTTTACTAGTTCTTTGTCTTCATCTAGTACATTAATGTCAAATAATTTTAGTAATGCTTTTTTAGTCTTATTTTCAATTGTTTCTGTTTCTTTTTCAGTAGCAGTTTGAGTTATATTTTCCACTTTAAGAGTATATTTTGAATTGATTCCATCTTTAGATTCGAATATCACGTCATCACTTTGTATTATATTAACATATTCTATTGGTTCTTCTCCAATGAATAAGTTTCCCTTTTTATTTATAGCCTTTGGTAGTTCAGTAATGACTGATTCACCACAATTATCCATGTCTACATCGGTAGTAGTAGTCATAGGATGGCTTGCAAAAATTCTTCGATTATATCCGTGAATAATATCATTTGAAATGTAATAACCTATAACCTCTTTAGCAGATTCTGGGAGTATACCATTTTCATTGGTGTAGGATTCAATATATTTCGGGAACACCTCTAATATATGTATATACTCTTTAATTTGACTACCATCTAATAGTTGATCGATAGTTGTATCGTCGTTTAACGCTATTATAAACATATTAGTTTCGTCAGATTTCATTTCATAGTCTATATCATTAGCAATACTAGACAACGTCCAACCAGATTCTGGTAAACTGCATTTTGAAATTTCGTCTTCTGATAATTCGCATTTTACATAATAGACAGATCGTAAGCCGTCGCTCTCTCCCCAGTACTTATAGTAAATTTCACCATCTTCGTTTTTATTGTATTTATCATATGATTCGATTTCTAGAGTTCCATCCCCAAATATTTTGAATGGGATATATCCTTCTCCATTGGCTACTCCGTTATTAGTTGTATTTACAAGACGTTTTATTCTATTAGTTCCTTCAATATTAAAAGTCAATCCCGTAGAATAAATTCCTAATGAAATATTTGCATCTTTTAGGTATACTACACCATTCTTTACTTCGAAGTTATCATATACATCGTCATCTTCTATACTGATTTCATCTATATTTACACAATTAGTATCGTCTGGATCACATATAGTAAACAGTAATTGGATATCTTTATTTCCACCTTTTCTAATTGTATTCATCTTTAACTTATCCTGAGCATTAACTGTTATCGTTAAAAATAATAAACAAAATAGTAAAACTTTTTTCATATAAAAACCTCTTATTCTTATAATCTATTTATATCAAAAAGTTTGTCAATTTACAATAATGCAGGATTGACTTTACACGTGCTGAACACTTTTTTTGTTTTGTAGGATGGTATCATAGAATAGTTTAACTAGTATTAAAATCGGTACTGCAAAAATCATACCTATTATACCTAATACTTTACCTGCGAGTGTGACAGAGATTACAATCAAAAGTGGATTGATTCTAATGCATTTACTCATTACCATTGGATTTATGACGTCTGATTCGATTTCTTGTGATAAGAATAGGAAGATAACGATAAATGCCGCCAGTTTTTTACTCTTATTTAGAGCAATCAAGACTGCAGGTATGCCACCAATATATGGCCCTACGAAAGGAATTATGTTAGTTATTGAAATAAACAGCGATAATAGAAGAGAGTACCTTAAATTTAAAATGCTAAAAACTATAAATGTTATAATAAACAGAATAGCAGTATCTATAACTACCCCTTTTATATATAGGCGCATATTAATGCTCAGATTATCGATAAAATTTAGTATTTTTGTTTTTTCGCATTTGATAATTTTATTTTTCATGTATTTTGAAATATTGTCGTAATTGTATAGTATGTATATGCCAAATATATGAATTAATACTACATTTATCACTATAGAAATTATTCCTCCACATGATGCAATGAAATCCTTAGGTTTTACCATAAGCATTTTTTCATCGAATTTTAAAAAAGAGACGTTTTTAAATTTGACTAAATAATCTTTTAAAATGTTAAATAAACTTGTAAATTTTCTTAAAAATATGGGAACTACTAAGTAACCAATTGTGACATAAACTGATATGAATAAGACTACTATTATTAGTATTGATATCTTTGGATTTATCTTTTTATTAAGCCATCTATAGAGAGGTAATAATAGCCATGCAAAAACAAAACCTAAAAGTACTGGAAGTATGAGGTCTAAAATATAACAAAAGATGGCATAGATCTTTATCAATCTCAAAAGAAAAATTGCAGCGATTAAAGTTATTATAAGTAAAAGATAGTATAGGAGTGTATCTCTTTTTTTCTTCATAGTAAAAAAGACTATTCAAAGTCCTTCATCATATTTTTAATGTTTTTTTCTATTTGTTTTGTCTTGATTGGATGCTTTTTAGTATAGGAATAAAGAAATGCACCCGCGCCCATTCCTATCGCTAAACTCAAAGCTGTTTTTTTCATATTTCCACCCCTTACTATTACTAGTATGGATGAATTATTTTATTCTATTCAATATTTTTTCTACTAAATCTGTTTTTCTATTCAAACTGTAATCGTTGTTAACTCCCATATAGAATGCTTGTGGATTACCTAGCATTGTTAAACTCTTTTTAGCACGAGACGCTCCAGTATATATTAGCTTATTGTAAAGCATTCTGCCATAATTCATAACTATTGGCATTATTACATGATCAAATTCACTTCCCTGACTCTTATGAATTGTAATCGCATATGCGTGTTTAATATTTATGAGGTCTTCTCTTTTGTAGAATACACCATTGCCATAAAAATTGACCATGACAAGTTCTTCCTTGCTTCTAGGATTGATTGCTTCGATGTAACCGATATCGCCATTGTATATGTTGTTATCTGGGTCGTTTACGAGTTGCAATACTTTGTCTCCAACTCTATATATTACATCTCCCATCCTACATTCTTCCTTGGCATCGTCGTGTGGATTATATAATTCCTGTAGAATGACATTCAAATTATCTATTCCATTTTCACCTTTATACATAGGGGCAAGAATCTGGAAATCGTTTATGTCTACTCCTTTCTTTTGACTAAGTTTACATATTTCGCGTACTGTTTCCTTTACCATGTGGCTATCCACATTTAAGAAAGCATAATCGTCTTTTCTCTCGATAGACTCTTCAGTTAAATCGTGGTTTTTAATGCTTAAGCACAGATACGGAATCGATGAACCAGCACTTTGACGATATATTTCCTTAAGTGGAACATGGTTAAAACAGTCGCTATTGATGAGGTCAGTTAATATTAATCCTGGTCCTACACTCGGAAGCTGATTGTCATCTCCAACTAAAACTATTTTGCTAGAATGACTTATTCCTTTTAAAAGAGCATCAAATAATTCTGTATCGATCATGCTGACTTCATCTATTATGATAAGTTTTTCGAATCTCTTGTTGTATTCGTTATATTCAAATCTACCAGTAATCTTATCCCATTTTAAATACCTATGTATAGTAGAGGCTGGTAATCCGGTCAAATCACTCATCCTCTTGGCTGCTCTACCGGTAGGTGCTAATAAAACTATCTCATTAATAGCTTCTTTTTCACTAACTTTATGGTTATCTATATAAATGCCTGCGATAGCTTTAATAATTGTAGTCTTACCTGTACCAGGTCCACCCGTAATTATCGTTATATTTTCAGTTAAACTAGTCTTAATTGCTTTTTTTTGGTCATCATTATAGTCAATTTTATTGGATTTACTGAAATCATCAATTTTTTCGTCAATATTCTCGATTTTAAACTTTTCTCTTGAACTTATATCTAAAAGACTCGATGCAATATTTTCTTCCATTTTATCTAAACTGTATAGAAAAATTTTATCACCTTTTTTTACTAGCTCTCTTTTTTTAATAAGCCTATCTAAGTAGTTTTCGAGGTCATTTCCCAATACTATGCCAAATATATTCGACATCGTATCATTTATCTCTTCTTTGTAAGAATAGGTATCTCCACTATTAAATGACAATTCTTTCATAGTTTCTATAATGCAAGCTTCAATTCTGTTATCATCTGTTGCGTCATTTATTTTAAAGAATACACTATCTAATGTCTTAAAGTCTACTTCGTTTATCAGAGAATATACATTGTCATTAATTATATTCTTTACGTGTACTCCATAAACATTTAAAAGTGTCATAGCGTCTTTCATAGAAAAACCTAGGCTTGTTAAGTATATTATTACTTCATCGCTGTTTTGGTATTTTATAATGGATTCGTAAATGCTCTCCATCTTTTTATCTGTCATTTTAGGTACTAGTTGTAAACATGTCTTATCAGACTTTATTTTTTCAAGCGCGTCGTCTCCTAGTATTTCTACAATCGCTTCTGCGGTCTTTTCACCACAACCCTTAACTAGACTAGAAGATAAGAATTCTATAACTGCATCTTTACCTTCTGGCTTGAGTTGTTCGTAGCTTGAAACTTGGAATTGATAACCATATCTGCCATTTTTGATATAACTACCATGCATTAAGTAGCTTTCATCTATCCTCAAATCGTAAAAATATCCTGTAAAAGTTATGGTATGATTAGTTAACTCTTCTTTTAAGTTGTCACTAGCCTCTTTAACGCGAAAAAGGCCGACTTTATAGCCGTTACCACTATTACTCTCATATATCAATTTTTTAAACTTTCCTTTGATGTATTCCATAGTATCAACCAACAAAATTGTAACAAAAAAAGACTTTAGTGTAAAGTCTTATGAAATTGTTGGGTCGTCGCTACTTATAGTTTGTTCATAACTTAGGTAGCGTCTGAATGCATCAAATAAACTTGGATCAATTCCATTTTTATCCTGAGTTTTATCCAAATAAGATAAGCGAGCATATAACTCTGAAAAATAATCAAATGGCATAACAAGTCCACCATCACCAAGTTGAAGAATGTCTCTAGTTATATTTATCAATTCCTGAATATAAACATCTGGCATAGCACATGCTTTACCGGGTCCCGTGTTATATTTTTTTTGTGTTGCTGAAAATTCTGACTTTAATTTACTGATTATAAATCTAATTACCTCATTACCACTTGGATGATCTATTTCTTCTTTCGCTATCGTAGCAGCTCTACTAGATTTTAATATGTATTCGATATACATTTCGTATAAATTTTTTAACTGAATTAGACCTTCGTCAGCGACAAATGCATTATATGTTATTCCATTTTCACTGTTTCCTTTTTCAGCAAAACCTTTAAGAGTTTTAGCATCTATAACGACACCTTGAAGATTTAAACTTCTTACTAATTCTTCGAGTGAGGCTCCTATTGGAAGTTCATTCATATTGAGTTTTCTTCCTTCATCGTAATAGCAAAGTACATTTGGATTATCTAGAACATATTTATAAACCGTGGCAATATCTCTTTCTGGATAATTTGTTTCTTCTGCAACTTTAGCAATTATACCATCATATTTAGTTTTAGGCACTTCCTTTACATCCACTCTGTTAATAGATTCAGCAAAACCTTTCCAGTCATCAAGTGATACTTCCCGTGAATCATAACGTACTGCTTGATTACCGATTTCCTTTGCTAGAGCTTCCACTAATTTTAAGTATTCTTCTCTGGTTATATTTTCACTATTACCCTCAAGTTGACGTAATTGAGATTGTATAGAAGCCAAAAAATTGTATATATTTGTATTATTAGTAGCTAATTGACTTATATAACTAAAGTTAGATGAAAGATAATCTATATATTTTTCACATATTTCTATTTTTAACTCAGTTTGTGATTTTGGCTGTTTTACTGGGATTATAATGTAATCGCCACTAATTGTCCAACAGTTAGGACCTCCAAGTTGTGGTACTTCCATTGTTTTAAGAGTAGATTCAATCTCATCATAAGAAAACGTTATACCATTATTATTAAGAGCATGATATAGTTCTTCTATAGCGAATGTATGGCCATTTGGAACAAATTTAAAATCTACTCTATCACCGATATATTTAAGAATAGGCTGTTCATTAAAATATTGCCTAACATTATCTGGTACTCTTATCGTATCATCATTAGTTTCCACGATCGATTCATCTGGCAAAGAAGGAACTGTCTTTTCAGATTTAGAATTTAGAAGCTCACCAAGACCCTTGGTTCCAAAGAAGAACATAAATGCCGCTCCTACGGCTGCCATACATTGTCGAGGTGATATAAATTTCTTAGAAATTACATTAGGATTTACTTTAACTTTTCCGCGCCCTTTTCTTGTAGTTGGTTTATTGGATGGGTTTAAATTATGTTCCAATTCATCGTATCTTTTCTGTAAATCCCTAATTAAATAATCATAGCTTCCCGTATTTTCCGTTTTTCCCATATTTTCACCGTCTTTCACTAGTCATTTTTAATATGACATGTTCTATCGATTCTATAGAGCATCATCAATATTCCCATTTTTTTAAGTACTTTTGAGTTTGATCGCACTTTTGTTTTAGTATGTCCCTTAATAGAATAGTTTTTCATGACACTCACCTATAATAAGTATATCTTTATATATCTTTTTTTTCAAGGTACAAGTCTTCCTTTTACACAGTCATCGTCAACTTCTGTTATAACTACTTCAACTTCTGTACCACTTTCTAACTTATCATCAATTGAAACTAAAATATAGTTGTCAGTATGACCTACACTTCCGTTAGTCTTATTAGTTTCAATTATTATAGACATCTTTTCTCCAATAAATTTTCTATAATAATCGAGTTCTAATTGCTTTGATAGTTGTATTACTTTTTTTACTCTTTCCTTTTTTACTTTTTCATCTACAAAGTAATCTTTCATTTCTTCTGCTTTTGTACCATTTCTTAAAGAGAATGGAAAGGTGTGAATCTTTGTAAATTTTACTTTTTTAATAAAGTTTAGAGTTTCATTAAACTCCTCATCACTTTCATAAGGAAAACCTACAATTAAGTCTGTAGTTATGTTAATATTTGGGCGTATAGAACGTATCTTTTGAATTTTATTCAAGAAGTATTCGGTATCGTATTTTCGATTCATCTTTTTGAGAACTAAATCACTACCGGACTGTAAAGGAACATGTAAGTGATTACATATTTTAGAATTGTTTTTAAGTTCTTCCATAAATTTATCGTCTAATTCAGTAATTTCAATACTAGATATTCTTATTCTTTCCAGCTGGGGATTTAAACTTATTCTTCTGATCAAATCGACTAAATCATAATTTTTTCCTCTACCATATGAACCCGTGTGAATTCCTGTCAATACGATTTCTTTATGTCCATTCTTAACGAGACTATTTATTTCCTCCTCGGCAAGCATTATGTCTTTACTCCTAATGCATCCTCTCATATAAGGGATTATACAATAACTACAGAAGTTATCACAACCATCCTGTATTTTGACAAATGCCCGTGTCTTATTATTCTCATTTTTCAAAAACATTGTTTCAAATTCTTGATCAGTCAAATCATATATTTTAACAACATCCTTGTGATCTATAAGATACTGATCGATGTATTCGGCTATTTTTGACTT
>CAMOYI010000007.1 GCA_946629885.1 uncultured Mycoplasmatota bacterium | reverse complement strand
CAGTAGAGAATAGAGATGTACCAGTGAGCACTGAACAAGTGACAAGAGCTTTAGCAGCAGGGCTAGAAATACCAGCAGGAACAAAATATTACTATAAGCTAACAATGACATTAGTCGACTCTGATACAGTAGATCAAACGAGCGACTTGGAAGCTAGCTTTAATACAAGTTTTATGATAGAAGAAGGACATGCTCCAGTAAAACCAAAAGTTATAAATGAACAAGGAGAAGAAATAGAAAATGGTATAAGTCTATTAAATACTATTGGTACCAAGGTTGCTCTTGGCACAGAGAATTTCTATGTAATAGGAAATGAAGATGGTAAAGTTAGATTACTTGCTGAATATAATTTGGATACTGTCCAAACAGATGATACTCAATACTATAAAGCATATCGAAGAAATGGACAGCATGGGAACTTTTATTCAAGTTATATATCTATAAATGGAGTTAATACGGAGCTCGACCGCCGAAAGGCGACATTGAATTATTTAGGTAAGGCCGTATGGGATGAAGAAAACTCTATATGTACTTATGAGGGAGAAGAATTGTATTTGAGTTTGGGTTATATAGTAGATATATTATGGGAGGCAGACCATAATAGTTGTAATAATGCATATGAATTAGTTCAAAATAATGAACGAATTATAGGTACAGGACTATCTTTAGAATCATATGACTATGGAATGCAATCCAAGTGCAATATAATGGTTTCAACAATATATGCAATGTCTGAAGAGAGGTATGATGTCTTATATCCAGATGGCTTTACTTCAGGAGAGAAAGTATACGAAAATACAAATATTAAAATATTTACAGATAATTACACGGATTTAATTCTAAAACGCTTTGGAATATATACTACTGGCGATGGACTTATGATCGAAGACTTAAATAATTTAAATTGTGGGGAGGACTCTTGTAATTCATCTGAATATTCTTATATGTTCATGAATAGTGAGGTTTGGATAGCAGAAGCGGTTAATTCAAATCAGATGTACACGATAGATTCTACTACTATTTTCAATAGATCATATAATGAATATGATGTCGGTATAAGGCCAGTTTTGATATTAAATTCATCAGATTTTTTATGATGAATTGAAAAAATAACATCAATACTATATAATTAAAATGTTCCTTTATTTCGACCAAATTTGCATTTATGGATATTTATAATAATACTGGTGATAACATGAAAGTAAAAGTATTCGATGAAGGACATGAAAAAGATTTAGAACAAGCAGTAAATGAATTTTTAGATTCCCTTGAAACTGATTTAATTGATATCAAATATAGTGTCGCAATAAGTACATGTGGTGAAGAACAAATATATTGTTTTACTGCGATGATAATATATGAAAGTTAGTGGTTTAATGAAAAAAAACAGTTTTATCGAAGGTGCTGTGATTGCAACTGTTGCAGTGATAATAACTAAAATACTTGGTATGTTATATGTCATACCATTTTACAAGATAATTGGAAGTCAAGGTGGAGCACTATACAGTTATGCCTACAATATCTATACAATATTCTTGGGCATTAGTAGTGCAGGATTACCTACAGCGATAAGTAAAATTATTAGTGAATATAGTACTCTTGGATATGAGGAGGCAAAATATAGAACATATAAAATCGGTACGAGAATAATTGGTTATATTTCAGTTGCAGCGTTCCTTATAATGTTCATATTTGCAGACTTGATGGCAAAGTCGATACTTGGCGACATTACTGGCGGAAATACATATCAGGATGTTTCCTTTGTAATAAGATGTATAAGCTTTGCTGTCTTGATTATTCCGTACTTAAGTGTTACTAAAGGATATATTCAAGGACATAAAATCATTACGCCAACGAGTATAGGTAGTGTATTGGAACAGATAGTAAGAATATTTGTCATACTTGCAGGAAGCTTTCTTGCATATAAAGTCTTTTCTTCATCACTAACACTCGCCGTTGGAATTGCAGTTAGTGGTGCTTTCTTTGGAGGATTGGTGGCATATCTATATTTAAGAAGAAAAATGAACCAAAATAGAGAAGCGCTTGGTATTAAAAAGTTTGAAAAAAAAGACGATATATCCAATAGAGAGATACTTAAAAAGATTGCTGCTTTTTCAATTCCTTTCATAATTATCAATATTGCAACAAGCATATATAATTTTACAGATATGGTACTAATTTTAAGGGGATTAGACATGTTAGGATTTAGCGCTCAAGACGCGGAATTCATCCAAAGTGCAATTACGACATGGTCGACTAAAGTTTGTATGGTTGTAAGCGCATTTGCAATGGGAATGGTTGTAAGTTTAATACCAAATATAGTTAGTTCATTTGTAAAAAGAGACTGGCAAGGTGTAGAAAACAAGATTAACAAAGCATATGAAATAATCCTTGCTATATCTATACCTTGTGCTGTAGGTATCTGTATTCTTGCAAAGCCTATTTGGAACATTTTCTATGGTCCAAGCGTATATGGTCCACAGGTATTAAGGTTGATGATAATTGGAGCAATATTTGGGAATCTATATTCTATTACTTTTAATACAATGCAATCACTTAATAAGTATAAAACAGTCTATATAAGTGTATTCATAGGTTTTGCTTCAAATGCGATTTTAGATATTCCTCTTATACTATTATTTAATAAAATTGGAATACCTCCTTTTTGGGGAGCGATTAGTGCGACAATTATCGGGTATATCATTTCGATTAAGATAGCAACTTACGATTTGAAAAAAAATCATAAACTAAAATTTACATCGACATATAAAATGCTCATTAAAATACTAGTACCAGTATCTGTTATGACTATTGAACTACTATTACTAAATCATTTCATAAAGTTTGAATCTAGCAAGTACTCATCAATACTAATGGTTACAATTGATGCAATAATTGGTGGAGCAACTTATATATTCATCGCATATAAGATGAATATATTGACAGATATATTTGGTAAAGAAATGTTAAATAAAATCATTAAAAAACTTACTTTTGGAAAAGTAAGTTTGGATTAGACCATATACATGTTATTAGTATAATCATTGCCTTCTTTATATTGCATTTCACTCTCAAGTTTTGATATTCTATTATCAAATCTATTTAGTTGACGTTCAATTTTGGCAAGGCGCGTTTCAATTTCGTTATTATATTCGTCCATATCTTTTGATTGGTTCGGTAGGATTGGTCCTTGATAAAAGTTGCTATTAGATTCAGTCGCCATCGGATACATACTTTGCATCATTGGCGCAGTTGGATAAAAATAACTACTCGATGAATTGTTTTGAAAGAATGCATTACGTTCTTTTTTCATGCGATAACCCCCTGTACTAATATTATATGATATAATTAGAAGTAGGTGTATAACTATGAGGTTAAGAAATGTTAAAGGTGCTCGTGAAATATTAGAGCAGTCAAATTTTTTTGTTAGCAATCCCGAAGAAGTAAAGGGAACTTGGAATCGGCTATTTGATAACGATAAACCAATTATGTTGGAAATAGGAATGGGTAAGGGAGACTTTATCTTAGGCATGGCAAAGAGTCACCCTGAATTCAATTATGTCGGTATAGAAAAGTATGAAAGCGTATTAGTAAGAGCGATAGAAAAGTTGGATGAGTCTAATCTAGAAAATGTTAAAGTTATAAATATCGATGCTATAGATGTAGAAAAGATATTTGATAGGGAAATTACTTGTATATACTTGAATTTCAGTGACCCGTGGCCAAAAAAGAAACACCATAAGAGAAGACTAACGTATAAAAAATTCTTAGAAGCTTATGATAAGGTATTTAAAGATTATGCAAATATAGAATTAAAGACAGATAACGATTCTCTATTCGAAGGTAGTTTAATAAGTCTTTGTGAATATGGATATATATTTGATGATATCAAACTGGATTTGTGGAATAGTGGTAAAGAAAATGTTAGAACAGAATATGAAAACAAGTTCGCTTCCCTTGGTTTTAAAATAAAGTACCTAAAAGCGCATAAAAAAATAGAAGAAAGAAATGAAATCTGATATAATTATTAGTAGTCGAGGTGAAATATGAAACGTATAGTTTTACTGTTATCTGTACTGTTACTTACAGGATGTTTAAATATCAATAGAAGTAGTTACGAAAGTATCATAGATAACACTATAAAATCGAATAAAAACATATATAACCAATATAGAAATGGGTATAAATTTTATTTGCCAAAGGGAATGGTGGTTACAGATTCGACTGAATATAATGAGGTAATTCGATCTAATAAGAATAATTATTATCTATATATTGACGTAATAAGTTACCTAGAAAAAAGAGATAGCATATACAGAAAGGAAACAGATAATTCAATTTATAGCCAGTCTTTTGCAAATAATAAAAAAACGGGATATATTGAAATTGTAAAGAAAAATCAAAAATATTTAGTTGAAATCCTTTATAATTATGCTAAAATAGAAGTGATAGTAAAAGAAGAAGAGTTAAAAAATGCTGTATCAAAAGCAATGGTGGTGCTTTCAAGTATTCACTATAACGATAGTGTTTTGAGTAACGTTTCGCGGGAAAATGTATTATCGTATAACGAAGAAAACATAGACATCTTTAACACAGAAGGTAAGGAAGATAGTCACTTTTTAACATATGATCCATCGATATATGATGAAGATGATACAGAAATCCCTGATTACGATCTAATTAAATAAAGGATGTGAATTATGAAAATATTCAATAAACTCGTAAACATATTGTTCGATGAACAAGAAGAAGAGATACCAGTAATTACGAAAAGTACTAATGAGAAAAAGGAAACTAAGAAGCCAGTAGAGGATGCTAAAGACGAGGTACTAGTAACAAAAGTTGAAAGACCTGTCTCTACTATATCGACAGATGATGATCTGTTCGATATGCCAAAATTTAAAGAAGAAACAGAGATTGAAAAAGAAACGACGAAGACTTTTAACTTTCCTGCAATAGATGATGAAGATTTTGGTATATTTGAAGAAAAGAGAACTACCAAAAAAAGTGAGAAAAAAGAGAAAAAAGAAGGATCTAGATTTGACTTCCTTTCTAGTACTGACTATAAAAAGAGTAGCAGTCATACTAGCGCTAAGGAAAGCAGCTATGATTCATCATACGATCAAGACGATAAAGATAAAAAGCCTTTTACTTTATCTCCAATAATATCACCTGTGTATGGCATTTTAAATGAGAACTATAAAAAAGAGGATATTGTTACGAGAGATAACTCTCAGAATAGATCTAAGACGGAAATCGATCTTGATGAAGTAAGAAAAAAAGCATATGGAACCTTGGAAGATGAAATTTCTGAGTCTTTGAGTAAAAAAACAGAAGAAATTGTCGACATTAAGCCTACTGATGAAGATAAGTTACTAAATACTCTAAGTGATGACGGCATAAGCATCGATGACTTATTAGGGGATGAATATAAAGAAGAAGTATTCGACAAAGATAAAGTTACTCCAATGGCAAGTGAAGAAAAAGAAGAAAACAGTGAAGAACCCGTTATCACAGATGATGGCGATGATGATTTATTCGATCTAATCGATTCTATTTATTCCGGAAAGGAAAATGAACAATGAGTTCTTTTCTTATGACGTATTTACCAATTTGTATTTATATTTTATTAATAATTTTATTAATAATCGGCATAATATTAGGTGTAAGATTGATCAACGCAATGGACAAAGTAGATAAAATTATCGACGATGTCGATCGTAAAGTCAATTCTCTCAATCGCTTCTTCAACGTTATAGATTTTACGACTGATAAAATATCTCTATTTAGTGATAAACTAGTAGATATTTTAGCTAGTCTAATCGGTAAAATTGGAAAAAAGAAGCCCAGTGATGAAAAGGTGGAATAATACATGAGTAAGAAAAAGGGATTCTTAGGTCTATTAACAGGAATTGGTATAGGACTTGGAATAGGCGTAATATTGGCGCCCAAGGATGGCTCGACTACGAGAAAAGAATTAAAAAATAAAATAGATAATCTTTTCGAAAAGTTACAGTCATTGGATAGCAACGATTTAAAAGACTCTATCGTAGTAAAACTTAAAAAATTAGAATCCGAACTAGAGGAATTAGATAGAGAAAAAGCCTTAGATTTAGCTAAAAAGAAGGCTAGTGAAATTAAAACTAAATTAGACGAAATATGTCAGGATGTTTCAATTAAAAGTAAACCCTTGGTTGATAAGGCAGCAGACGAGTTAAGAGATAGTGCTGTAAAGGTTTTAAAAGAAATCATAAAGAAAATCGAAACCGAGGAGAAACCAAAAGTAAAAAAATTAAACGACAAAAAAAATACATCAGCGTAGATCTTTGATGTATTTTTTTAATGCTCTAGCATTTTTGTCAAAGACAATTTTTAATTGATTATCGATTTCTACAATTCCTTTAGCTCCAAGTTTTTGAATTCCATCTTTGTTTGCTTTGCTGATATCTTTTAATGTTACTTTAAACCTTGACATGTTCATTTCGCAATCTATAATGTTGTCTTTTCCACCTAGGTATTGAACTAACTTGTTCATTTCCTCATCGAAATCTTTTCTAGTAACCTTAAAAGCAACTAGAGCAATTACTATTAAAACTGCAACTATAATTAAATATTCCCAACTCATATCTTTCACCAATACAATTATACAATAAAACTGTTAAAAAGTGAACTATTTGTAAATTTAATCATAAATTATTAGTGAATATATGAAAGGGTGATATTATGTGTAATAACGATACCGAAAAAAATGGCATTGCTGAAATACTACAAGTAATATTAGTTTTACAACAGAATGCTTCCTGCCCTGATAGTTGTTTAGACTCTTGTGATAGACCAGTACTAGGTGCTTGTTCTACATGCTGCGTATGTAATACTAGGCCTGTAATGATTTATACTTGTTGTCCAAATGGAACTACACCAGTATCGATGCCTATTAGCAAAGAAATTACGACTTGCGCAACTAGTGAAGAATGCTCTAGCGTATTTAGAGTAGAAAAAGTAGAAAATGGAGCTGCTACATTTAGAGTATTAGCTCCTAATACTGATACTACTTCTATATATCCATATGTATCTACTAACAGTTTTTTCACAATAAATATAGATTGCATTTGCATAATCAGATGTCTAAATGATACTTGTGTAGAGTGCCTATAAATTAAAAGAAGAATAAATAATCAAAAACGCCGAGCAGGCGTTTTTAAGTGTTTAAATTGACAAAAAAAGAAATAAGATGCATAATACAAAACGAAATAAGGAGGACAAATATATTATGACAAAATCACTTGCTCAAACTCACACTATCGAGAATTCTAAAATAAATGAACAATTATTTTTATTAGTTAGTAATATTATAGATACTTTTCAACTGCTACTTTTATCAGAAGAATATAAGAAAAAATATAATCCCAACCAAAGTGTTTCTTTGAATATATGGAAAATATGGGAAGATGCCAAGAACATGGAAATTAAAATTATATCTGGAGATTGTCGTTGCCAGAAGGATAAATTTATAGACCTTGGTTATACTGACAAACAGGAATACCCAGCAGTAATTGATTTGCTTTTAAGTCAATCCCAAAGAACGGGAATATCTACAGAACTCGATCATGATGGGAATTGGACTTATGCAGAACTTAACCTCTCTGGTTCGCTTAAACAATTTATGCAACTTATTAAAAATATTATAGAAACAATTTTAACTAATGTTGACGACGAAGCATTAGTAACAAATGCTAAAAGTAAGTTTGAAACTTTATTTAAACTATATTATAACTTTATGATAGAGCAAACATCTAAAACGTTTGAAATTGAGCGAGACTACGATTTAGATTGGATTGCTTTACACGTAGTTAAAGTTTGCGTTGAAGATGGAAAAAGAGATAATAAAACTACTGCAGACTTTAAGGTTTTAAGCAGTGAATATCTAGATGAGATGATAAATAAATTGCCAGAATCTGAAAAAATATACGCTAAACAAATAAAAGATAACTATAGCAGACAAAATGGTGGTATTCCTTTTGAAGTAAAAATGACTGAAAGAATAATTTCTGTCTTAGTTAATATCAAAATTAATTTACCCACTTTTAATTATAATTTTATATCAGGTATTGATAAAAATGGCTTCCATTTTGATTATTCGATCGATATCCAAGAATTTGAAAAGTATTGGAAAAAATATAATAGTAGAGTCGCACTTGCTCATCTACACTATAAAAGCAGTGCTAGACAGGATGTCATTTGGAAAAACCTAATCTTAAGGGAGATTATGTTTGGATCAGAATGTAGTTCTTTAATTGAAGATACAGGAGATGCTACTATAGATAGATTAGTCGCTGTTTATAATAGAATATCTCTTGAAAGAGAAAAAGAAAAAACAATTAAATTGAGTTTTGCAATATGTATAGGCGAAAACTTCGAAAATCAAATAGAATATATTAAATTTTTTGCTTGTGCTGCCGGCTCTGATAAATTGCCAGAAATTAGGAAGGCTGGTACTTCAAGCATTTGGTACTTTGTTGAATTTGACAGTAATCTTGTCGACTTGCTTGAATGTTTGATTGCTGAATATGGATACATGCAAGCTGATGTGATGGAACAAGATACGACTATGCCTAATGAAAATTATCATTCTATCAACGGGGTAGTTTTCAAACCAGGTGATAAGACATTGCAAATGTTTCCTCTAAATAAACAAACAAAATAACTAACACTTGATATTTCCTTTAAAATAGTGTTATAATACTTATGCCTTTATTTAAGGGCTTGGTGTAATCCGCTAATAGAAAGTTCTAATTTATGATTGCATGACAATATAGTTATGAAAGGAGAGTACACATGAATCTAGTTGATAAAGTCAATAAGAAACATACTAATCCTAATATTCCAGAATTCCGTTCTGGAGACACAGTACGCGTTAACGTATGGGTTAAAGAAGGAAAGAAAGAAAGAATTCAGGCTTTCGAAGGATTAGTTGTAAGTATTCAAGGTGGAAGCGTATCAAAGACTTTTACTGTTAGAAAGAAAAGTGGTGCAATTGGTGTATCGAGAACTTTCCCAGTTAATAGTCCAGTAATCGATTCAATCGAAGTTATTAAGAAGGGTATGGTTAGAAGAAAGAAACTAAACTTCTTAAAGGGAATGAAGAAAGAATACAAAGTAAAAGAAAGAAATTAATTGCCTATTGGCAATTTTTTTCATGAGAAAAAAAGAAAAAAATCGGAATAATAATAGTAGAGAAGTAATTGCTCAACATATAGTTTGACAAAGAAGACTCGGTAGTTTAAAATTATTTATAGGAGGTTAAAATGAAAAAAGAAACTACTACAGGTAAAGATAAAACTTTAGATCAAGTTATGGCTGAAATTGAAAAACAGTTTGGTAAAGGAGCTATAATGAAGCTAGGAGGACAAGAACATATCGAAGTAGAAGCAACTTCTTCTGGCTCTCTCGGATTAGATATCGCTCTTGGTGTAGGCGGATACCCTAAGGGAAGAATAATAGAAATATTTGGACCAGAATCGAGTGGTAAAACAACTTTTGCACTAGAAGCGATTGCAGCTTGTCAAAAGGAAGGCGGAAGGGCAGCATTCATTGATGCAGAGCATGCACTAGATCCAGTTTATAGTAAAAACTTGGGTGTAAATATTGATGAATTATTGTTATCGCAACCAGATACTGGTGAACAGGCTTTAGAAATAGTAGATGCTCTTGTAAAGAGTGAGGCCGTTAATTTAATTGTAATAGACTCTGTTGCGGCATTAGTTCCACAGGCTGAAATAGAAGGCGAAATGGGAGATGCACACGTTGGTCTTCAGGCAAGACTGATGAGCCAAGCTTTAAGAAAATTATCTGGCACGATTAGTAAAACTAAGACAACTGCAATTTTCATTAATCAGCTTCGTGAAAAAGTAGGAATAATGTTCGGAAATCCAGAGACAACACCAGGCGGAAGAGCATTGAAGTTCTATTCTTCAGTTAGACTTGATATTCGTCGTGGCGAGCAAATAAAAAATGGTGAGAATGTCATCGGTAACAAGACCAACATAAAGGTCGTAAAAAATAAGGTCGCTCCACCATTTAGAAGTGTAACTGTCGACATCATGTATGGACAAGGTATTTCAAAAGAGGGAGAACTTTTAGATATAGGATCAGAAATAAACGTTGTTGAAAAGAGCGGAGCTTGGTATGCATACAAGGGTGAAAAAATTGGTCAAGGAAAAGAAAATGCCAAAATATTCTTAAAAGAGCATCCTGAAGTTGCAGAAGAGATAGATACTGCTATAAGAGAACACTATGAAATTGGTTCTAAGAAGACAAAAAAGAAAGAATCAGAAGAATAATTTTGATTCTTTTTTTATTGCTTTAATGCATAGTTTTACCTACTATTTTATCGAGTATACTCATTATTAAAAAAATAATTGCCTTGATTTATATTATGAAATAATTTATAATTAATTTGTAGACAATGTGTCTATTTATAGAAAGGAAAAAATATGGGACAGAGTATAACTACTTCCATATTGTTTCTAATTATTGGATTAATTGTAGGCGTTGGAGGAGCTTTAGCGATTGTAATCTTTACTGGCTTTGGAGCAGGAAAAAAGGCAGAAAAAGTTATTGCAGAAGCTAAGAAAGAAGCCGAACGACACAAGAGAGATACTCTTTTAGAGTTGAAAGAGGAATCACATAAGTTAAAAATAGAGACAGATAAGGAGATTAAGGAACGCAAAAGTGAATTAATCAATAACGAGTCACGTCTTTTAGATAGGGAAAAATCTTTAGACAAAAGAGAAGAATTGTTACAAAAAAGAGACAATGCACTTGAAGAACGCAATAACAATTTATCTTTAATGCAAGCAAAAATCCAAGAAAAAGAAGCAAAAATGGATGAAATGCTTAAAAGTGAAATGGAAAAATTAGAAAATATTTCTAAATTTTCTAAAGAAAAAGCAAGAGAAATGATACTCGAAAGAGTAGAAGCCGATATGGCAAAAGAAATATCGAACTTAATAAAAGAAAGAGAAGCTGAAGCGATGCTGGAAAGCGACAAGAAAGCTAAAAGTCTGCTTGTCGAAACCATGCAAAAGTACGCAAATGATGTCACAACTGAACAGACAGTTACTACTATCAGTTTACCAAGCGATGAAATGAAGGGCAGATTGATTGGACGAGAAGGAAGAAATATTAGGACAATTGAAGCAGTCACCGGAGTAGACTTAATAATTGACGATACTCCAGAAGCTATAGTCATTTCTTCATTCGATCCTTTTAGAAGAGAAATCGCGAGAATTACTTTGGAAACTTTGATTAAAGATGGACGAATCCATCCTGCTAGGATTGAAGAAGTCTATGATAAAGTTTGTAAAGATATGAATGCAAGGGTGCTAGAAATTGGTAATGAAGCAATAAATGAATTAGGCCTTGTAAAATTTGATCCAGAAGAAGTTGCACTAATTGGTAGATTACACTTTAGAACAAGCTATGGACAAAATGCATTAACTCATTCGATCGAAGTTGCTCGTCTTACTGGTATGATGGCAGCAGAATTAAATGAAAATATTACTATTGCAAAACGAGCAGGCTTACTACACGATATTGGAAAAGCGATAGACTTTGAAATAGAAGGAAGCCATGTCGAGATTGGTGCTAATATTGCTAAAAAGTATCACGAAGATCCAATTGTTTTAAACGCAATAATGTCACATCACGGAGATACTGAAGCTACTAGTGTTATTTCTAACTTAGTAGGTATCGCGGATACACTATCAGCTGCAAGACCAGGCGCGAGAAATGACTCACTAGAGAATTACATTCAAAGGCTAGAAGCACTAGAAGAGTTAGGTAATTCTTTTGAGGGAGTAGAAAAAACTTATGCTCTACAAGCTGGTAGAGAACTAAGAGTTATGGTTAAACCAGATGAAGTTGATGATTTGACTAGTTATAAAATTGCTCGTGATTTAAAGAGTAAAATCGAAGCCGAGATGCAGTACCCAGGTACTATCAAGATTACTGTTATTCGTGAAACAAGAGCACAAGAAGAAGCAAAATAATGCTTCTTTTTTAATGAATTAAAGTAACAACACCTATAAGTTAAAAGCCTCATAAACTCTGAAGTTAGATGTAAAAAAAGTTAAGTAATTCTGTTGTATTTATATTAAATTAGTTTATGTAATTTTTAAAAGACTATAAAACTCGAAAAAAGCTTTATATTATTGGTTTTTAATGATATACTACTTAATAAACGAAAGGAAGAATGTTATGTTGGTACGTGTAAATGAAGGCTTAATTAGAAGTTATAAACCTGTACTTGTTTTACCAGCTGAGGCTAATAATATAATTGGAGAGATTCTCGAAAAAGGCACGTGTGATACGGATAGTTGGAGGAGAAATCATGAACAGAATGGTAAAACGGTGTTTAATTTAACTGCTGACGGTTATTGTAAATTAACCTATAGTAATTCTAATACCGTTAGTAGAGAAACTTATACATCCCCAGCTCCTTTTACACTATATTTTGCAGCTAAAAGTGGAATTATTATTCCAAACAAAAAGTATTGTGATGAGTTAAAAAATACGTATTTTCCTGTATCTTCAGTATTACAATGTGGTAATGTACAATTAGTAGCGGATATACTAAGTGCATTGGAAAATAATCCTGAATTATCGGATAATTTTATAAAAACTTATCATATAGATTTATGGTATTTGCAAAGGCTTTTAAGAACTGTTAATTTTGAGTGTATTGGAAATCCCGTGTCTGATCTTACCACCGATGCTTTAGAACGACGTGCTCAAGATGACACAGAAACTGCAAAAAGGTTGCACTTAGTCTTACCTGGTATTCCTGGTTTTGAAAGATAGATTAAAAAACTTATAAAAAAGGGGGAATCGTTCTTCCCTTTTTTAATGTGTCTTCTGATGTCTATCAGTCATTATTCACGTAAAAACATAAGATTTTTTATACTTCCTTAAATTAAAAATATTGTCTTTTCAAGCTAATTAATATAAAATATTCATGAGGTGTTATGTATGGTCTATAAAACTATTTTACCAGCAGATATTTATACAATAGTCAATAGAACTATACTGACAGATTTTGAAAGAAAAACTATTATCACGTTATATGGACCAATAATTGGTGCCAATGCAATAAGTTTGTATTTTACCCTTTGGCAAGACTTAGAAAGATCAAGTGAAACTGATGCTAAGTTTAATCATCACCATATTATGAGTACATTAAAACTCGGACTTCAGGCAGTGACAGAAGCAAGGGGTGCACTTGAAGCAATGGGACTTTTAAGAACATATTTTAAAGAGGGAGAAATCAATGAATATATTTATGAAATATATAGTCCTTTGAGTCCATATGAGTTTTTTAATCATCCAATATTTAACGTTGTACTATACAACAATGTAGGTTCAGTAGAGTATGATAAACTAGTAAAATACTATAAAAGACAGCAACCAATTTCCAAAGACTTTGTGGAAATTACTAAAACTATCGATGTTAACTTTAAAAGTATCAGTGCTGCTAATCTTCCTAGTGAAATCGATGCTCAAAAGACAGATAGTCCCGGACCAAATATAGATGAAAAATATATCGATTTCGATTTGTTGATGAGTGCTCTACCTAAGAATCTAATAAGTGAGAGAGCTTTAAATAAAAGAACGAGAAATCTTATCAATTCGCTTGCATTTGTATACGATTTAGATACTTTAAAGATGAGTGAGTTATTGAGAACTGTAATAAATGAAAATGGTGTGATTGATAAAGATGCATTGAGATTAAATGCACGCAAGTATTATCAATTTAACAATAGTGGAACTCTTCCAACTCTAATATATAGAACGCAACCTGAACACTTAAAAAATCCAGTGGGAGATATGTCCAATAGGGGGAAAATGTTGTATATCTTTGAGAATACAAGCCCATACGATTTTTTGCGCAATAAATATCATGGGAGCGAGCCAACTTCTAGAGATTTAAATTTGCTCGAGTATTTAGCAGTTGATTTAGAATTGAATCCTGGTGTTATAAATGTTTTAGTCGATTATGTTTTAAGAATTAACAATAATAAGCTTACTAAGGCATATGTCGAAACGATCGCTGGACAGTGGAAAAGAATGAACATACAAACTGCGGACAGTGCAATGAAAACCGCTGAAAAAGAACATAAGAAGAATAAGTCGAAAGTATTTACAAACAGCTCTAAAAAGGAAGAGCAAACTCCAATTTGGTTTAATAAAACTCAGGAAGCCGTAGAAATAAGTGACGAAGAGAAAAAGGAATTGGAAGATATGCTAAAGGAATTTAGGTGAAATACATGGAAAAAAAAGTATTTGGCAATTTTGATAAAAATGCACTAGAAGAGAATTATAAAAAAGCTCTTGAAGATGCCGATTTTGCTCGTCTTGTTAAAACCACAGGACTAGATGATAAGGTTCTTATGAAGTATACTAGTAAGTTAGAAGAATCGGTTAATGAACTTAAAAATTGTTCAAAGTGCAAAGGATTACCATTTTGTAAGAATAGAGTACACGGGTTTGTATACTATCCTAGAAAAGTTGATAATAGATTGGTGTTCGATTCTATTGCATGCAAGTTTCAACAAAAAGTTTTTAAGGATGAAGCATTGAGTTGTAAATATTATGAAATGCCAGAAGCACTTCTTCATGCTAGCATGCGAGATATTGATATATCGGATAGTAAGAGAACTGCAGCGATTAAGGCATTGAAGGGTTTTTACGATGATTATCCAAGTAATCACAATATAAAGGGAATTTATCTAAACGGATCGTTTGGAAGCGGGAAAACATTTTTAGTATGCGCAATGCTAAATGAACTTGCTAAAAAGGGAACCGATATAATAGTGGTATATTATCCAGAACTATTGAGAAGTTTGAAAGAATCATTTAATATATCTACTAGTGATAGTGACTTTGCTACTAGGATGAGTAGGTTAAAAAAAGCTAGTATACTATTTATAGACGACATTGGAGCAGAATCAGTAACCCCGTGGGCGAGGGATGAAATACTTGGTACCATACTACAATATAGAATGGATGCCTCTCTTCCAACGTTTTTTACTTCTAATTTAACTTTAGAAGAATTGGAAAAACATTTAAGCTCTACAAAGGATAATATTGATAAAGTAAAAGCCAGAAGAATAGTAGAAAGAATAAAGCAATTGACGATTTCTATCGAATTAGTAAGTAAAAATAGGCGAAATTAGTCATTTTATAAGAGTTTTTCTTGCAAAATATAGTTTCATGGTGATATAATCGAAATGACTGTTAAGGAAGGAGGGATTATGAATGACAAAAGTTGTGGTAACAAATGGTAATATTGATGGTGCTTTAAAGAAATTGAAAGTTAAAGTCGCTCGTAGCGGTGTCCCTTCTGAATTAAAGAAACACAGAGAATATACAAAACCAGGAGTTAAGAGAAGAGAAGCTAAGAAAGAAATGATTAGAAACTCTCGTAAGAAAAAAAGAGACTAACTAAGAAAGCACATTACAATGATGTGCTTTTTAATTTAATTCAATATCTATAATATCACTTATTGGAATTAGCTTTTCTCTTCTCGTGACTAAATAATTATTTGTCCTCCCGATGAGAATGTGTCTTTCTTCTCTATCTGAAAATATAATTTTACAGTTATAAGAATATGTAGTGTCACTTGAATCGAAAAGGGCATTTATTTTTTTAGTTAATGTTTCTCTATCGACACTTTTTGTACCATCTCTCAATTCTCCATAAGAAACATTTTTATTATTATTTAATATTTTATCTATTTTGTTTGCAAATACTTTTAGTAAATCTTTCAAAAAAAACATCCTTTCTATAATAAATGTATGTTTTTTGTTTACAATAAGAATATGAAAACGAAAACAATTAGCAAAAATATACCCATATTCGCATCTGTATTAGTTCTTTTAGTATTAGGTTGTATTAATACATATGGAGCCTCTTTTACAAGTGAGGTCTTTTCTAATCTATATATAAAGCAGATTATATCTACTGTATTAGCAGTCTTGATATTTTTAGTACTTCTTAGAGTTAATAATAATTTTATATTTAAAAATTCATCTATATTTTATATTATTGGAATATTTTTTTTAATAGGTGTTTTAATGTTTGGTGTCAAATTGAACGGTGCGATGTCCTGGTTTAAAATAGGGGGAATATCGATTCAGCCTAGTGAACTATTTAAACCGATTTATTTGACATATCTTTCCATACTTTTTTGGTCAAATAAAACGAAGTTATACTATTTAAAGTTGGCATTAGTAACATTAATTCCGATTATACTCATTTTTATAGAACCTGATAGTGGTGTGGCATTTATGTATTTAATCATGGCTCTTGGAGTATTTCTTGGTAAAAAAATCGATAAGAGAATAATAATTGGAATGCTGATTACTATTGTTTTAATTTTATCTTTATGTATTTTTCTATATAAATATAAGAAAAACACATTGTTGAGTATTGTTCCTACTAGTTTTCACTATCGCATAAATAGATTGCTAAAAGAAGATGAATATCAGGCGACAAATGCGATAATTGGCATTGGTTCTAGTGGACTAAAGGGCCACGGACTAAAAGATGTTAAAGTTTATGTTCCAGAGATGATAAGCGACTTTGCTTTTGCTTTACTCATTATGAATTTTGGCTATCCAGTGGGAATTATAATTGTCCTGATTTATACATATATTTTATTTTTTATCTATAAAAAGAGTATAATTTATAAAGGTATAAACTCGTCAATTTTAAAGGGTACATTTTTTCTAATGATATTTCAATGCGTCGAGCACATATTCATGAATTTAGGAATAACACCAATTACAGGAATTACTCTTCCATTCTTATCTTACGGTGGATCAAGTCTATTGAGTTATAGTGTATTGTTATCATTAATTATAAAAATAACTACTAATAATAGTAGTTATAATTAGAATATCCGTAACCATATGGCCTATATGGAGGTATTTGGTAATAGTTTGGTATAGGATTTACAAAGACGGGTCTAGGTCTTGAAAGACCAACGACAGCTGCTCCTCCAAGTCCGCCTAATAAAAATGGGGCCCAAAAGAATCTATCTCCGTCCTTATATAGGTAATAATTATCAAATTTATTTCTCATAAAAAAACTCCTTTTACTATAGTTTATGAAAAAGAGTTTTTAAAGTCACTCATGGAAAAGTCTAAAAATCGATATACTTGGTTTAGAAAACAATCGCATTTTATATTTATTTGTTCCAAGCCCGCTCGATATATATAATTTCATGCCATTAATATTATAGGAATCGTCATAATATTTACTTGCACCTTTAATCTTATATAGTTCTTTTATATATGGTATATTGATGCTACTGTTGAGTGAGTGCCCAGCTAACATTAAAGAAATGTTATATCTTTTTATTGAGTCAGCTGTATCAGGCTCATGTGCAAGAAGTATTCTATATGTTGCCATATATTCGCTGTCAGTTTCATCGTTTGGATAAATAAAAGTGCTATCTATATCTTGATTACCCTTAATTGATGTATCTAATCCATATATAACTATAGGAGTGAGGCCCTTATAATATATCAATTCATAATTATTACTCAAATCTAAGAAATTTGATTCGTCAATAATAGTCTTGTAGTAATCATTGTTGACGTCTCTATCTCCCCGCACTGAATACTTTCCTATTTCTGCATCCATTTTTTTAAAAGCTTTAGTTATTTCTTCAACACTTTTCTTTCCAGGTTTAACCGCTTCGCTATAGATATCACCAGTAAAAACTATTATGTTTGGTTTTAATTCATTTATTTTTTCGACTAGAAGATTTAATTCTTCCTTTCCAATAGTTGAACCATATAAAAGATCACTAAATTGGACAATGGAAAAGCCATCGAAACTTTCAGGTATATTTGAAGAACTCAAGTTATATTCTTTTATCTGTATACCGCCAATACCTACATATCTTGCGTATATCACGATGAGCATCACGATTAAAATGATTATAATTAACTTTGAAAGAAGTGGCCTATGTTCCTTCTTTTCCATATTATATTCCTCCTAGTATTATAAATAGAGTTAACGAGTTGTGTAAAATGTGCATAAATATGCTAGGAAATATATTATCAGTATCGGCGTATATCTTAGAAAAAGCAATACCAAGACACGCATAAGGTATTATGTATATTAGCTCCGCAATACTACTAGATGACAAAAGATGCATTGCAGCAAAGAGTAAACCAGTTGAATATATAAATGTGTTTTTATCTTTAAATAGTCCTTTAAAATTTAGTCTAAACAATATTTCTTCCATTATCGGTGCTAATAGAGCAGTTGATAAAATGGAATAGTAACGGTAAGAATCCAAAAGTTCTCTATTAGCAGCTTCATTTGGAGAAATACCTTTAAGTATTATAGTATTGATTATAATATTTGTAATAAACATGTAGATAAAGCCAACCAGCCAATACTTTACTGCCAAGGACATATATTGTTTTTTATTTTGCTTAAATTTTTGCCATTCTGTACTCCAGTTGTTTTTTGAAAGAAATATTATGATTCCAAAAGTAACTAAAGAAAACAATACAAGATAGATGTTATTTACAATGAGAGAATTTGACTTGACAAAATAGAAAACAATAAATTCTAAATTACTTAAGATGAAGTATAATATGAGCATTCCAAATGGAACTCCAAATTTTTTTATTTTCATAATATCACCAACAATATTTTATCATAAAAGTTCTGCTTTTGCTTTAAAAAAAAAAGCCTTTATGATATAATGATTTTTAGAGTAGGAGATAAGGCTTATGAAAAATCGTGTTTATTTGTTGTTACTAGTAAGTTTCATGTGTATTTGTATAAATGCGATGAATGTCCTTGCTTGCTCTAAAGAAGTGTCAAGAGATTTGACAAAAGAAGCGTATTATGTCAAAACAAACTACGAAATCGTCGATAAAAGCACATATAAGGATGTAGTTGTTGGAAGTGATAAAACGACATTCAAGATTCCAAAATACGAATTTAACATCTCGGTATATAACATAACTGAAAATATTTACTTTACAATTCAAAATAATGTGAATGCTTCCACTTCTGTAATACACTATAGCGATACAGAGAATGGAACATACAATTTTGTAGATACTGACTTTGGGAAAATATACAAATATGAAATAAAAATTTATCCAGAAAATCAAGATTGCTCCAATAAACTTTTAAAAACTATAAAATTCGATAGACCTATGTATAATGCGTACAGCGAATATACTTTCTGTAAGAATAGTTCTAATTATTACTGTCAGAAGTTCACAAAGACTAAATTGAATCTCAAGGGAAATGACGATTTTTTATCCAAAATCAAGGTAAATAATCAGAAACATAGTGAAGCTATAGAAACAGAAAAAAAGAATAACGATGAAGAAACAAATATTATTGATTCTGTTATCAATAATTGGGAGATGTATTTAGGAATATTCATCGGTACTATTTTCATCTCCATTATATTGGTTTTTGTTATCAAAAAACGCAAATCAAAGAAGGAGTGGAATGTATGAAAAAAATTATTTTGCTCCTAGCCCTAATTGCACCGTATATTATAGTTTCAGCAGAAACTTGTAATCAAGAAACAGTTATGCAGCTAAAAGCCCAAATCGAAAATGTCAGTTACAATTTAGAGTACGATGAAACAGAAAGTGAAAGCGGAGAAAAAGAGGATTATTTTAAAATAACTGCGCTAAATCTTCCAAGTGATTTTTTAATAATGATGGACTACGATACAGAGACAAGCTATTTATTGGATAGTGAAGGCTACAATGTTGTAAAAGGCGGAGTATACAACGTCAAGTTTCGAAACATCAATTGTGGAGCCGATACCATAGAAGAGTATACGATGATGATTCCTTATTATAGTGAAAACAATGATAATGTTTGGTTTGATGGAACTTATAATGTGGAGGAAAAAGAAAATTTTGAAAAAAAGACTAAAACGAACGATAAAAACATCCTTTTGATCGCAAGTGGAGTAGGTGCATTATTAGTAATTATTATAATTTCCTCTTTGCTGATAAAGAAAAGGAGGAAGATAAAATGAAAAAGGTATGTAAAATTTTTCTAATATTTACTATGCTCTTTTCTCTATCTGTAAACGTTATCGCCGCAACCATAGGATATGACGGAAATGGTAGAACTATAAAGGTTGATTATGAAAAACCTGGTGGTGGAGGACAGCACAGATCCAATTATAGCTTTCAATTTGGATTTATGTTAAAGGTATCGCTCGTCTACTTAGATACTCCAGAATCTTTTAAAGAAATTGACTCTTATATTCTCATTAATAGAATCAGATATAATAGTGAAACGGGAGAACCGATTAGACATAATTTTAATGCAGGTGCTAAGGCATTTAAAGATGGCATTTCTGATGATCGTTATACTATGGCTCCAGGGGAGAATTGCTCATACTATGACATAGATCCGGATAATCCAAGAAATTTCAAAAAAATCAGTTTATCTTGTACAGCAAATTTAATTGAACAAGAAGATTTGAAGTACTTCCCAACCAAAGGTAATGGCTCATATTATCTTAGAAACAAAGATGTAATAGAGTTTGAAACATCATGTTATCCAACCTGCACCGCTAATGCATGGTTTGCTAAAACCTGGGAACGTGACTGGGGTGCTAATATAGATATTGTAAACTTTAAGAAAAAGTTGGAAAAAGATGATAATAAGATATTTTATCAAATTGCATATCCAGTGATTAAAAATAATATAGACGGCTTGGTTGTCACATCGCCGGAAGAATTAAAACGCGCGTTAAATTCTCCTAGTGAAGAACTAAATGAAAAGATGAGACGCTATAGAATAATAATGCAGCCAGTTTATATGTTTAAATCTGGTAAAAATATAAGATTTGCCACACTAAAAGCTATGGGAAGAGCCTCTTTATATAACGATCCATTAATTGGCGGATATAATTTCGTAGCTGGCGGTATAGCAGAAAATTTCAATTCGGCTAATGTCCACGGCGTAATTAATTCACCTGGGCATGCAGCCAGTCTAACGGAGAGTAGTGGAAGCGACAGATACTCAGGAATTGGATACATGGTCGTTTCAGTTATAGATGATGGAGGACAAATAACATATGGCTGTGATAAGACAAATCAGTGTTGTTATGATGATGCCGGCAATTATCACTATGAATATAATACGAACAATTCAAACTATAAGTGTGATAGAGGGGCATCATCAACCTGTCATGGTAATCTAATAAGCTGTAGACCGGCTGGAGATTGTCCAGATACAAATTCAAAGGCAACATGTGATGGTACGGATGGTACGATTGGAGTATTCCACGAAAACGACAATTTGAAAGAATGTGCCCTAAATGAAAGTTCGAACTCTGGATTTGATTTAGTAAAGCCAAGTGATACTTATTTTAACTATGCTGGATATTCTAAAAGTTATTGTAAGGTATCATGCAAAGATGACTTCGATATCTTATATCCTACTAATTCGTCAGGCTTTGCAGGTCAATACTTTAAACTCGAAAACTATACTCCAAGTGTAAAAGTAACTAGAACTTGTGTAACTAGTAAAATAAAATATGATGAATTTAAAAACGATTTGGCGAGTATCGAACGAAATATTTTATCTAGTAGCGGTGTCAATAAGACGAGATACTTCAACATGTATAAAGATGCGATAAGTAAATTTAATAGGTGCACAGACTGGTTAAAAGATGATACTTTGAATATGAAGAATCTAAAAATGAAATTTTCATATGATAACGATACATATAACTTATTTGGCACCGGTAGTGAGCTTTCTAAAAAAGAAAAAACTTATACAATCGATACGAAGTATTGGATTGACGATGTGAATCCAGATGATGCTTATACTAATCCAAATAGTGAAAAATCGACAGAGAAGATAGATATAATAAATAGCGAAAATGGTGATAAAATACAGATAGAATTTTATAAAAATACATATATAAAGAGAACTGAAGAAAAACTTTATGAATTCTCTACACCTGAGCTTTATTCACTTATCCCATCAGGGCAAGTTGTTAAAAATAAACCAAATGGTTCTTATGAATTAATTTCTAAAAATTTCGTCCCAATAAGCTTGTATACAAAAAAGGGAAAATACAATTATAAACTAGAGGTAACCGGCTTGAGGTCAGAAAATAGAAATAATGGTAATGATAATTTAGATTTTAGATTTACAGAAAAGGCAATGAAGAGTTATACGTGTAATTACGAAGTTAAAAGTGATTTGTATAGTCCACCGGGAAGCTGTGTTGGGTCAAATTGTGAAAACAGTAGCAATGGAATGTTGAATTTCTTCTATAGGCCAATAGATATGTCTAATATCAATCCAAACAATAGAGAACTTGGCTATAATTGGAAAAACTATAACGAAGATGAAACATCAGGAACATGCTCGAGTAAAGAATGTAAAGTAAACAAAAGTATGGTAAAAACTGACGCAAATTATCAAGAACTCGTAAATGGAGATAAAGATAAGTTTGAATTTATCTTAACTCCTGGTATAATGAATGATATAAGGAACTATAACGTAAAAGAAACATACAAGGGCGGTTATAGTGACTGGAATATGAATTGTCAAGAAGGTGGGTTATATTACTATTGCAAGAGTAATTTGTTAACTTGTCTTGCAAGCGCTGGTACTCAGAATGAAGGGGCTAGTTTCGATTCGTGCTCCTCGATATTTTCGAGTCATAATATCAGCGATTTGAATCCTACATATGATAGTGCAGAACTTCTCAAAAATAGAGAAATATTGATGAGAAAATTAGAAGGGTTTAAATAGGTGATGGCATGAAAGAAAGTATATGGGGCTGGTGGTTTATCGCTCTTGGTCTTACAATCATGGTAGTGGTTGTTTTGATTACGGATATGACTACTACGAGTGAGCAAGACTACTACATGATAAAGGAAATATCATCTGCTTCAATGATGGAGTCAGTAGATTATTCATATTATAGAAATCATGGAGAACTTAGGATAAACGCTGAAAAGTTTATGGAAAACTTCATTCGTAGATTTTCAGAGGTAATAACGATTAATAAAACGACCAAAGTCAACTTCTATGATCTATATGAGGTTCCACCAAAAGTAAGTGTGGAAATATCGACAAGTTCGACTCAATACATTGTCGATTATGGCGATATGAGTTTTAATGTAGTTAATAGGCTCGATGCCATCTTAGAGATGTATGAAAAAAATGACCCAAAAAAAGAATAGAGGAGGAATGAGTTATGGGAAATTTTGGAACGACAATTAAAAGATTTATAACCAACAAGAATACTGTAACGCTTTTGGTAATAATTGCGTGTACAGTTTTACTCTATATAGTCTATAACAATAGAGTAAAAAATGCAGTAAGTACAACATTTGTGTGCTACGCAATTGAGGGAATACCTGCAAGAACTCAAATTACATCGAACATGGTTTCGACAAAAAAGGTTTTAGCAAGTCAGGTTACTACCAACATGATTACGGATTGTGGGAATGTCGTAGGTAGATATGTGAGCTATGCAACAGAGGTTCCAACCAATGGATACTTCTTTGAAAGTATGCTAATGGATAAAGGGGAAATGCCTGATTCTGTATTGGATAAACTTACAGATGGTAATACTCTATTCAAATTAAACGTATCGTTTGAATCGACATTTGGAAATGCAATTTTTCCAGATGATTATATCGACTTATATTTAAAGACCACTAACGAAGAAGGAAGTATTATCTACGGAAAGTTTATCGAGAGTATAAAGGTGCTAGCTGTAAGGGATTCTCAAGGAAAAGATGTATTTGAAACGACCTTAGAGACTAGGACACCAAGCCAATTGTTGTTTAGCGTACCAGAGGACCTTAACTTATTGCTAATGAAAGCGTACTATCTCGGATTAGAGATCGTAGTAGTTCCAAGAAATAGTAACTACACTGCTAATCCAGGAGAAACAAAGATAAGTAGTAATTATTTAAAGGATTTAATTGAATCTAGAACTGGTGATATACCTGATGAATGCGTCGTAGCAACTACACCAACTGCAGAATGTAGATTAGCAACTGAAGATACGACGGCAGTAGAGACAAATCCAACAGAATAGGAGTTTATTATGAATGAGGCAATTTTCTCACAATTAGATTTTGGTCCTCTTCAAGAATTCTTAGATAATGACGACGTAACAGATATTTCATATGGCAACGGAGGGCAGGTTCACTTAAAGACATTGAGCAAGGGCATTTATAGAGTCGAAAGGCCTGAAATAAATAATGCTCTTATGGAAAAGTTGGCATTCCAGTGCTCAAATGTAATGGGTAAAACATTTAACATGGCCCATCCACTACTGGATGCAGAATCTGCCGAGTTGCGTATGAATTTCTTACATGAGTCTATTGCAACGAATGGCATAGCTTGTACTATTCGTAAGACCCCTGCTAAAATTAGACTTAACAAAAAGAAACTAATAGATGAGGGATATGTTTCTTTACAAATGCATGACTTTTTGATGAAGTGCGTCGAAGGTCACACTAATATAATAGTGTGTGGAGAAACTGGTTCAGGTAAGACAGAACTCGTCAAATATTTAGCAAGTCACATAAAAGAGAATGAAAAGATTATAACGATAGAAGACACTTTAGAGTTACACTTGGATAGAATATTCCCACACCGCGATATAATCGCGATGAAGACGAATAATATCGCTTCTTATTCAGATATTTTGGAAGGCTGTATGAGACAAAATCCGCAATGGATACTTCTATCAGAAGTAAGAAGCGCAGAGGCAGTTATGGCAGTAAGAAACTCTATATCGAGTGGACACAATATTTTATCTACAATTCACGCTGAGAAGGCAAGTAGCGTTCCCATGAGAATGTATGCTCTATTAGAAGGTAGCCAAGACGTAGAGCAATTTTTAAGAACTATATATAGATATGTTCAGTTAGCAGTCTATGTAAAGGGATACTATAGTGCTAAGTTGGGTAGATTTCAGCGTGAAATACTTGAGGTATGTGAATTCTATGTTGAGGATGAAACAAACGAAGCAAAGACTAATATTATTTATAAAAAAACTTTAGATGGAAAAATAACTCTTGCAAATCCTACAAAACATTTATTAGATTACATCGCAATACAAGGAGTTGTTTTGCCAGAGGATACTTTTAGATTGAACAATGAATTGAAAGAAGGTGCATAGGAATGGAACTCATAATAATGATAGTGGCAATAGTATTTATATATGTTTATAGAAAAATGCCAGGGAATACTCCATATAAATACTTTACTGAAGTAGCCAGCAATGTATATGAAAAATATGCACCATATAGTTATAAGGTCGTTAGACAAAAAGCCAAAGAGTTAGGACAAGAATATTCTACAAAGCAATATATTGTACAAATTATTCTATTTGGGGGAATTGCTGCGGGAATTGCATTTCTTTACTTTTACTCTTTACTTTGGGCTGTTGCATACGCAGTTGTGGCAATTGCTTTTGTTCCATATGTGAACTATCTAAAGTATAAAAGAGTTTATAACGAATATATATTCGAAGAAGTTCAGATATATTGTACAAATGTAATAATGGAATTTAATACTACGCAAAGTTTCGTTAAATCACTTGAAGGAGTAAGAGATTCGGGTATTCTTGAAGAGCCACTTCTACAAGACGTAAAGACCATGATCGACATGGCCTATGCGAATGGAACGATTGATGAATCAATTAAATTTATGAATGATAAATATCCATATTACATGGTTAGAAATATGCATCAGCTCTTCCTTCAAATTACTAATGAAGGTGCAAAGGATTCAGGAGATTCTTTAGAAAACATGATGCAAGATATCGATATGCTAGTAGAGGGTGTATATAGAGATAAGATGGACAGAGCATCGTTTTATAAGAAGTTCGTCACATATGGACTAGCCCTATATTTACTAGTCATGTTCATGCAGTTTTTATTGGGACAACCGAGTTACATAAAGATGGTTAATCTTTGGTATATTCAACTCATCTTACACGCTATAATATGGATTAATTCGTATTTCTTATATAGTGGAACCAAATTCTACAATGAAGATATAGGAGCTGAGTAATATGTACATAGAGATATTAATAGTGGCAGCACTAATTTTCTTTGCTGCAGAATATTCAGGAGTATTGAATGTCGGGAGGTTTGTCGAAGATTATCACGATATACTTTGGAAGCTAAAAGAAAAAGATTATGATTTCCTATTAGCTGCCAGATATGGTCCTGACGTAAATATTCAAGAAAAATTTAATACTAGGATTAAATATGCATTTATCGCTCTTGCATTTTCGTTATTCTTTCTATTTGCAAACTTTAGCTATATCATGATCATAGTAGCTTTTGGAGTTGCAGTACTAGTGTATAAACTTCCATATCTAGATTTAAAGAGTTATCGAAGAAAACACTTAAACGATATAGATAGTCAATTGCCTTATTATTTAAAGAATTTGGAGATATTAATTCAGCACTATACTGTTCCTATCGCACTTGGTAAATCCATTGAAACAGCCCCAGCGATATTTAAAGAAGGACTTCAAAAATTAGTCGACACAATAAATGCTGGTGATTCAACTGTTGAACCATACATGCAGTTTGCAAGGGACTATCCAGTAAGAGACTCAATGAGAATGATGAGATTACTCTACAGATTAAGTTTGGGAAAACAGGAAAATAAGCAAGAACAACTCATGACTTTTTCAAAAACAATATCCAATTTACAGCAAAAATCTCGTGAGACAAAGTATAAAACCAGATTAGAGAAAATGGAAAGTAAAACCATGACTATGTTAGTTGCAACAGGTGTTGGAGTAATGATTTTGATGGTCGTTGCAATCCTAATGACCTTCTCAATCTAGATTTACATAATATATAAAATTAGATTGATAAATGATTAGATTTATTCTATAATAATTATTAGAAATAATAGAAGAGAAAGGATGATTTATTTATATGAAAGAAGCTACAGGAGAATTAAGTACAACAGTAATTACAATAGTTGCAATCGCAGCAATATCAACACTATTTGTCGCAATTATTTATCCAAGATTGAGAACAAGCATTCAGTTGAATCAGGCATGTAACAGTGGCCCTGGCTATAATGACGGAACAGTTTGTTGTGGAACTACAACCGGAAGTAACGGTTGTCCAACAGGCAACAAATCGAAAGTTTGCAACGCGGATCAGGCAGACGGACAACAATTTACTTGTTATTTAAATGAACAAGATAACGACTAATAAATAATAAAGGGATGAGTTAAATGAGAGAGTCAATAGGTGCTACTTGGATATTTTCGATATGCTTGACGTTTATTGTGATTTTTACAGCATACTTGGCTATCTCTGTTAACTATGCTAAAGCTTTCAGAATTAAAAATCACATTATCAACATGATTGAAGAAAACGAAGGTTACAAGGACAGTTCGCAGCAAAAGATATCGGATTATCTAGTTTCTCAAGGATATATTGCAAGAGGTGAGTGTCCTAAAACAATCGAAAGCGAAGATGGTGAAGATGCAGATTGGGAAGAACCACTTTGTATCAATAGTTACAACGCAACAGATGGATTATGCAATGCTTGTATCTATAGATTAGCAGTTAATAATTCTAATGAACTTAATGCATGTGCATCCTACTATAAAGTTGTAACATTTTTCAACTTCGATTTACCAGTTATAAACGTTTTAACTCAATTTAAAGTAAAAGGGGATTCGAAGTTAATTTATGACTTCGCAAATCCAACTTGTTAGTAAAGGGGAATAATAATGAATGTCATAATCTCTAATAAAGCCAAAGAAGCTCTATCAAGCTTAAATATTGACGTCATTAAAAAAATGGATGGTGAATTTAGTGTTGATGATATAATCAGCACTTTTTCTAATTTCTATTTCAATAGAATGATAATCGATATAACTGCTATAAAAGATAGATTTAACGTTTCTAATTTACAAAAACTTAGCGCAAGCTTAGATGCCTCTAAAATCGTTTTATTCTTGGATGATGATCCTAGAATAACTAACTCATATCTCTCTAAAATTATAAGTTTAGGAATATACAATTTTACAAGAGAATTATCTGGAATTACATATCTTATGGAAAATCCGAACAGCTATAGAGATGTCGCTCAATATCACGATTTAGCAAGCGAAGACGAATCCAAATTAAATGAAACAAAACAAGAGAAACCAACTAGCAATACTTATATTGCACCAATGTCTTCAAATGCTACTAGTGAAACCACTAGCTCTAGTACCAGAACTAGGGTAATCGGATTTAAGGACTTAACTCTAGATGCAGGCGCTACGACACTAATATACATGTTAAAAAAACAGCTTAAGAGTAAAAAAGTGCTTGCTATAGAATTAAATTCAAATGACTTTAGTTACTTTAATGATGGTGAGCTCATGAGTGTTACAAGTGAAAAACTAGACAGCGTAAAAGCCAAGTTTAAGCAGTTCGAGTACGTTTTCATAGATATTAACAACTCTGGAATTGAAACTAAAGATATTTGTGACGACGTCATCTATTTACTTGAACCAAGTACTATTAAACTAAATACTCTTATGAGAAGAGATAGACAAGCTCTTGAAAAGATAAAGAATGAAAAGATTGTCTTAAATAAGAGTTTACTTACTGTAAGCGATGTAAAAGAGTTCGAATACGAAGCGAAAGTACAAATGTTTTATAATATACCTCCACTAGATGAGAGAAAAGATCATCAAATGGTGTTGGATAGTTTCCTTGCTAAGCTTGGAATAAATAATTCTGGTGAATCGTCAAATAGACTATTCGACATATTTAAAAAGTAATTATAGAAGAGGAAAAAATATGAAGAAAATATTATTTATTATTTTACTTATGTTGGCTATTCAGATAAATGTGCTTGCTGCATCACCTGTCATTCCAACTCCTCCGGATGACTGTAAGTGCGGAGATAATTTATGTACATTTTGTGGAATCGTAGATAGTTTATTCACAATATGTGATAAGAGGAGTAAAAACTGTACAACAATTGGTACAGACACAATCAATAATGATCAAAAGTATGATTTATTCGAAATAAAGGATAGAGAAATATACTTAGATAATT
>CAMOYI010000006.1 GCA_946629885.1 uncultured Mycoplasmatota bacterium | reverse complement strand
GTCATACTTTTCATAATCTGGTTCTTTGGAGTCTACTGTCAAGTTTACTCCGTCATATCTCATGAGCATTGTATATCCACAATCGACTGCTAATTTTTGTTCGTTCATCGCACATCCCATTCCTTTTTTTATTCCTTGCTCTATACATGGAGAGTATGCAATTATTATCGAAGGGCCTTTGTGTTCTTCCGCTTCTTTGAATGCCTTAATCGTTTGCATCATATTTGCGCCCATGCTAATGCTTGCAACATAACAATTAGGATAACTCATTGCTATTTTAAATAAATCCTTTTTATCGGTCTTTTTACCAGAACTGGCAAATTCTGCGATTTGTCCTAGACGGCTCGACTTAGATGCTTGTCCACCTGTATTAGAATAAACTTCTGTATCTAGTACTAGAATGTTGATATCTTCATTTGTACTTAGTACGTGATCAATTCCGCCAAATCCTATGTCGTATGCCCAACCATCTCCGCCGATACACCAAACGGATGGCTTTTCTAAGTAATCAAACAATTCTTCCAATTCATGAGGAATATTTTCACCCTTTAGTGAGTCCTTAACTTTTTTAGTAACATCATAGTCATCCATATTATTAATCCACTCTTCGAATAGTTCTTTTACGACAGGTGTTTCACCGTCCATTGCATCTTGCATGATGTTTTTAATTCGCTCTCTGATTACTTTATAACCGGAATAGATACCATAACCAAATTCGGCATTATCTTCAAATAGACTATTTGCCCAAGGAGTGCTGTATGGAGTAGATGGAATACTTCCACCATATATGCTAGAACATCCTGTTGCGTTTGCGATAATCAATCTATCTTTATAGAGCTGTGTTAGGATCTTAATATATGGTGTTTCTCCACATCCGGCACAAGCTCCAGAGAATTCAAATCCAGGTTTTTCCAACTGAGAACCTTTTATTGAATATTTATCGTAGAGAGTAGGATTTTTATAAAAATTAAATAGTGTATTAGCTAGTGTCTGTCTTCTTGCATCTTTTTCTCCAAATTGCAGTGCCTTCTCTCCTTTTTTACCAGGACACACGTTTATACAAGCCCCACATCCTGTACAATCTGCCTCACTGACACTAATTATATATTTATATTTGCCGTCTTTATCACCGATCAATGAAATTGCTTCATCCTTATATGTACTATCACTTTCTACTATAAATGGTCTAATCACAGCATGTGGACATACCATTGAGCACATACCACATTGGATACAATTTTCTTTATTCCAAACCGGAACGAGTGTAGAGACATCCCTTTTTTCAGATTTTGTCGTAGAAGATGGAAAATCGCCATATCTATAGTCAAATAGAGATGCGACTGAAATGCTATCACCATTGCGTTCGTTAATCACATCTATTATGTCATTTGTTTCTAAATTAAATCCAGTTTCAGACAGTGAACCGCTAAATGGTGAAAGCCCAGCGACAGCCTCTTTGACGCATTGAATATTTGAGTTTACTATGTTTTCTCCCTTTGTTGCAAATTTTTTCTTAATGCTTTCTATTAAGACACTTTGGTAATCATCTACTTTCAACAGTCTTAATAATATTGCTTCAAAAATCATGCTTATCTTTCCCTTTAGATTATTTCTTTCTGCAATTTTTTCAGCATCTATAGTAAATAGAGTCACATTTTTTTCTTTCAAGTCTCTTTTAATGGCATCTAACATTTCAATTTTGTCTGCAACTTTAGTAGTATTTATAATCATGACTCCGTTTTGTCTAATGTTTTCTGTAACTCTGAATTTCTTTAAATATATATCTTTTGTCACTACTAAAATGTTGGGTTCGGTACAATAATATGGTTCCTCTATTTTTTTAGTATCAAATCTTAGGTTAGATACTGTTACACCACCACTTTTTTTAGAGTCATATTGAAAATATCCCTGTACAAATTCATCTTTTACTGTACCGAGTATTTTTAATAAGTCTTTTGATGCTCCAACCATACCATCGGAACCGTAACCATATATTACGATTTCTTTTGCACTTGAAGGACACTTATAATCATTTGATGGTAGTGATGTATTAGATAGATCATCAATAATTCCAACAGTAAAATTATCTTTTGGATTTGTCTCTAGCATTTCATATACTGCATAAATATCACTAGGTGTTACATTTTTACTAGAAAGACCATACCTTCCACCATATACTTCTATGTTCGTATCTTTAAGCGCTAAAGAAACGTCTAGATAGAGTGGTTCACCAGCACTTCCGTGTGATTTACTTCTATCTAAAACCGCTACTCTTCTAACACTCTTAGGTAATAACCTAGAAAGAGCTTCTTTATTGAATGGTCTATACAAATGTACTGTAACTAATCCAAGTGAACGATTGTCTTTATTTAAGTTGTCTATAACTTTCTTAATTGTAGATGTAACGCTTCCCATTGCTACGATTACATATTTAGGATTATCTACTCCGTAATAGTTGAATGGAGCATAATCAGTTCCTTGAATTTCATTTATTTTTTTCATGTAGTATGAAACATTCTCATATACTCCGTCGTAGTCTTTGCTTCTGGCTTCTACACACTGAAAATATATATCCTCATTTTGGGCAGTCCCCTTAGTATATGGTCTATTAATATTTAACGATCTATCTCTAAACTCTTTTACTCTATTTTTATCTATTAATTTGCTCAACAATTCACTATTTAATACATTTACTGTATTTATCTCGTGACTCGTTCTAAAACCATCGAAAAAATGCAAAAATGGTAAAGAGCTTTTAATTGCAGACAAGTGAGCAACTGCAGCCAAATCGTGAGCCTCTTGTACACTAGAAGATGATAACATACACCATCCGGTATCTCTAACACTGTAGACATCAGAGTGATCACCAAAAATGGATAGTGCATGTGTCGCTACTGTTCTGCTTGCAACATGCATGACACCTGGTAGTTCTTCTCCTGCAATCTTATACATATTAGGAATCATCAACAACAATCCCTGGCTTGCAGTAAACGTCGAAGCAAAATTGCCAGCACATAGTGCTCCATGCATACATCCAGCAGCACCTGCTTCTGATTGCATTTCTATAACTTTTACTGGACTATTAAAAAGATTTTTTAATCCAGAAATCGATTCTTTATCTACAGTGCTCGCCATCGGACTTGAAGGCGTTATTGGATATATACTCGCAAGGTCGCTAAAAAGGTAAGCAATGCTTGCAGCAGCTTCATTTCCGTCCATGATTTTTTTCATATTATCACCTATTCTCTATTAAGATTATATAATTTTAAACATTCTTTTTCAATATAGTTTTATTGATTGCATATGATTATTGTATGAGTGATACTACATCATCAAAAATAAGTGCATTAAATTTAGACGACTTGGTTTGGTATATTTATATTTTTATATCAGTGGCAGCTTTGTACTCTAATAAACTAGAAAAAGAATATACTCTTACGCACGATAAAAAAAAGTTGACGGAGTTTCATAGTGTCAACTTAGTAGTACTAACAATAGCTTTTTTTATCTATATTTATTTTATCTTTATTTCATTTAAAAGGTATAATTCTAATAAAAATAGGGATACTCTTATAAATGTCATAACCTCTATTCTATTCTTAACTGCTGGGGGAATATCTTTGTATTTGGAGTTGAAATCGACAGACAGTGAAATTAACGATATTGGAATCTAGTTTTAAAAAAAAGTTTACTCTTCGTAAACTTCTTTTTTTAGTGCTTCCATTATGTCCTGCATCATCGTCTTATAATTGACGCCATTTTCTTTATCAGTCTCTTTTTTTATACTCATACTTCTAACTTTAACAACTTCAGCGCCGGCGCTAACTAAATCTTTAACTACATCACTTTCTTCCATAGTATCCAATAAGAATACATATTTAACTGTCTTTCCTTGCACTAGTTTTTTTGCTTTTTGAATTACAGTGTTTGGTACTTCTCCTTTTGTATTATCGACGTTAGTCAAAACAAATCCGTATTTTTCAAGGAAAGAAAGTGAATCACTTGCAATAATGATATTCTTATCTTTGGCATTTTCTGGTATAGTTTCTAATTC
The DNA here is from genome assembly GCA_946629885.1 of uncultured Mycoplasmatota bacterium. Lineage (GTDB taxonomy): Bacteria > Bacillota_I > Bacilli_A > RF39 > UBA660 > RUG11867. The sequence goes on along the minus strand of CAMOYI010000006.1, from coordinate 40,309 downwards.
AGCATCGATACTGCTTATCAAGTATTTTAGACTTTCATAATTTTTATCTATCTCTTCTATTATATATTTATTACTAATATATTCTTCAATTCCATTTTTGACGTTGTGAGCCATCATTAAGTAATCTCTAGGATTTAACCATAGCTCTTCTGTAGAATATGTAAACTCTAATCCTTGAGATACATCAATAATCTTTAAACTCGTATTTGAATTTAATAGATCTCTTGCAATACTTTTTTCGTTAGATAACCCATTATAAATAAATAGTTCGCCCTTAGAATATTTATCTATTTGCTTTTTAGTAAGCTTATAGCTAGACAAATCTATCTCTGCAGGATAAATGCTCAATACATTCGAATTATAGCCATAAAGTGTATCTACTAAATACTCTATTGGATAAACCGTAGTATATATATCTACATTTTCTAGATTATCCCTCTTAATAATACATCCTGTCATACTAAACATCACGGTTAGTAAAAAAACAATGGATAATATCTTTTTTTTCATAAACGACACCTACTTTGATAAATTAATTTTACTATAAAAAAATACTTTTGTAAAACCATAAAAAAATTAATCTAGTAATTATACCCTATTTAGTAGTATAATGAATACGGTGAAAAATATGAATTTCTTAAATAAGTTTGGTTTAGATGTAAACAAAGTGTCTAATATTGAGACTGCTTTAACTCACTCATCATATTCCAATGAGCACAACGTCGAAAGTTATGAGAGACTGGAGTTTTTGGGAGATGCTGTATTGGAGTTAATAACTAGTGAATACTTTTACTCTACTGGCAAGTATAAAGAAGGAGAAATGACTAAGATACGTTCTCGTTATGTATGTGAGCATGCCTTATATGAATACTCTAAAGCATTAGGCTTTATTCCATATATTAAAGTTGGAAATGGTCAGATACATAATGTAAACGAAACGATTATCGCAGATGTTTTCGAAGCAATTTTAGGTGCAATATTTTTAAGCTACGGTTATGAGGAAAGTAAAAAATATATATTGAGTATAATTACGCCTTATATCGAAAAAGGCATCAAGTTTTATTCGGACTACAAGTCATTATTACAAGAGATGGTTCAAACTGATAAAAAGTCTTTAGAATATAAACTCGTCAAGGAATCTGGCCCTGCCCACGACAAAACTTATGTGGTAAATGTAGTAATAAACGATATGATTTTTGGTACAGGTACCGGCAAGAGCAAAAAAGAAGCAGAACAAAAGGCAGCATTCGATGCCTATAGAAAAAGTGTAAAATAAGGATGTGTTAATATGCAACTCAAAAGTATTAAAGCATACGGTTTTAAGTCGTTTGCAGATAAAATTGATATAGAGATTAAAGATGGCATAACAGGCATTGTCGGTCCAAATGGAAGCGGTAAATCTAACATTGTAGATGCAGTTAGATGGGTCTTAGGAGAACAGTCCGTAAAAGCATTGCGTGGAGATAATGCTATGAGCGATGTAATATTTCAAGGATCTAGTTCTAGAAAGCCATTGACTAGAGCGAGTGTGTCTCTAATCTTTGACAATAAAGACCACTATTTAAAAAGCGATTTTGACGAATTAGAAATAAAAAGAACTGTATATTCCTCTGGAGATAACGAATACACTATCAATGGAGCAAGAGTAAGACTTAAAGACATTACTGACTTATTTCTAGATACCGGCGCAGGTAAGGAAGCATTCAGTATCATTGGACAAGGTAGAATCGGAGAAATTCTTAACAATCGACCAGAAGACAGGCGCGTAATTATTGAAGAAGCTGCCGGCGTACTTAAGTATAAGAAAAGAAAAATAGACAGTCTAAAAAAATTAGATAAGACAAATGACAATTTAAATAAAATAGACTTAATAATTAATGAGTTATCAGTCAATTTGGAACCACTTAGAGAACAAAAAGAAAAAGCAAGTAAGTATTTAAGCTTTAAAAAGGAACTCGAACAGTTGGAAGTCTCACTACTAATAAACGATATTTCTAAGCTTAATAGTGAATACGACAATTTAAAAAAGAATAAGGAAGTAATTGAAAAAGAGATAAGTGAAATAGATATGTCATCTAGTAAAGATGATGCGAAAATTGAGAAGTTGAAACTCACAATTATCAAACTCGATCAAGATATCAATGCTAAAAGTGCTAAACTTTTAGAAATTACCGAAGAGATAAGCTCGCTGGAGGCAGAGAAACAAGTCATTTCGGAAAGAAAAAAATATGAAGTCGATGATGTCAAATTAAGTGCAAATATTATTTCTTTAAAGGAAGCTATATTAGAATTAGAAAACAATGTTAAAGTATTAAAGCAAGAATTAAAAATAGAAGAAGAAAATTTATCTGGTCAAAATCAAAAATTGACGGAACTAGAACTAGAACACAAAAAATTGATAGCATCTAGAAATAATCTTTCAAATGAAGTTGCACTTAAATCTAAATTGCTCGGAGAGACTAAGAATAGAATAGATATATTAGAGTCAAATATTGCAAATGATTCTTTAGTGCCAGCACCTGTAAAACAATGCCTAGCGAATCCGAGATTAAAAGGGCTTCATGGAACACTCGGTAGTCTAATAGACGTAGAAGAAAAATATTCTACTGCAATAGAAACAGCATTATCTTATAACCAGAATGTCATCGTCTGTGATAATGAAGTATCTGCAACAGAAGCTATTAATTTTCTAAAAGAAAACCACTTAGGTAGAGCGACATTCTTTCCTATGAATATCATCAAGTCTAAATACATAGATACAGATACTTTAAAGAAAGTAAAATCATATTCAGGATTTGTGGACATCGCATCAAATCTAGTGACATATGATACAAAATATCAAAATATAGTTTCTAACCAACTTGGCAATATAATAGTTGTTAACAATATCTATGATATGAACAAAATCGGTAAAGAAATAAATTATTCTTACAGGGTTATTACTTTGGATGGAGAAATACTTCATGCTGGTGGTTCTATGAGTGGTGGTGATAAGAAGAATAACAAAAATACTATCAATGAAAAAGCTACTCTTGTTAGTCTTAAACACACCCTAGGAATGTTGAATGAGGAAATAGACTATAAAAATGGAAAATTGGAAAGTCTAGCAAAAGATTTAAATTTAAATGAGAACATGATGAATGAACTAACCAATTCTATTACTACTTCCAATATCGTCATAAAGACTAAAATGTCAAATATAGATTCCATTCAAGAAAATATTTCTAATAAGAAAAAAGAATTAGATGGAACTAATAATTTAAAATCCGGGGCTCTTGATAAAGAACTCGATAGAGTACTAAATGCTTACTATGAAAAGACGAGTGAAAAAAATTCTTTACAAGAGATCATCGACAGTTTAAAAGATAAAAAATCTAGTACAAATGATGAACTTTCCGAATTGGAACTCGCAAACAAAAAAGTAAATTCAACTTATAACAAGTTAGTAAGTGATTTGAATCAGATAGATGTTGCCATTGGGAAACTAGATATTAAGCTGGATAATCTATTAATCAGATTAAATGATGAATACTCTATTACTTATGAGAGAGCTAAGATAGAATATGGAATTAATCCTGATATCGAGAGTTCGAGAGGAAAAGTACAAGAGTTAAAGAGAAATATTAAAGACTTAGGTGAAGTAAACACAGGCGCTATAAGCGAATTTGAGCGTGTCAATGAAAGATATACTTTCCTATCTAATCAAAGGGATGATTTAAAGTCATCGATAGACGATTTACTTCAAATTATTGATGACATGGACAAAACTATGATTGAAGAATTTTCTAGTACATTTAATCAGGTCAATTCTGAATTTAAGAAAGTCTTTAGACAATTATTTAAGGGTGGAAATGGAGAGTTAGTGTTAACCAATCCCTTAGATATGTTAGAAACAGGTATAGACATCATCGCTGAACCACCTGGTAAAAAACTAAAGAGTATTTCACTATTGAGTGGTGGAGAAAAAACCCTTACTGCAATTGCCCTACTATTTGCAATATTGAATGTTAAAACTGTACCTTTTTGCATATTAGATGAAGTTGAGGCAGCGCTTGACGAAGCAAATGTAGATACATTTGGTAACTATTTAAAAGAATATGAAAACAAAACTCAATTTATAGTCATAACTCATAAGAAGAAGACAATGGAATATGCAAATACACTATACGGAATAACGATGCAAGAGTCAGGTGTCTCAAAACTAGTAAGTGTTAAACTCGACAGTATGAAATAAAAGATAGGTTTAAATTTAAACCTATCTTTTTAATAGTTGTTCTAAGAATGACTTTTTATGAATTATTCCACTACCAATTTGTGTATCACTTATACTAGATAAAAAGGCAGTAGATAGATCGTATGTATCTTTATCAGATATAGAATAATTACTTTTTAAGTAATCTTTACTCACGACAATGCAAGGAACTCTTCCTGAAAAATTGACTGTCTTTTGCATTGCTCCGTCCATTACTATCGCATGCATTCCAAAAAGACTGCTTATCATAAATAAGATACCATTTTCCAAAGAAAATTCCTCCAAAGGTTTTATAATCGAGTCTATATCTTTTAGATTACCCTTTATTTCATCTACCTTTGTCAAATTTCCTATGTTGAAATCTATTATTAGACCATCATAAGAGTCGTTAAATATTTTGGATAAACTTTCCTTATCTTTTAAGAAGTCTAGATTTCTTACGGCATAAGTTACATTAGGAATTATTCTAGTTTGCATTCCATTTAAATAATAGTTTATATCGTTTATTTTTTCCTTATCTGTCAAAAATAAGACTTTTTTATTAATTTTAAGTAGTTTACTATTAAAACAATCTACACTACTCTCGCCTCTTTCAAATAGATTTGAGCATCCTTGCATTTCAAATAAACTGTATAATTCGGCGTTATTAACAGATAGAACATTTAATATGCTAGTAAAATCTACTTGACTATAATTTAAAAATAAAACTCTATCTTGATTACTGAACTCAAAACCACTATTTATAAAAAATGCTGAAACTTCATTTGGTGTGACTACGTCTCTTTTTAATATTTCTATCTTCTTTGCATATTCTCCCCAATGCTCACCATACTTGCCAAGTACGGTTTTATCAATGTTCTCATCGTTTAATTTATCTTTTCCAACGATAATTCCAAGTTTAGAATATTCACCAAGTTCAAATGCTAACTTAGATAAAATGCGTTCAATTTCATCGTAACCATTTACATCAGAGCTGCTAAAAACTATATGGAGGTACACAGTCTTATCTTTCAAAGGATTGATAAGATGTAATAAGTCCCTAACCTGCATCAGTTTTCGTCCAGATTCTACTACATAAAATATATGGATTTTATTTCCAGAAGGAAGTTCTGCTTGTAACTTTTTCATTCCATCTATATTAGATATCGATTTATCTTCTATCGCTTTATCTACAACATCTTGTTCGATAGTCTTTTCTTGAGAAATGCTAAAGAGTCTATATCCATTGTTATAGTCGCTTACAGGAGCTTCAAGACTTCCAAATATATATTTTTTAGTTAATGAATCTAACGCTGGCATTAGAGAAGCACTGTATATTTCTACTGAGTCTTTTTTTTCAATTCCAAAGCCATTTATCAATAACATAATACTTTTCTTCATGTCAGTCCTCCATTCTTTTATTATTATACCATAAAAATAAAAATATGGTAAAATACTTTTGGTGAAGCAAATTGGACAAACATTACTATACTTTAAATGACTTTTATAGGAAAAAATTTGGTTGCAAAATCGTAAAATTAAGTTTAGATGCCAACTTTACCTGTCCAAATATAGATGGAACTAAAGGTGTTGGCGGTTGTATTTTTTGTAGTAAGACGCCATATATTGGAGATAAAAACGACGACATAATAGTACAAATAGAAAAGATGAAAAAACTGTTGTCAAATAAGTGGAAAAATCCAAAATATATCTTATATTTCGAAGCTGGTACAAATACATATGCAAGTGTTGATAAATTAAAAGAAATATATGAGCCAATACTAAAAATTAGTGATGTAGTTGGAATTAATATAGGAACACGATGCGACTGTTTAGATGAAGAAGTTCTTTCTTATTTAAAAGACTTATCTAAAAGAACATATCTGACAGTTGAATTGGGGCTTCAATCTTGTCATGATAAAACACTTAAATCGATTAATAGAAATCATACTAGAGATGAATTTACTCACGCAGTTAAAAAACTTAAAAATTTGGGAATAGACATAGTAGTTCACATAATAAATGGGTTACCAAATGAAACTCCAAAGATGATGATTGACACAGCAAAATATGTAAATTCATTGGGAATATCTGGAATCAAAATTCACATGTTATACATTGAAAAAGATACGAAATTTTACAATATATATGAGAACTATCCTTTTAAATTGCTGACTGAGAAAGATTATATTACAATCGTCGCTAAACAATTACAGTACTTAGATAAAAATATAGTAATTCACAGAATAATAAGTAATCCCGATTTAAAAAAACTCTACAAACCAGAGTGGCTTGTAGGTAAGTTTACACTTTTAAACAAAATTGATAGATATTTGATAGATAATGATATTTATCAGGGTGACTATGCCGGTAGGAACATATCTATGGAATAGTCGTTTTTATTGTCATCCTCTATTCTATAGAAGATATTTGTAATTGCGCCCTCACTCAGTCCAAGACTTGATCTACATATAGGTCCACTTTTTAGACTGCCCTTTGGTAGCCTTCTAGACATAATTACGTTTGCATTATCTCTGTATGTTATATAATCGTATGAAGCGTCACTTTTGTTAAAAGCGAGAATTTTTTTAGTGACGGGAGTTGTATTAAAATTTATTGTAACATTATCTCCAACACAATTTACGCTGCTAACACCATATTCGTATACGTCACTCATGACTGTATCTATCACAATGCTTTTAGACACTTCCATCTCGATATTTTTTTTCTCTGTAGTATATGAAGCACGCACTCTTAAAAATAAATTCATAGCAAATGTCAAAACTACTGATAATATTATGATACTTACTAACAATTCGAGTACTGTAAAGCCTTTTCTATTCATATGATATCCCTCGCCTATTTAAATATAACTAACCTAAAGTTCTTCGTTAGTTCTTTTTCATTATCGTTTTCATCTTTATATTTACCTATTATTCTTATGGTCAAATTTTGAGAACTCAAATAAGGAAAATCTTCTCTTCCATAATATTGGATGTACATCGATTTATGGTCGCTTGAAATGGTACAAGTAGCCCAGCTTGAGCGTTCGAAATCATCTGGACTAACCTCGCAAACAAAAGATTCAAATACGCCGTTTGTCGATATGTTTGTCGACAAAGTAGCCGTGTCTAAGTAATAAGTAGACATTATCTGTGGTTCTATATGAATCCTATGAGATTCAACATCTTTACAGTCGGCTGTTCTCTTATCCTTATAATACACAGAAATAGTAGTGTTGTCAGAATTGTAACATGCTATTATGGTGTGTTTGTCATCTAATCTATCTATCTCTTCTTCATTCAAGTATCCTTCATCGACAAGCACTCTTGTACTTATTGAGCACAAGCTTGGTATTGGCAGATTAGTATTGTATGTACAACTTGCATAATCATTAATATTATCTTCTGCGTAGTTTTTTGCTGCTGCTAAAAGTACGTTTATCTGCGAATTTTCTATAGTACTATTAGAACTATCTAAAGGTCCAGTTACATTTGTAATTATCAAGACAACTAAAATAGTTAAAAGCATGATAATAGCTAATAATTCGACTAATGTAAAACCTTTTCTATTCATTATGTTCAACTCTTTTCAATACTTATTTCAAGTTCACCTTTGTCACCTAAAATGACGACTATAGACATATCATCTCGAATCTTTTTTCCATTTATAGAATAATCCCTACTGATAAGACCTTCATCTTTTAAACTTTTAATTGGTATTTTAATCTTGTTGGATTCGCCATTATGTAGCAAGGCTAGTTTTTCTTTATTAATTGCCAAGTACACATCTGTCGCCGCGATTAGCTCTGAATAGCCTTCCTCTTCTGAATCCGAGTTGGTTTTATTTAATATTTGCACCATGTTGACTGAAAAAAGTCCTGCCATCAATGCCAAAAGCCCAATGATAACTAACAATTCAATTAACGTAAAACCTTTCTTGTTCACTTTTTTTCACACTCCCTATGATTCAGGAACAAACCTAAGTGATGCGTATTGATACTTTTTAGGTGATACTCTATCACTGTACATTACTATAATTTTATATCCTGTACCTCTCTTATCGTTAATATGGTTTAAATATTTCTGTGTGGTTGGTTCAACCTCTATATATGACATCGAATCTATTTCTCTCGTATTCCAAGTTGTAATATAAACACCTTTTACATTCATCGCAGTAAATAAGTTCTTATATTTCATCGAATCACTATTACATGTAACCAATGTTGGATTAGGATTAGCTTGAGTTCTGTATACGGCAGTATTACAATATATAAAAATATCTTTATCTTTTATATCTTCACTACTAATATCACTAGATAGTAAATCTCCAATTAATTTTGTCTTATATATGTACTCCGTATTATCATAGAAACTTCGCTCTTTTACATTTTTAATAATTCTTATGTAAGCACTATATAGGGTGACAAGTGTAATACATATGATAGATAGTACAGCAATTGTTTCTAGTAATACAAATCCCTTATTTTTCATATCTTCACCTATCTAATTTTCCTATAAATGGATTATTTATAGTTCCATCCCCTTCAATGGTTGAAATATACTCCTCTTTTACATTAATTACAGGGTATACACCTATTTTTGCATCGTTAATACTCTTTTCAATTAGTGATCCATCTGTAGAATACGTTAAAACGTAGTTTCCAGTACTACCAGCTGACGGATCTGTTGGTTCTGTTGGAGTTATTTTGCCAGTTAAAAATCTAATTGACATAAGAGATCCTCCTCCGCCGCTATTGGTTTTTTTGGTAAATAGAGCAGAGGTCCAATAGTCTTCCTGTTTGTACAAGTAAAAATCTTCATTAATATATTTGTTGCTGTTTTCCTGCAAGTATCTGCCACCAGCCATGACTATTTCGTTAGAACTTATTATACCTATTGGATATGTTAAATAACCATTCCCGTTAATAGTTGATACAGTATATTGATTTGCCTTGTCACACTTTAGAGATGGACTAGCTCCAATAGCAGTTGGACCAAATGTTGCCACTTTGTCGTAATCTGAAAAATCTGTAATTTCCATTGCTTGGCCACCACAAGTTATGTTTCCATCTCTCATAGAACAGTTTTCCGGGTTGTTCGTTTTAGATGCAATAGTAGAGCAAAAACCAGAATCACTGATATATGCTTCATATTCTGTATTTAAAAAGCTGTCCGTATAAAACGTATTTAGTGTTCTATTAAAGGCCTGATGTATTCCAACAGATGAAGTACTAGTACTCCATGCCACGTTTCCAATAGAATCTTTTATCAAGTTTCTTCTATCCATATATCCTTCGTACATGAGCCTTAGAGAACCATCTCCATTAATTCTAACTATTCTCCAATATAGTGGATGCCCATCATCAGGATCGCCAGTTTTATGGCCAAAAACCATATAGTTATTGTCTATATTGCCGCGATAGTAGTAACTTGTACCATGATTATCCTCTGCAATAAAAACGCCCTCATTAGTCGTTGCAACCGAATTAAAATTAGGTGTGCCTGTTTGTGGCCTAATATCTAGTATCTCTAAATCATCTTTGACATATGATGGTTCATCCGAAGTCTTATCTATTTCTTTATTGAGTTTATTCATTATGGATTTGTTATACACATTGAGTATACGATTATTGAAAATCATACTATTTAAGATTACTGCCAATAATACTAAAAATACTAAGAAAAATGAATATATTAATGATGTTGCAATAAAGCCTCTATTTTTCATTACTATCACTCTATTCTATAATTGAAGTATAACACATTTTTGTAGCCATATAAAGAAAAAGTAAGATGTATTCTTACTTTTTCATGTACACAACTCTACTTGAACCATTGCTAATAGTCAACTTGACAACTAAACCTATTACGTAGTTACTCTTGTTATGCATTTTAATCACTTCTGAACCAGTTATTCTAAATCCAGGATAGTTACTATTTACATATGATTCCATGTCTTCAGTAGTAATGCTAGAAATAATATCCTCTATTTCATCGGTATTATCTGCGATTGCCTTATCGAATTTGACATAATAATCATCATTAAAGTCTGTTAATGGTGATGAACTAGATGCAAATTCCAAGTCTTTTTCTTCGTCTTTTACAAGTGTACCTTTTTCGAAGACAGTTATATGCACTTTAGATGTTTTACTATTCTTATATAAATCCTCAACTATTATATCTATGTCATATTCTCCGGGTGTATTTAATTTTTCAGAATCGTTTTCATCACTAAAATTTACGAAACAAGGCATGGAAGCATCAGTACAACTCGAAAGAGTATCGCTAAGATAGAAATTTACATCTCCAGCTTCTACTTCGATCTTATCTTTAACTTTAAAATCTGGTGGAGTGGTGTCTAGAACCTGAATTTTGCCCTTTTTAACGATTTTATTATATTTTATCTTATACTCATATGTCCCAACTTCACTAGTGTTTACACCAGAAGTATCTAACTTATAACCTGCCGTATCAACAAGTTTTTTTCTCAAATAGTCGTTTACGTCGACACTTAGTGGAGTCCCAATTTCATGTTTAATTGTCTTTAAAGTAAACTTGTATTTAGAATAGACAAAAAAATAGCCAAACGCTACAAGGCCCAAGATGATAGATACTATAACTATAGTTGTAAGCTTACTTTTAGATGAATATACATCTTTAAAATCTTCATCCATTATATCCACCTAGTAACTTGTACTTTTCTACATTTGTATTTTTCGTAATTATCGAAGAAATTTATTATCGCGCTTACAACTACATCTAGTACGTTTTCTCCTCTTTTTACGCGAACCTTCGTTATATCACTTTTTACTTGTTCTCTAAAGCTGTAATCAGTTATGTATTTATATAGTATAGTATCTAACTTTTCTACTTTGTTTACGTTTTCTGGGATATTCATATCGCACGCAAAAATATATTTTTCATATACTTCGATTAACTTTTCAGATACCACATCGTTACCGTAATATTCGAAATTTATAATAGTATAAAAATGAGGACAATGTCTTATAACTTCTCTATTATTCTTCATATCTTCACCTATTCTATAAATGATTATACAATACATGGTTTAGTTTTTCAAGAAAAAAGAGAACTAATCTTCCTTTGTAGGACTGTTCTCTTTTTCATTTGTTGTCTTTTTGACAACTGCTTTTTTAATTTTAGTATAATTTCTTCCCAATACTATCGAGATACATAATAGTATTAAAGACATCAAAGACATTGCAAGTATGATAAATTTATTCTCTTTATCTTTCTTATCTAGTATTTCTAGTGTTTTCTCATCATATCTAACAAAGGAATTTTCATCTTTATCATATAAATAGAATCCCCTATAACCGTTTTCTACATTTATCGCATATATTAAAACTTTTTTACCAATGTTTTCACTGGTATATGAAGTCATTTTTATATCGTTTATAGTTATAGATTCCTTTTTGAATCCTTTTGGTGTACTAGGAGCATTATCGGGATACAGTGTCAATCCTTTCGATTTAACTTCGACATACCTTAGATATCCTTTTTCATCATATCTATACAGATTAATTTCTCCCGCGTCATCTTTTAGTCCAACTAAAACGAAATTGGTAATTTCACTTATGAATCCTGGAACATCGATATCGTTAATCTTAATGGTCTTTGGTGTATATCCAGTTGGACAAGTCAAGAGCGATTCTTTTTTGACAACGCTTAAATCCTTTCCATCTACATTTACAACGATTGGATTCAAATCCTTAACAGTAACATTGATTATATATGTTTTAGTAGAACCGTTTTGAGCAGTTACTATTACTTCCAATTTGTTATTGCCTTCACTCACATCTATCGTTCCAGTACCACGTACGCTTGCTTTTCCATCATTTACCTGTGCAGCCACCTTTATCGACAATACATCATCCGGAACATTAATGCTATACTCAGTAACATCCTTAGAAAACGCTGGCGACAATTCAAAGCCCTCGACACTTAGTGACTTTAGATTGTTGTCTTTACTATAAGAAGCCTCTATTTCTTTCTGCGTTTTTACATTTACCGAAGTATTGGAAATGCTAGGCGTAAATAATGTGTTCACATCATTCCAAGAGACCATTGAAGCTCCTGTAATTCTAATGGATGCACTTCCAGATTTAATCGCTTTAAACTTATATGTATAAGTTTTTACTTTGGATTGTCCATCACCATATGCGGCGATTGAAGTATCACCAGATTGAAGTGAAACATAGGCACTATCATATGCTAATCCAAACTGCCACGACCCTAATGCCTCTGAACAACTTACCTTTACAGTAACAGTAAATGTAGATCCTACGACTGCCATTTTAGTAGAACTGGATACTGATATTGAACCTGAAGCCGCATGCACATTTCCAACAAAAATAAACGATACTATTGCAAAGAGCAAAATCTTCAAATATTTCATTTTTCCTCCTATCCTTGGGAAATAGTATATTGTCCCAATAAGTGTTTTTGTTCTAATAGCAAATCTCTTATATCTATAATTCCGTCGTGATTAACATCGGCGCTTACCTCATATTCATCTTTAAGAGTATTAGCTTTTACTAGGTGTTTTTGAATTATTAACAAGTCTCGTATGTCTATTTCTCCATCGCCTGACGTATCACCAAATAATACTAAACCATATGTACCTGTAGTGCCGGCGTTGGTAATAGTTAATTTATAACCTGTCTTTACTTTTCCAGATGCTCCATTAAGAATATTAATAGAAGCAAAATGGTATTTATTTTGGACACTATTTACTATATTTGATAAGTCTGTACCCTGTGATATATTTGTAATATAGTTGCCGTTTATTTTATACCCAATTCCATTGACTATTTCATTTGGAGAATAGCCATCTGTGTCAATTCTATGTATATTTACAACATATGTCGACTTGCTACCACTGGCAGCAGTAACGTTTATTTCTACCCTTGTTTCATCACTTTCTAAAGTAACTTTTGATATATCATCGACAGTTGCAAGGCTATTAGTCGCTATCGCCTCTACCTCGACTTCAGTCACATCTTTCTTTAAGTAACAATCGTACTCTCTTGCACTGGATTGAAATGACGGATTTAGTTTGCATTCTGATATATTTAACATTCGCAACGTTGAATCATCGTTTCCTGATACATCTAGTGTAGTACTTACAGGCATATTTGAGTATACTGGAATTAAAAATTCGTATATTGCGTTATTCCATTCCTCTTGTGAATCATAAGACTTGTAGTAACTAGTATACGTGTTAAAGCCTTCGGAATATGGAGCTTTCACATTTTGTTGGTATTGATGCGAAAAATTCAATAGTATTGTATTAAATTTTTGATAATATAGAGTACTTTGACCTAACTTTATGTAATTAGAAGCAATAGTACTTGAACCGTCATAAATAGAAGCATGTTGATTATTCCAGTTTCGATTGTAAGCATAAGTCAAACCATTAGTAATTACTTCTTCATCAGTTTTTCCACTTGCTCCTATATTATAAAAGTTATAGTAACCAACGTATTGATCTTTATATCCCTTACCTAATGATAAGATCGATCCTTTTGAGCCTTGCTCTTGAATTACTCTAGTTGCTAGATGGACAGGACTCACACTTTTATCGACACCTGCTTGTAAAAAGGAATCGACATAGTAATGAGTTCCAATAGAACATATATTAGATGTACTAATACATTCAAATGGATCCTTCATAAAGCTAGAACCAATTATTTTTTCTATAACTTCTCGAGTTTGTGTCGTAGGATTATATCCCAAGTTTTCAAACATGAACATGTGAGACTCATCCATAAAATTTCTTGGGTCTAAAAAGAACGCAATAGTTTGTCTACTTGCAGCAAACCATCTCGATCCACTCAAACCTATCCACTGCCCATTGATATAAGCACCATCTTCTGTCGATCTAAGAGATGTGTTAGCGCTGTCTATTAAGTTTCTAGAGACGACTTCGGCTTCTTTGCTTACGGCAGTATTAAAGTCCATGCCTCCATTTACTTTTCCGGTCATGGAAGGTACAAACGTCCAATTTGGATGTATTGCATGAAGAATTGCCAATTTTTTTGCATAATCCATCGGAAAACCTTTTGATACTAATTCATTAATATAGTTATCATCAATTTCATATTCAGTCTTTAATACATTATTCTTAGCAATATAACCAGTATAAAAGAAACCAGAATAAATAAAATAAACTTTGTAATACTTTGTATCTTCATCTAAAACTTCGACCACATCGGCATTATAAAGTGTTATAGCATTGCCCGTGTCGTTATACAATCTCTTAGAAAAATTTGCATCACTATAAACGTTTGTAGTTCCTTTGATTACGCCATGCGTATATTTGTTTGCGGCCCATACATTAATATTAATGACAAATGATAAAAGAACTATTAATAGAATTAACAATTTTCTCATGGCGTACCACCCTATTCTCTATTATTATATCATTTTTATATAAAATAAAAAAGCCCTAAGGCTTTAATTATTGTCTACATAATCGACCATCTTTTTTATAACCGCTGGATTTTTGAGTACTTTATCTATTAAATCTGCCTTATCAAACTTGCCAAGCACATTTTTAAATGATTCCGGATCTCTCATAAATATTTCTGGATACTTTACAAACACTTGACTATAGTTAGTAACTCCGAACGATTTTAGGTAATCCAAATTTTCACTAACTATTTTATTTAAGAAAGCCATCTCACTGTACATATCCTTGCTCAAAGTTTCCTTTAAAGAATTAATTTCTTCATCTGTAAATCCAAACTTATATAAGAATCCCATACTACATTACTCCTTCTTTTATCTTCTTTATCTTTTTAAGTATAGTTGTGTTAGGACCTACTATCTTCATCGACTTTAGATCTATTGTATCGATTTGGTTTACTGCTTTTACAATGTCTTCAACTCCAATTGTAACTGGAAGAATTGTTCCATCCTTGTATTCGATTCTATCATCCATTAATCCTAATAATGTTTCATAAGTTGTTCCATAAGGTTTGAGCAATTGATTTACAGTATCTATTTCACTTGGAGCTTTAACTGGCTCATCGAATGTTATTGTTTTTTCGTTTAACATTTCTTCCCATTCTGAAAGTTTATTATCGTTATATTCTTCATTTGGTGATGTTGGTGTAGTCTCAATCTTTAAATCTTCAACTCCCGAATTTAAGAAAAGATTCTCAAGATTTCCACTGTACACTGGTTCAGTTTCCTCCTTAGATTCTTCTGAAACTTCATCTTTAACTTCCTCTTCCTGTTTGTCTTTTTCTGGTTTATAACCCGTAAGATCATAAATTCTCTGTAACTCTTCACTTGCCTTGTTCGTTTCATCACTGTCGTCATCAGGTTCATTTACAACAGGTTTTTCATCGATTACAATAGGTTCTATAGTCCTCTCTATAGTCTTTGATCTCGAATTTTTTCCAGACTCAATATCATTTAGATCTTCAATTACACCATCATATACTTTTTGCATATATTGTAAAGATCTATTGTACTTTTCTAGTTCTTTTTGATAATCTTCAAGATCTCTATTCAATCTGTCAATTGTAGAATTGAATTCCCTTATGTTGTTTTTAATTCCATAAATGTTTTCATTAATGCTGTCTATCTCTGCATTGTTCTTCTCAACGTCTCTTTCACAGTTTTCCCTTGCATTCTCGATGATATCACTATAAATGTCTTTGGTGCTGCCTTCACTAGTAGAAGAATATGCATCTACCATCTTTTTATATGTTTTTTCAACATTATCGATAGATTTCTTTAATCCTCTTATCTGCTCCTGTAATCTCGAAATTTCTTGTTCACATGTGCGAGAAGAGTTTTCTGCTTCTTTAATTTCTCCTTCTGTTTCTTTAATACTTGTCTCATAAGATGAGATATGTTCCTTTATATCATCGATTAAACTGCCAATCGATTCTTTAGTTTTATTTAAAAAGCTTTTGAATTCGATTAGTTTACTATCGCCTATCATTTCAAATCTTTCCATACTAGCATCTCCCTACTATTCTAGATATATTTTAACAAAACATTTTTTAATTGTAAATAGTTATATCGCAGTAACACTTGTTTCTAAAATACATAAAATACGCTGTAAGGTGGTTAAATGAAAAAAATATTATATGTTTTTATATTTTTGATAATTTGTTCATGCATTTTATTCTCTGGTTGCAGCAATAATAAGACAAAAAGTAATTTAAAGAAAATTACTCTTGGTGAAGTAACACACAGCGCTTTTTATGCTCCACTATATGTTTCTAAAGAACTTAAATATTTTGAAAAAGAGGGTTTAGACGTTGAAATCGTATTAATAAGTGGTGCGAACAATGTTGCAGCCGCTGTTTTAAGCGGAGATATTGATATTGGATTTTGTGGGCCAGAAGCTACAATCTATGTCTATAATGGTAAGACAAAAGATTATATACAGTCATTTGCAGGTTTAACAAAAAGAGATGGTCAATTCATCGTAAGTAGAAAAAAAATTGATAATTTTAATTGGGATATGTTAAAAGGAAGCGAAGTACTAGCTGGTAGAATTGGTGGAATGCCAGAATTAAATTTTGAAAATGCATTAAAAAATACGAGTATTTCTAAAAGTGATGTAAAAATAAATACATCTGTAGACTTTGCTTCACTTACAAGTGCATTTATTTCCGGCACTGGAGACTATGTAAACCTATTTGAACCAAATGCTACTAAGTTAGAAAAAATGGGGTTGGGTCACATAGTTGCATCTATCGGAGAAAAGTCTGGTGAGATGCCATATACTGCGTTTAACGCAAAAAAGAGTTACATAGAAAAAAATAAAGATATAATTGAAGGTTTCACAAAAGCAATTGCAAGAGGACTTGAGTTTGTCAAAGAAAACGATTCTAAAACAATTTCTGAGATCATAATAGATCAATTTCCTGATACATCTATTAACGATTTAACCGATATTGTAGAAAGATATAAACAAGCTGACAGTTGGCTAGATAATCCATATATCGAGGAAAAACTTTTTAAAAATCTTGAGGATATCATAATTAATTCTGGTGAGATTAAAGAATATGTTCCATATGAAGATTTAGTAAATAACTTCTATAATAAATAGACACTTCAGATTGAAGTGTCTTTATCATTAAGTTCAAGTGTTTTAATATAAACAGGATTATTCGTAGTAAAATTAATTTTTGTATAATTTTGTGAAAAAAAGTTATAACTTATTCTTTTACAGAATTCTAATATTTCGTCCTTTGCTAATTTTCTATTTACTCTATTGTAATCCTTATTTATCGTATGATCTCCCATGATAATTATAGTTGTATCTTTATAAAAATCTTGGCTTCTTAACCACTCTATATAGTTTCCAACTATCTTTGACGCACAAGCATACGAATTAGATAGATGTTCGTCAAAAACCTCTTTAGATGTTTTTTATTTTATCTTTCTTCCTTCTAAGTAATATCTCTTATCATAACTGTGTCCCATAGAGAACGTCTTTCTTGGCAATGCTCCGTCCAAAATAACTGTTTTAAATAATTCTTCCTTTTTCATTGCGTTGAAGATAAATCCTACATTACTTGGGTTGCTCTTTGTAAGATCCCTAGTGACATCCTCGCCATGTATATAGTCTATTTTGCCAGCATGATTTTTTAGATATTCATCTAGGAACATTTGAATTGATCCAACAGAAATATTTGATTTTGGATTAGAAATATAGAGCTTTTCCTCACCTGATTGAGTCACTAGTACAAACTCTTGTCCATTTCCATCACTATTTATATTATAGTATTTCTTTAATTCAGAAATTAGTTCGGTAGGATTGGTATCGAAGACAACTCTGTGAATAGCTTCAAACTCTAGTGCAGGACTATGTAGGTTTACTAATTCAACAAGTGCATATCTTGCTGGATGAGCAAGATACTCTTCTTCGCTCATATTTTTCTTTAGTGCCTCATAACATGCTTTTGCAGTTGCTAAAGAGTGATTTCCGTCTCCCATTGCAAATAGCAATACGCCCTTATTTTCCACACCATATTTATTATTAAAATATTCCTGATCTGCAAGGGCTTCTAGTTTTTCGTTGACACTCTCAATCGTACTGTCACTTAGTTTATAGCCTTTAATATGTCCTCCGTTTTTCATTAAATCAAAGTCGTAAACAACATCTTCTTCTGTTAATGTGCTAGGTAATGATTCAATGATATCTTTCTTTTCATCATCGATTAAAATCATTATATGTGGAAATTCGATAGGAGCATTTTCTCTTATCTTTACCCTTGGTGGAATTCTTTCGATTACAGTTTTCTCTGTAGCTCTAATCATTGTTTGAGAACCAATTTCATAAGAGTAATCCTCTAAATCTACTACACCAATAAGTCCTTCTCTAACTTTTCCATCTGCTTGAGTTCTTCTTATATAGAACATAGAGTTAGTATATTCTTGAAAGAAATCTTCCTTTAACAATTCTTCCATATTATTGTTAATATTTTTGATTCTTTCATCCACATCAGAACCTTCCAAATATATTTCTGGTAATGTCAATTTTAATGTACTTGGAGCATCTCCAACAATTTCTTCAACGCTCTTCCAATATTCTGGTTCACTCGTATATTGATCGCAAGCTACTACGCTCCATTTCGTCATATCTGTCTGTTTTGGCAATAGTATGTTGCCACTTTTAAATGGTATTTTCATATTCTTTCTCCCTCCAATATTTTATACCTATTATTTTTCATCTATTTCATTTGCTGAGAAATATTCTACTCCCCATTCCCTAAGAGTGCTAGTAGAATAGTCAGAGTATAATATGTCTATATATGAGAATATTTCAACAGTAAGTCCTTTTTCATGAGCCCAGTCGACTAAGTCTTTATCTATTAGTTTTGCTAATGTCGAAATACCTTCTAACTTGCTAGCAAAGTCATCTGTAACATTTTCTCTTTCAAATCTGCTGTAAGCTCCGGTTTCGGCAGTTCCTCTACAGTACCACAATCTAGCTGTATTATCCACATTATATATTCCTTCAAGTTTATCTTTTTCCATGGCCATAAATACGACTGAGTCCATGGAATAATGCTTTTTAACGAGCGATACTATTTCAGAATATTTTTTATTTATAACCTTTAAATCCAGTACTGCTAATATATTATTTTCTTTTGCTATCTTAAGGAAGTCTTCTAGTGTTGTACCATCATCTGGTACTCCCGAATGATGCAAAATAAGTTGTCCGTTCATATCTGAAACATCTACTTCTATTCCATAAAATCCTTTTGATAAAGCATCCTGAATGGCAGCTTTAGTGTTCTTTTGATGCGCTATCCAAAGACCGTAATCTCCACTTGAAAAAGGTCTATTTGGCAATAATCTGTTTTTATATGGCGAATATTTAACGTTTTTATTGCCGCCTCCACCTCCGCCACCTCCACTATTCTTTGTCGAAGTGGTTTTGCTACTCTGTTCTTCATTAGTAGTTGTGGTACTAGACGTGATCAATTCTATGATTTCGCCATATTTTCTATTATCACTTAGTTCAATATTTCTTTCGCATTCTTCACTTAATGGATGGAAAATACATTCTCTACAATAATTAATATCTAAATTTTCCTTTTCTACGCCTATTATATTTGTCACAGTTAAGAAAACTACATCTATGATATTTGATGACAAAAATATTAATACTCCACCTAAGATAGACATGCCAGCTTTTTTTGCAACACTACTATAATCATTAGGTTTGTCACTTGTAATGGTATTGTATATATTAATAGATGACATGACAATAATTATAATAGGAATTGAAATCTTCAGTATTAATATAATTACTCCTATTACCCTCATAGCTGGTGAAAAATCAATACAGTTAGATGAAAAATCGTTTTCATATTTAGTTATCGTTACAGTGTCACTCGAATCACTCTGTTCAGATTCTTCACCCAATATTGTACTAGTTTCGTTAGGGGCAACAACCGAAGACTGAACTTCATCTTGTATAGTATTCTTTACTGGTATTGCAAAGACATTAGTAACTAGTAAAAACGAAATTAGAAATAATAATATTTTTTTCATATAATCAACTCCATTTAATTATACCATTTTTTATCGCATTTGTATCAATATTTTTAATATTATATGAATTCCTTTCTTTTAGCTCTCAATTCCTCTATTTTGGCTATCTCTACATCTGATTGTTCACTTGTATCCTTATATAATCCTAATTCGTTATTACATTGGTTATTAAAGCCTTCGTCAGTTAGTAGGTAATCCCTAATCTCTTCTTTTAATTTCTCATCGAGATTATGACTGTAGAATTTGTTCTGTCCAAATAGTCTAAAGTATAGTGGAGGGCGAATTATTATAGGCTTAAAATCACCAGGTGTATAAAATTTATTACTAAATAAACTACAAGAGCCCCTTATGGCAGCCATTATGGCATCGTGATAATAGGCTGCTAATTTTTCGTTTTTATTAGCACAGGCAGATTCATAATCTTGGCATAATCTATCTAATACATGTATGCCATTGCTATAAATACTCCAATCGATCCGTCTATCTGCTATTATTTGTAAGTTTATATCAAAGAATTTTTCATCAACTGGTAATAACGCATATAGTGGTTCATGAGAAGTGCCAATACTAGCCATTGGATCAAGCATACCATCGTAAAACATATCGACATATAGTTGTTCTAAAGATTTAGTAGCAAATTTTCGAATTTCTGATCTCGTACCAGGGTAAGAATTGTACATGTCCGAAAGATTGAGTAACGTGTTTTTAATTAATTCTGGATTGTTTATATGATTATTACTCCATATCTCAAGTATTCTTTCGACACAACCATCAAATGTAGTGATGCCATAAAGTCTATAGATTCTCTCTAGTCTTGTAAATAAGTCGAATCCCAATTCGTGAATTTTACCTATTTCTTCCATGAAATTATTTTTTAGTTGTTCTGGATTTACAATTTTGCTAAAGTCTTTAAATCCATCTATTAGACTAAGTAAATACGCATTATTGGTTTCTCTAGCATAACTACAGTACATGACCACTCCTGTAAATCTTGTAAGTATATTTGATAATTCAATAATTTCTTCCATAATATCACCATTTGAGTCGTATTATAGCATTTCTCTTATAATAAAAAAAGAGCAATTGCTCTTGCAATCACATTGGTGGAACCGAGCGGACTCGAACCGCTGTCCAAAGTACATTCAGAATAACGTCTACAAGTTTATTCGATATTAAAATTTCCTCACAAGATTAAGGTATCGAAAACCCTCTAGCAAGTAAGTCTAATTAAATTCTTCTATATGCTTTAGACTGGCATACAGATATAACTTAGTAATATGAATCCCAATATCGAGCCCTAAGTCAACTCAACATGGAATGCACCAATACCTATCTTAGGCAAAAGCTAGTGCAGGAGCGCCAAATGCGCTTGTATTTTTGTCATTTAATTTATTTTTGTTCGTTGAAGATGAACTTCTACTTGCAGTTAGACCAAATCAATACTCTGTCGAAACCAAATTACGGCCCCGTAAGTACTTGAAATTATACCATATTGTTCTTAAACCTGCAAGTAGTCATTATCTTCTTGTTTCTCGTTCTAAGTCTCTTTGTTTTATAGTTTCTCTTTTATCGTAAAGCTTTTTACCTCTAGCAACTCCAATTGTTACTTTTGCGTAGTTACCCTTAAAATATAATTTCAATGGTACTAATGTAATACCCGTATTTTTAAGTTCATTACCGATATGTTTTATTTCACTTTTGTGTAATAATAACTTTCTCGTTCTTCGCTCATCGTGATTAAATCTATTTCCATCTTCGTATTTGGCAATATACATGTTTATGACATAAGCTTCGCCATTTTTAATAGTTATATAGGCATCGTTAAAATTGGCACTACCTTTTCTTATAGATTTTATCTCTGTACCTGTTAATACAATTCCAGCTTCTACTTCTCTATCGATGAAATAATTAAATCTTGCTTTCCTGTTTATTATTTGCATTTTTATCCCCCTCGACTAGTTCAAAGTCTATCGTTTTATTTTCTTTAGAGGCATCTATCACTTTTACTCTTACTTTATCTCCTAGTCTAAACATTTTTTTATGTGATTCACCTACTATAGCCATGATATCTGGATTATAGTTGTAATAGTCTTTCTTTAATGTACTTATATGTACTAATCCCTCTATAAGATTATCTAATTGTACAAAGAAGCCAAAATTCATTAGTCCAGAGATAATACCATCGTATTCTTCTCCTATATGGCCTTCCATGTATTCTGCCATCTTCATATCGTCTACTTCTCTTTCAGCTTCTTGGGCTTTTAATTCTCTATCACTAGATATATCGGCGATTTCGCTTAGTTTGTCAGTAAAATCGTTTTTAGTACTAGAAATTATATCTTTATCGAATATATATTTTCGAAGCAGTCTATGAACTGTCAAATCTGGATATCTTCTAATTGGACTTGTAAAGTGAGTGTAAGTTTCACTTCCGAGACCAAAGTGACCAATGTTTTCGACCTGATATTTAGCTTTTTTCATACTTCTTAATAAGTTTGAAGATAATACCAAATACTCCGGCTTATCCTCCAACTGCTTTAGTATATTCTGTAAAGTGATAGGCGTCAACTTATTTAAATCGGCATTTACACTATATCCTAGGATTGACACAAATTTCATAAAGTCATCTATTTTTTCTCTACTCGGAATATCGTGTACTCTATACACAAATGGCAAATCCATGTTATAGATGTGTGACGCTACTGTTTCGTTTGCAATAATCATGAAGTCTTCGATTAGTTTTTCTCCATCTTCTCTAATAATTCTTTTGATTTCTTTAGCTCTTCCGTTTTCATCGCAATATATTTTAGCTTCGTCTATTCCAAAATCGATATAACCTCTTTTAACTTTTCTCTTGCGAAGAATATGTGCCAATTCATTCATTTTTTTAAGAATATCGACAAATTCTTCATAACCAGGTTCGACAATGTCGCGCATTAATATGTCGTTGACATGTTCGTAAGTCATTTTCTTTCTAGACTTTATATAGCTTGGAAAAATGTCGTAATCTATAACTTTTCCCTCTTTATTTATTTCCATGACACAGGATTCAGTCAATCTTATTACACCTTCATTTAAAGAACATATTCCATTTGATAACTTATGTGGCAGCATCGGTATAACTGTATCTGCTAAATAAGAGCTCGTTCCTCTATGCATTGCATCATAATTAAGTTGTGAGTTTTCTTTTACATAATAACTTACATCTGCGATGTGTACTCCTAGTAAATAATTTCCATTTTTCTCTTCTAAGCTTATCGCATCGTCGATATCTTTTGTATCTGCTCCATCTATAGTAAATATTACCTTATCTGTTAAATCTGTTCGTCCAACGAGTTCACTTTCTCCCACTTCGGTTGGTATTGATTCAGTCTCTTTCATTGCTTTTTCACTAAAATCTGGGTAAATTTCGTGTTTATACGCAATAGTCAATATGTCTACACCTGCATCATCTTTATGACCAACAATATCTTTTACTCTAGCTAAATAATAGTTTTTTCTGACTTCCTTTATTATACTTGCAGTAATAATTGTGCCATCCACACAGTCTCTAGTAGTCTTAGAATCAAGTTCTATAATAAGTGATCTTCTATCCTCTAATTTCATGAATGGCTTTCCATGAATAAATTTAACCTCGCCTACCAAATTATTTAAATTTCTCTTGGCAATTTTTAAGACTCTACCTTCTAGTTTGGGTTTTCTAGAAGTTATTTCTACTATTACGATATCGCCATCGATTGCACCGTTTAACATGTTTTTATCGATGTGTACATCATCACCAGGCAATAGTAAAAATCCAAATCCTTTTGGATGGACATCTATTTCGCCGATTTCTATGTCTTTACAGTTTTCGAATAATATATATTTACCTTTATTAGTATAATAAACTTCGAAATTTTGTACCATTTCATTAAGTATTTCTTGTACTCGCTGTATTTCTTCCACGTTTGCATCTAGCCTTGAACACAATTCATCTGTAGTAATTGCATTCTGTTCACCTTTTAAAATAGTTAATATTCTTTCTTTCATATGTTATCTACCTTCATGAGTATTTTAGCACAAAATACAATAAAAAAACACACCTATGTGTGTTTATGCTGTAAACATAATTAAAAATGCTATTATCATGAAAGCTCCGCCTAGAACAAAAGTTAGTCTTGAAATAAAAAGTTCTACTCCTCTTTCCTTCTGAGCTTGGAACAATTCTATGTTTCCTCCAGTTATTATCTGCCCTGCATCACTTGCCTTGTTGCCTTGTAATAATGCTAAAGCAATTAATAATATAGATAATATTAACAATGCTATTTCCATTTTTTCACCTGATTTCGGTATTAATTTTAACATACATGTAAAAAGCATGCAAGCATTTTAATTTATTTGTTTTGGTCTAGACATTCTTTCTTGGGCAAATACGACGAAAATGAATCCTATTAAACCAAATGCAACTACCACTAGTTTATTGCCAAAAATTTTTATAATATTTGTAAAATTTGACACTTTTTTTACTGCTTTACCTATCACTACGCTACTATTCATCGTAGTGGAAGCCTCATCGCTATCTTTTTTGATTTCTACTGATACACTATTTTTAGAGATCAATCTTGCAAGCTCGTATTTACTGTTATTATTTAAATATAATACAATATCTCCAGGTTTGCCTTCTATAGTATTCCTAATAATCAGAAGGTCACCTTTTTCAATTCCCGTCAAATTTGGTCTTTCTTTTATCAGATACATTTTATATGAAGCAAATTCCGGATAAGTCTTAAGTCTCATTACAGTTTCAAAAAAATACCAAAAGTGTAAAATTAATAGAATTACAAATACGGATAGTAAAAAAATACCAGTTATCTTTATAATTCTTAGCATTTTTACTCCAACTCGCTCTTTCCAGTCAATTTATCTTCAATAAGCATTAGTCTATTATATTTAGCAATTCTTTCTCCCCTTGCCATAGATCCAGTCTTGATAAAACCTATGTTAAGTCCAACCGCCATATCTGCGATATAGTCGTCAGTTGTCTCGGCACTTCTATGACTGATGATTGTCCTATACCCTTTTTCTTTAGCAAAGTTGATAGTTTCCATCATTTCTGTTATAGTTCCGATTTGGTTAGGCTTTAGTAGTATTGCATTTCCACACGATTTGTAAGCTGCTATTTCTAAAAGATTCTTGTTCGTAACAAAATAGTCATCTCCTACTATCATGAGTTTAGTTCCTAATACCTGTGTGATTTTACGAAGTGAATCCAAGTCATCCTCTTGAAAAGGATCTTCAATACTGATTATTGGATACTTACCTACGATATATTTATAATAGTTCAATAGATCGTCCTTACTCATTTTAGTATTATCTAGTTTATATGTGTTAGTTTTTTCGTCATACAGCGAATTTGCAGCGACATCCAAAGCGATAAAAACATTTTTGCCTGGTACATATCCTGCTTTAGTAATGGCTTCTACTAATAAATCCAAAGCTTCCGTATTACTTACTAGTTTAGGTGCGTATCCTCCTTCATCTCCAAGGCCAGTAGAAAGTCCCTTTTTCTTAAGTATAGATTGCAATTTATGGAATATTTCTGCTCCACAACGAACTCTTTCATGAATAGTTTTCAAAGCTGGCACTATCATAAATTCCTGAATATCTACTCCGTTATTTGCATGCATGCCACCATTTAATATGTTTATCATTGCAATTGGCATAGATATATTACCATTGCCCAAATATTCGTATAGTTCTATTTTTAAACTTTTAGCAAGAGCTTTCATTACACAAATTGACACCGGTAGTATGGCGTTTGCTCCCAATCTGGATTTATTTGGAGTTCCATCTAAATCGATTAATATCTTATCAATTTTTTCTTGATCTAAATCTTCTCCTAAGATTCGAGGTTTTATTATTTCATTGACATTTGTTACTGCCCTTTTCACGCCTTTACCATCGAATCTAGTTTGTATTTCATCTCTCAATTCCAAGGCTTCTTTTGAGCCAGTGGATGCACCACTTGGAACACTGGCAGAGACAAAAATATCCTCGTTCACACGCATTTCACAGTATACTGTTGGATTACCTCTTGAATCTAGTATCTCATGTGCACATAGTCCTGTTATCTTAAACATTTTGCCTCACCTTTTATTCTAGATAAAATTATAAACGATTATATTAAATATTTCAAGTGACATTTCCAATATATTGTGTTATAATGAATAACTCAAGAAGGGAGTTATATCATGTGTATAAAAGAATTAACTATTGAAGAGTTTACTTCATTTGCAAATAATCATCCATTAAAAAACTATATGCAAACAGTAGAATATGCCAGATTCATGGGAGAAAACGGGTATAGTTATGAATATATTGGACTTGTCGATGGTAGCACCATTAAAGCAGCTTCATTGATTGGAATTAAGAAGATTGGTCATAATACATATTATGGATATGCTCCTAAAGGGTTTTTAATAAATTATTACGATATAGACTTGTTGACTACGTTTACTAACGAACTAAAAAATTATTATGAAAAAAAAGGAGTTGTCTTTATAAAAGTTAATCCTGAGATTGTAACTGCAGAATATAACAATAAGACATACGAATACTATCCAAACGCTAATTTAAAGTTGAAACAGAATTTTCCTAAATATGGTTTTAGGAAACTTAAGGACAATTTATTTTTTGAAGCAGTTGAACCAAGATTTAATGCGTATATAGACCTAAGAAAAGTAGATTTTAAATTATATTCAAAGGCAAATAGAAATAAGATAAACAATTCAAGAAGAAAAGGACTATATTTAGAAGTTGGTACGGATGATGATTTAGCAAACCTACATAGTATATTAGATACAGATAAACCATTTACTTATTATAAGAATTTATACAATATCTTTGGGAAAGACAAAATAGAATTACTGCTAGTAAAAATAGATTATGAACAGTTTATAAAAAAGGGACAAGAACTATATGACGAAGAGTTGAATCGCAATGCACTATTAAATGAGATACTACATAGAAGTCACAGAAAGGAAGATATCAATTCTAAGAGTGCGAGCGATAGCAAACTATGTATTTTAAAAAATGAAATTATCTTTGCAACTGACGGATTGAGAAATGACAATCATGCTGTAGTCGCAGGTGCACTAGTAATCAAATATAATAATAGAGTACACATAGTGGAAAGTGGATATGACAAGAAACTTTCTACATTAAATGCAAACTATTTCTTATACAATGCAATAATAGAACGATATAAAGACGACTTCGAATTCTTAGATTTAAACGGCATTACCGGTGATTTTAAGGGTAATAACCCTTATAAAGGATTGAATAGATTTAAATTGGGATTTAATCCAATGGTCTTCGAATATATCGGTGAATATGACCTAGTATTTAGAGATAAACTTTATAAATATTTATTGTCGAGTGGTAAACTTGCACAAGAATTAAACAAAAGAGGCTGATCTTTTGTTTATTTTTTTTAATATCTAACATACTAATAATATGGAAACGTTATTATTGTGTTTAGAAGTCTTTTTCGCTAGGATTTTAGATGTCAGTATAGGTTCTATAAGAACAGTATACCTGATAAAACAGAAAAACTTTATCGCTTGTTTTCTTGCATTTATAGAACTACTAATTTGGTTTTATGTTGCAAGAGAAACTATAACGATGAGAAATATTAGTTTTTTAGTAGTAGTAAGTTATGCACTTGGATACGCCGTTGGAACTTATATGGGTGGTCTTGTAAATAAATACTTAATAAAGGGAAATTTAACTATCTTAATATTTACTAAGAAAACAGTAAATTTGGGACAATGTCTAAAAAGAAGTGGATATGGCGCAAGTACGATAGTTAAAGATAAATCTAAAGAATTTATATTGGTTGAAATCGACAAGAAAAACTTAAAAAAATTAAAGCGTCTAATAGATACATATGATAATAGTGCATTTATTATTATAAATGAATCACTAGAAGTTAAAAACGGATACTTTTAAACACCTCTTCTACTATTAGTTTTCTTTAAAATTATTTTTCTTATAATATCCACTGGAATAACGAGTAATGAAAGAGATAACATTACTAAAAATTCTTTAAGTGTAAGACCAAATGTTCTAAATGTTAAACCACCCCTATATAACAAAATTATCTGTACTACTACAATCAACATTGTGATTAATATAAAAGGTATATTGTCCAATAGATGAGAAAAAATATTTATTCTGTGCGTTCTGGCATTGAGAGAATTAAACACACCAGAAAAGACAAATAGACCAAAGAATGCTGTTAAAACGTATTTATCATTGATGTCGTATCGAAAGATTTCTCTTATAAAATTGCTTTTTAAAAAACAGATAAGTAGTGTTGAGGTAAAAAGCCCAGATACTAAAATGTTATTATACATGTACTTGTTAATAATTGGTTCATCTTTTTTAATTGGAGGATCACTCATATACTCTTTTAATGGTGCTTCAAAAGAAAATGCAAGTCCTGCAAGTGTATCCATGATCATGTTTATCCAAAGCATCTGCATTACCGTGACTGGCGTTTTGATACCTAAAAAAGGTCCAATGATACTTAGTGTAAGTGCGCAAAGATTCATGGTCAACTGGAATATGATGAACTTACGAATACTTTTAAAAATAGTTCTTCCATACAGTATGGCTTTAGCAATAGATGTAAGATTGTTATCGAGTATAACTATATCTGCTGCTTCTTTACTGACTTCGCTTCCACTTCCCATGGCGAATCCTACATCGGCACACTTTAATGCTGGAGCATCGTTTACACCATCTCCGGTCATTCCTACTATTTTCCCCATCGATTGAGCAATTTTTACTAGTCTACTCTTATCGCTAGGTAATGCCCGCGCAACTAGTTTTATTTTTGTAAACATTTGCATAATTTCTTCGTCAGTCAAATTAGCTAAGTCACTACTTGTTAATGCCAAATCGCCTGTTACAAAAATACCAGATTCCTTTGCAATGGCAAGGCCTGTATCTTTTGCATCTCCTGTTATCATAATTATCTGTATGCCTGCTTTATTTATCATTTTAATCGCTTCTTTACTGGATGGCGATAGTTCATCCTTTATTAGTATCGACGCAACATATGAATAATCATTATTATTAATTGCATTTGCAAGTAAAATTAATCTGTATCCTAATGAAGAATACTTTTCAATAGATTCCTTTATACTATGCATATCTATTTTTTTCTTTAATCCATCCTGTGTGATATAATCTTTTACATTTTTTAGAAGAATGTCTGGCGCGCCCTTGATGAGGGTGTGTACTGTTCCATCGTCTATCTTTACACTAGAATACTTTTTTGAACTACTAAAAGGAGTTCTATTTAGTAATTTATAGAGAATGTTATTATTTTTAATATATTCATGTAATGCCCTATCTGTACTATTTCCACTTACTATATTGTTGCTACTATCCAACTTTACTTCGTTATTAATGAGCATGTTTTCAACTATTAACTTTTTCAGTGTTCCATCTTGTAATTCGTCTAAATCACTTATTACTTTGCCACTACCCAATATAAAACCTGCAACTTTCATTTTTCCTTCGGTAATAGTTCCAGTTTTATCAGAAAAAAGCACATCAATTCTACCGGATGTTTCGATTCCTACCATTCTTTTAACTAATACATTGTTCTTAACCATTCTTTTCATATTTGATGAAAGAACGAGAGCAATCATCATAGGTAATCCTTCTGGTACGCTCACTATAATTATAGTTACAGCAATAGTAAGAGCATAAATAATGTGACCAAAAATTATTTTAGGAGTACTTATTATAGAAATTATAGTCGAAAAATCAAATCTGTTCGCGACAAATATGACTGAAAAAAGGTATGAAAAAAATGTAAGAATCGCCCCAATATAGCCTATTTTACTTATAGTATTCGCAAGTTCACGAAGTTTTAATCTAAGTGGGCTCTCGGGATTTTTCTGCAAAAGTTCAGATGCCAATTTTCCGTATTTAGTGTTTAATCCCACGTTCTCTACTCTCATAAGGCCACATCCATTTATGACGATGCTTCCCCTAAATAATGAATCATTTTCTTTCTTTGCTATGTCCCTAGTCTCTCCTGTAAAACTAGATTCATCTATAATTAGATTTCCTTTAATCAAGACTCCATCTGCATTTATAACATCCCCAGTTACGACGTCCACTATGTCGCCAACAACTAAATCACTTACATCTACAGTTTCTAAAGTTCCATCTCTATAGACACGAGCATTAATTTTTGATGCCTCATCTTGTAATCTTTCAAATGCTTTTTCACTGCCATATTCACTCAGTGTCGATATCAGTGATGCAATCGTAATTGCAATAACAATGCCAAGCGTCTCAAACCAATCAAAATTTTGAAATAAAAAAACAGTTTTAACTGCTAATACTATTAATAATATCTTTATTATCGGATCACTGAGTGACTCGATTAGCAATTTGAAAAAACTGTTTTTATTATCACTGGTAATACAATTAGTACCATATTTCTCGCGGCTTTTTAGTACTTCTTCCTTAGTTAGTCCTCTAGTATGATCTCTACCCATAAATCTTCACCTACAAGATTATATGCAGTACAAAAACTTTTATGAGCTAAACTAAGTTTTCCAAAAGAATATTTTCTTCTCTTATTAAGTCGTTAAATTCTTCTTTAAATTGTTCGATAGCCTTTGCTTTGGCATCCGGGTAGATGTTTTTAGCATTTACCACTGCTTTGTAGACGTGTCTGATACTTGCTTTATCTAAATTTTCGAATAATGCATAGCTAAGTGCATTTGCAATTATGGTTATGCATATATCTGGATATCTACTAGATACCTCATATACCCTTTTATACTCACTGGTCATTTCAACTATAAATTTCATAATTCTTTCCACAATAAATGGCGTATAGTCTAACTTGACCCCTATTTGTTTTTCCAGCTTTGGCAGTGTACCCATAAGTATTCTTACAGTGGTTGGGCCATCTGTTTCAAATACATCTACTTTTTGGAATCGTCTTACAAATGCTCTATCGCGCAATACATATGTTTCGTATTCTTCAGTAGTTGTTGCACCAATCATTTTAATTGTACCTCTATCTAATGCTGGTTTTAATAAATTGGCAAAATCGATACTATTCGATTCATTTCTACTTACTAATAAGTGTACTTCATCTATAAAAATAATAGTTTTATCTAAATTTTTAAGTTCTTTAATCAATGCTTCTATTTTACTGTCATTTGTATCTCCAGCACTTCCCAAAAGGCTAGTAATATTTATTTTATATAATTTCCAACCTAAAAGAGCATTAGGTACCATTCCTTTTTGTATGCGGTATGCAAGCCCTTCTACAACTGCTGTCTTACCAATACCAGGCTTACCAACTAGCAATGCTCCCTTCTCAGGAGTCAAAAGAGTTAGTATAATCTCTTTAATTACATCATCCCTTGCAATAGCGGGATCTGTTATATATTCTTTTTGAGTTAAATCTTCAGCATAACGTTCAAGAACACTAAAAGTCTCATTCATAATTCTCACCAATATTATTATAACAAAGTTCTTTAAAAGTTTACAAAAAAGTGTCGTAAATAGACACTTTTTATAAAAATGTTTACATGTGACTGACTTTATAATTTTTTCTTTATTTCATTCAAATGGCCATATTTAAGCTTATGTAATATGATGTCAACATATGTAAACATGTTAATAGAATAAATTATAATTGTTTTTGTAACGATTTAAATAATACATATATGTCACTAGGTTTAATGTTATATAAAGCTTGCAAAAGATATTTTTTTAAATCTGGTATAAGACAAGAGTGCATGTCCATCAATTCTCTATTACTATACAATTCCAAACTATCCGGTATATTGTCAATATCCCGAATCACCAATTCAAAAAAAAGTATATCTTCATCATTAGTTTCCAAATTATTATAGTAGTATACGAATAAATCTTTATATTTATTATATATATCCTTTAATTGAGCAATACAGGAGAAGTTATCTATATTTCTTATTAATGCTTCTATCTGTTTTGTTAAAAATGATGATACTTCTTCTTTTAACACATCATTAGCGCTTATGTATTTTTCCATATCTTCCATACTAACAGGTGAAGGTTTGCTATCTATAGAAGCAATTGTTGTTTCAGCATTTCTCACTCTTTTTATTTGGTCTTTATAATTTTGTCTATCTGGTTCAACAGTTACTGGCTTTGCTTTTGGCACAGGTATAATTCTATCCATCATTTTTTTAAAATACACATTAGCAAATTTTTCATCCAATCCTAACTCAATTAGTAGGCATCGTATTGCTTCTAAGCTACTTTTACGGTCATCTATTAAATTTTCACTACTTTTAACAACCTCTTTTGCCTTACTTAGTTCTTGCAATTTTGTTAAAGCTTCAGGGTGATTATTATTTGCATCTGTGTCAAATGGTACAAATCTGTAAGATTCAAAAACATGATTCACTATTTGTTCAAGCTTTCGATTATGTTGGTCCAGATATGAATCTGGATAGTCTTTAGAAAATTCATAATAGCCTATAACTTTTTTTTCTTTCGAAGTCTTATCGGCTCTGATTTCATTATCAGCATAATCATGGTTATTACTTCTTTTATTTGCTTCTGTTGCAGAAAAAAGATAATCGACAACGTCACTTAGAAGAGAAATAAACCAACTTATAAAATTTGTTAATAATTCTTCATCTTCAGAATACATTTGTAAAATTGGATTAAAAATTGACAAATCTTTAATATAAATGCTCTTTCTATAAATATCTTCCTGGTGACTTAAAAAGTAGTAAGTTGTTGCTAGCTTGTTGGTTTCTTCTATATCTATTTGTGATGGTAATTCTGACGATTGGCTCCTTAAAATTGTTTCTCTTCTTCCAATTTCATTTTTAACAGCTGCTGCAATAGGAGCAAAATAATTATTAGCATTAGCAAAAATACCATTTAAATGTCTGACATTAGATTTCATTTTTTTCATATAAATAGATAAAATTGTTTTATCGAGCCCATAGTACATTAACTCACTATCTAAAGCAGCTAGTTGGCGTGCTGTGGGATATTCCCTTTGTATAATTATCGTATAACTAACAACTAATCTTTCGGTATATCCCGATTCAACAATTCGAAGAATCAATTCTCTAACTAGTGAGACAATATCGTCATCTAATAAAACCTTTTTCTTATATGCAGTTATAAGAGTATCATTAAAAATTGCAAACGATTCGATTTCAGGCTGTGTATTACCCTGACCTAGTGCTCTTCGCACTGGATCAAATTCACTTGTGTTATGAATTACAAAGTCCACGTATTTATTGAATGATCCATTGGACATATTTGCCATTTTTTCCCCCTCTTTCATTGATTTACATATTATATATAAATATATAAAAAAGTCAAATTAAAAAGCCAATAATTATTTTAATTGGCTATTTTATGTTGAACTTTCGGTCCATCTGAATTTAATACTTGAAATGAGTATCCTCTGCTTGTAAGTTCTGCTAAAATTGGATCTATTGCGTTAGCAGTGGTAGTTTTTATATCATGCATTAATACGACACATTTACTGCATTTTGATACATCCGTCGTTACTCTTTTTATAATCGCCTCTGTTCCTGCACCCGCAGCATCTGTAGAATCTACATTCCAATCGAAATATAAGTATCCCTTAGCCGTTAAGTATTTAGCGATTTCGCTAACAATACCCTTTTTATAAGACTTACTTATGGTATTAGATGCTCCGCCAGGAAATCTAAATATTTGCGAATAAGTACCAGTCTCTTCTTTTATAATTTCATTCATTTTATTAAAATCATTTAAATAGCTATCTAAGCTTTTATAGATATCGTATTTATGTGTGTATGAATGCACACCGACTGCATGTCCATTTATATATTCCTCTTTAATTAGATTCCTATAACTAGGAAATTGATTAGTTACAAAGAAAGTAGCTTTTATATTGTATTTAGCTAGTGCGTCTAATATTTTTTTAGTAGTATTTCCTGGGCCATCATCAAAGGTCAAATATATTATTTTTTCATTTGGAATGTTTGGGTCATATACTTTAACTGTTCTCTTTAATGACTCTCCATCTTCCAAAGTGTATTTTACTGTGTAGTCACCGATAACAGATGTATTAACATTACCAGTGGTTTTAATATTAGCTTGTAATGGTTCTCCACAGCCATCTTTATATATAGCTCCTTTTTCATTATATTTTGTATTTATTGGTACGTAAATAATATTTTTGCCATTTAGTGAAAAAATGTTTTTTGGTTTTTCTGTATAGACTATTTTTAACTTCTTAGTCGATATGTTGCCACTAGAATCAGAGACACTGAGATTGATTTCTTCTTCTGTATCTTTTCTTTCGATTTTCTCATTCAAATCTTTATCATAATTATCTTCGGCAGAAAAAGTAAGCTCTTGAATTTCTTTTTTTGTGCAGACGTCTTTAGTTACAGTTTCAATATTTGTAGATATTATAGGAGGTGTA
Organism: uncultured Mycoplasmatota bacterium; assembly: GCA_946629885.1. Taxonomy (GTDB): domain Bacteria; phylum Bacillota_I; class Bacilli_A; order RF39; family UBA660; genus RUG11867. The sequence continues at coordinate 5,511 of CAMOYI010000006.1, read as the reverse complement.
GAATCTATTACACTTACTACCCTCTTAAGTGTATATTTCTTTTTATGATATTTAACAATATAGATGATGTCATTATCACCTAATTTGTCTGTAATAACTTTTCCTTTTATTTTTAAAGTATACTTATCTTTAGATAATACTTTTCCCCTATTAGTTATCTTAATACCTTTCTCATTGTATTTGCTAAATACTTCCACTGATTGTTTTTCTTTTCCGTTTAATTCACACTTTATATCATCCTTAACAAATAAAACCCATACCAACAGCACTAGACTACCCGTCAACAATATTAAACAAAGAATCAACAACTTTCTCATACTGCTCACTTTACTTCCATTTTAATTATACAAAAAAAGAAACATCATCTCAATGTTTCTTTAAAATTTTGGATGTCATTTATTTCTTTGTTCAATTATTTTATTTATCTACCGGTGTCATGTGCTTTTGATTGCCTTGTAGTTGTAACCTTTTTTTAAGATCTTTCTGATAAAGGCTTCTAACAATAAACTTAGGAGAATGTTTTAAGTATAGAATAGCATTTTGAATCTCTTCCTCAGAAAAAGCACATGCTAATAATATTTTTTTACATAACTCTTTATCTATGTTAAGGCCTGATCTTTTAAAATACATATCGTAGAAATGCTGTGACGTTGGAATTAAGTGCAAATCACCAGGTGCAACAAGCCCTCCAGTACTAGTGTATCTGGTATATAAATAAGTAGGGAACCAAAAAATAGATGAGAGGACGCGATCCGTATTCGCAAATTGTGTATTTGGCACCAATGCAAACGGCGACCAAATATCACCGCAAATATTATTTAATGGAACATAGTCGCCATTATCTTCTTTAGCTACCAATACAGGATGATTAGTCCAATCATACCCAACCGCATAATTATCATTTTCTGGTAAAAGTTTACCTTTTTTTCTATATTGAATTGCCTCTGCAATTGCTGCAAAATCAACAGGCACACCTGCTTCATATTCTTTCCAATCTTCTTCAGTAATACCTAAATGTTCTAGAAAGCGAAGGGTAGATTTATCATTAAGTTCTACTTCGCGATCTGTAACAAATCTTTTAAATCCTTCAAAACCATTATATACGTCTCTGTGCTCTAGCATCGATTCTTTCTGCCACATGTGATATACTGGCCAATCCTCCTGTGGAGCCAATTGCTGTTGGAGACAAGCCTTTCTTATGTCTTTATCTTCTTGAGTGTCTCCATCAAAATACGGCTTAACATTATTACTATAAAACCCATCTAACATTGGCTCAGCACTTTTTGAATATGCAGGATTAATCTCCGAAAAAACTTCGGTTTTTCTTACATTATTACCATTAGTTATTTTAACTATTATGGGCGTACCATGCTTTAAGTAACCAATTTCAAAATGTCCATTATTTCCACTACTTATATTTTCCATTTGCGCAATACCTTCTTTCATGCTATATACTACAAATAAAGGTTTTTCTTGTCAATAAAAAGTTTAATAACCTCCTATTAAACTTTATTTTATGAATTTAAGATCCATTCAATTATTAATTTCTTTATTTCAAAATACTCTTTTTCTTCAAACTGCATGTTTGCTATACAATATTTCTTATTTGCTAGATGCGAACAAAACATGCATTCGTTGACATCAAAACAGTCTTGTATGAATAAAGAATTGGATACTTTATTAGAGTATTGTACACCATATGAGTTACTACAATTAGTCGAATCATCAACTCTTATACAGAAGTTACTCATACTAGATCTTTGAGATGCTAACACAAACTCGCAATTAGCACAAGAATCGCAGAAAACCATATTTTTAGAGTCTGATGTATCAGAACATCTATATATTTTTTCACTTCTATATATAGTATCACTTTTAACTACATCAATGGAATCATTGACACGCTCAGTAGCAGTGAGATTAACAGAATTCCAGATATCAATTAAGTCTTGTAGATTAGATATTTGTTTTTTCTCTAACATCCAGCCAGTTGTCTTATCGCGTTTTTCCATATTGGAAAACTTTATATATCTACCACTATTGATAGAATCTGCCCAAGTAATTTCATTTGTAGTTGAATCCATTACTTGCTTTGGAAGTTTAACATCGAATGCAAACTTGTCTAGAAGTTCTTCTAGTGTAAAACTATTTTGCTTTCCAAATACCGCTACAAAAATTTTATTAACTATTTCTAATGCTTTACTATCGTCCATCTTTCCCCACTACCTTTCTACTAGAAGATGTATTTATTAAAATATCTTTTAAGTTAATGCTCGTTCCTATATCAAATTTAATTTCTTGTTCTTTTATAACATTTGGTTTGACTTCATCTAAATCGAATACTTCTTCATCTACCCTTGGAATACTCGTATAATCCATTGTCTTAGCTTTAAATGCAGGTAGTAATACATCCTTGGAATCAATTCTAACTATACATTCCCTATTGTTGAGTTCTGATAATATTTTTACTTTACGTTCTTTAGTGTCATCGAGTGGCACTTTCATATCGAAGTTATTAACTAGCACTTGAGCATCAGCCATCGATACTCTAAATATATAATAATTTACGACATTTGCGAATATAGAGTCTTTTAGTTCGTCTGATATTTGATTAAAGTACTGCCCAGCAAGCATCAAAGATAGATTATATTTTCTCGCTTCTGATAGGAATCTCGATAATATTGGACTTTCGACTACTGCAACCTCATCGACTATAAATATGATGTGTTCATTCATCCTTGCACTTTGAACAAGAGTAAGTATCTGTTGCATTATAAGTCCTGAAATCGTCTTAGTAATTTTATCTCCTAGTTTTGTCCTATCTAAAGAGAAGATCGTTAAAAAATTATCATGTATAGTATCTTTTATGGTATTACTAGAAGCATCTCCATTGAATACTGGTATCATTTCCATTTCATCAATAAAACCAATTATCGGAGAAATCGCTTCACCATAAGACTTTGTTTTAAGTTCATTGAAGTCTGATAAGAAAAATTCTACAACGCTGGAATTCAATTTATCAGTTAGTTCTTTAACTAAGTTATTTCTATATTCCATGTCCAAAAGAAGTTTTCTTAATGACGTGAAACTAAAATCTTTATTAGTTAATAGTAAACTGATAGAATGTCTAAGAACCCTTTCCAACTTCGAATTAAATTGAGATCCTATGATTGACTTAAATAGTTCCATTAGTAGTTCAGTATTCGATATAATATCATCAGTACTATTCGAAAATAAATCGATACTATTTCTTCTAGACTTAAAATCGATTACTTTACCGATACCACCGATATCATTTTCCAATGCGGCATGTGGATCTATTACTACAACTTTATACTGTTGTTTTAAATTGATATTCTTATATATGTTATGAATTAGTAAACTAATAAATTTAGATTTACCAGTTCCACTAGATCCCATAACGATAGAATGCTTATTGAAAGAATAGTTGTTTTGATTTAAGTAAAAGTCTCCTTGTAAATATGGGAAAGTATCGACTTTTAAAATAGATGAAGCACTATCAGTATTTAGTAAATGTAAGGCCTTGTTGATATCTAAATACTTTGGTGTTCCTTTATAAAAATACCTTTTATTACCATCAAAATCTATCGACAAAAGATTTATAGGATTAGTAAATAACATTTTATATTTTTTATTTTTGACATCTTTAGTTAAGTAAAAAAATATCTTAGTTTTAAATAAACCGTTGGTACGAGGTTTAATACTGATTGTCATTGCAGTGAATTCGCCTTTATTCCTTACTTCACATAGGTTAATTATATCTATTAAGTTGTACTCATGTTTAAAAGATGTAAATGGTATAGAAAAAGTCACTTTTGGCATTTTATCTATTTTTTCTTTTTCTTTCAAGATAAATGAAGTCAGGTTATTTATTGTGGCAGGTAAACTACATTTTGTTTCCGTAAAAAACTGTATCTTATTTTTATCGTTCGTAATGACTATTTTCCATTTTTTAAAAGTTCCATTATAAGTAGAGACAGTTTTAATTAATTCTTGCCAGTCTTCTTTAGGTACGAATTTACTATTTAAATATATTTCACGAAATGACTTCATACACTATACCATCCTCAATTTAAGTATATTATATATTTAAATTAAACACAAATAAAAGATGTAAAATTGACACAAAACGGATGTTAATCAGTTATGATTCATTCTTATTGGAAAAATATAAATATTGCATTAGCATATTATTTTTTTTATAATTAATTTGGTGATATTATGAAGTACATAGCACTTGACCATGAAATAACTCCATCAGAAATAACTATAAAAGATAATACACAATTGGGAGTAATTATACATATTGAAGATTCTAATGGATTAATATTACTTCAAAAAAGGGGGGCAAAAGCAAGAGATGAGATCGGCCTACTTGAAGAAATCGGTGGAAAAGTAGAAAAAACAGACAACTCATTCAAAGAAGCAATTATTAGAGAATTAAAAGAAGAAATAGGTACAGAGGCACTTATCGATATTAGTAACTCTATTGGCATAATGCATGTCAAAAAAAATCTTATCAACTGGACCTTTATTATATACTATGGCGAATATAAAGGTGGTAAGTTAAAAATAATGGAACCAGATAAATGTGATGGACTGTTTTTTATGACATATGAAGAAATAATGGCTTCTTCAGTGGTTACTAAGGCTTGCAAGTTTTTAATTGAGAACGTTAAAAAGAAACAGATTTTGTTTTAAAAATATCTGTTTTTTCTTTTGTAAAATTGATGATATAATAGTGAAAATAGATTTAATGGAAGTGATGGTAAAGTGATCCTCAATATAAGTGGTAGAACAGATATTGTCGCATTTTACACAGATTGGCTAATGAATCGCTTAAAAGAAGGCTTCATAGATGTAAGAAATCCATTCAATCCGAAATTAGTAAGTAGAATAATGCTAGAAGATGTCGATTTACTATTTTTTTGTACTAAGAACCCAATACCGATATTAGACAAGTTTAAATATATCGATAAAAAAGTCTACTTTCATATAACACTAACTCCTTATAAAAAGGATATCGAACCGAATGTCCCGTCTAAAAAAGAAGTTATTGATGCTATTAAAAGATTATCAGGTCTTATAGGTAAAGAAAACATCGTAATAAGATATGATCCGATATTTATAAGTGAAAAATATAATTTGGATTACCATATTAAAGCGTTTGATAGAATATGTGAATTACTAGATGGTTGTATTAGTAAAATATTAATTCACTTCATAGATGACTATAAGAATGTTAGAAAAAATTACAAGGTGTTAAAATATAGAGCATTATGTGAAGATGATTATAAAGTTATTGGTACATCTTTTAGTAAAAGTGCTAAAAAGCACAATATCATAATTCATACTTGCAATGAAGAAAAAAACTTGCGCGAATATGGTTTTGTAAAGGATGAGTGTCTATCTAAAGAATTAGCATATAGATTAACAGGTAAAGAATATAAGAAAAAATGGACCGCTAGAAAAGACTTAGTATGTAATTGT
>CAMOYI010000005.1 GCA_946629885.1 uncultured Mycoplasmatota bacterium | reverse complement strand
GTGCTCCAAGCGTAGTTGTACTCAAAGCTTGAGTTTGACCTCTTGTAAATAAGGCACTACCGTGTGTCCTTGGCAATAGATCGATTCGTGCTGAAAGTGGTCTTATTTCATCTAGAGCACGTCCATCTGGTCTAATGTGGTCGATTACAATCATGTCGCGAACTAACTCTGCTTCTAGTTCATCAACTAAAGTTTTGACATCTTTTAATATATTTGCCAAATCTTCCTTTTCAGCATAAACTTCGGTAAAATGTCCGACAACTGCCGCTTTAACACTCTCAACTTCAGCTGCTTTTTCGTTCTTTTCTTTATCGCTAGTAAGTGCAGCAAATAAGTCGTCTTTTGCATATTCTTTTACTATCTTAGTTAAATCAGGGTCTATAGCAGCAAGGTCTACTTCTACTTTTTCTACTCCGACTTTCTTAATAATTTTCTCTTCAAATTCGCATAACTCACTAATTGCCTTTTGACCAAATTCGATAGCTTTAAGCATTACATCTTCGCTTACTTCATGTGCACCTGCTTCGATCATGCATATGTCACTTTTAGTTCCTGCAAGAGTAAGCATTAATTCGCTTTTCTCTGCTTCTTCTACAGTTGGATTGATAATAAACTCTTTACCAATTTTACCAACTCTAACTCCAGCGATTGGTCCATCGAATGGAATGTTGCTAATTCCAAGAGCTAAACTTGCACCAAACATTGCAGCCATCTCTGGTGAGTTATCAGGATCTACCGATAAAACGGTATTGACAACTTGTACTTCATTTCTAAATCCATCTGCAAACATTGGTCTAATAGGTCTATCGATAAGTCTTGCTGCAAGTGTTGCTTCATCTGTAGGTCTTCCCTCACGTTTTATGAATCCTCCTGGAATCTTACCGACAGAATATAGTTTTTCTTGATATAAAACTGTCAATGGGAAAAAGTCTGCAGTACTTACGTTACTAGACATAACTGCACAACTCAAAATCACAGTATCGCCATATCTAACTAGTACTGCACCATCTGCTTGTTTAGCTAATTCTCCAGTTTCTACTACTAAATCTCTTCCCCTAAAATTAAGTTTAAATTCTTTCTTTTCCATACTACCTCCACATATATAAATAAAAAGACACTCAAAAAAGAAGTGCCCTATTTTCTAATGTTCAATTTTTTGATTAATTCACGGTATCCAACGACATCATTCTTCTTTAGATAGTCTAGTAGACTTCTTCTCTTACCAACCTTCATAAGAAGACCTCTTTTTGAATGATAATCATGTTTGTGTACCTTTAAGTGTTCAGTTAAATCGTTAATTTCATCTGTAAGAATTGCAATTTGTACTTTAGTATTACCAGAATCTTTTTCATTAACACCGAACTCTTTAATACGTGCTTGTTTCATTTCTTTAGAAACTGCCATGTTTATCCCTCCTTTACATATATAACGATTTAAACTTTGTAAGTAAGATGGAGTTCATACAAACAATGTAAAAATCTATTAACAGTATACTTTATTTCAATAAAATATGCAAGTACTATTTGTTAATGCGCATCTATAATATTGACAGCTAATTATTTCATATTTATAATAAGACATATTTGAAAAAAAATTAATAGTGACCAGGAGGTGTAGAAATGTCAGTGCCAATGTATACTATCAATTATGTACAGTTTGACAAGTGGTTTTTAGAAAATGTATTTCCACACCTAAAAACTCCATATGCTCTTCTCGCCATAGAAAGAGACATTCAAGAAAATCCTGCAGATTATATGCTGCTTGCCTCGTCCTTGGCTAGACAAGATTTTTATAAGGAAGGTCAAAAAAAGCTTAAAATACCGAGAAGAATCGTATGGGTTGGACTTATATCCAATCTCATACTTGCAATATTAGACCCTGATACAAGAATACCTTTTACTACAGTCAAATTAGTGGCTTTATACAACCGAAGTGAAGCTTTATGGAGATTTAAATATAAACGACTTAGAAAAAGACAATATTTAGATTCACTAATAGAATGTTTACATGAAAAACAAAGAGCATGCAAGAGTGTACAATTAGATGAATACGACTATAAAATAGATGAAATGATTAAAAACTTGCTCAGAATGGATATAAGAGATAGATACGCAAGAGAAGAATTATTTAGGTACTTACATCTACTTTCTCCAGAGGGAAAACGAGATTTTAAGAAAGGAATATGGTTAAGCGAACCTTATGATATGTGTGTGGATAACGTTTCATACAATGTTCAACAGTATATGTCAAAAGATGCGACAAATATAAATGGTGATAAGCAAAGAAAAGAAGAATTTAGAAAAGAAAGAAATTCTACTTATTTAAAAGTTACTGCACCTCTAAATAAAAACCCTCAAGAAGCGTTAAATCACTCCCAAGGCCGCTGTTTAATTCTTGAGAGAATAAAAGAAAAATAAGACCAAAAGGTCTTATTTTTCATATACACTGACTTTTTTCTTATCTCTACCCATTCTTTCGAACTTAACAACGCCAGTTATTTTTGCAAATAAAGTATGATCTTTACCCATACCTACATTTGTTCCTGGATATATCTTAGTTCCTCTTTGACGATATAGAATACTACCAGCACTGACAGTTTCTCCGTCGCTTGCTTTAGCACCAAGTCTACGACCAGCAGAATCTCTTCCGTTTTGTGTAGAACCTTGAGCTTTAACGTGGGCGAATAATTGTATATTTAACTTCATGAAGTTCACAAGTTTCACTCTCTTTCTACTTTAATATTCTTCGGATATTCACTTTCCAATTCTGAAAGCAAATTTATCATATTGTTTAACAATTTTTTTGTAGTATCATCATTTTTTAAAATGTCGATGCTAACTAAACCCTCTTTAACTTTATATTTTATAGTATCACGATTAAACATGAGAACAGCATTTACACTAGTCGTAACAATTGAAGAAACACTAGAACAAACTATGTCTTTTCCAGCTTCTTCATATTCAGCATGACCTGAAATGCGAATCTTTCGAGGATTTACTTTAACTTTAATCATACTTCACCTACTTAACAATTTTAGTAACTACTAGTTTTGTATATGGTTGTCTATGACCTTGAGTCTTACGATATTTTTTCTTAGGATTATACTTGAAAACAACAATTTTTTTCTGTTTGCCATGTTTTTCTACATTGCAGACTACTTTAGCACCCTTAACATATGGAGTACCTGCTTTACCATCTACCATTAAAACAGTATCGAATTCGATTTCTTTTCCAACTTCGGCATCGAGTTTTTCAACATAGATAGTTTCTCCTTCAGAAACGTAGTATTGTTTTCCTCCTGTTTCAAATACAGCTTTCATTATTTTTCCCTCCCATCTCTATTTAGGACACGCCTTTAAGGTGGCATTAAGCTCTTTTACCTCTTCAGTGCGGTTTATAAATAATTACAAACAAAAGTATTTTAGCATACCGCAAGCGTTTAGTCAATTTTATTTTATAGAAAAAGTCCTAAAAATAGGACTTTAGAAAAGTTTTATTATATCCTTTATCGTAATGACTATCATTAATATTATTAAGATTACGAAACCTACAGTATTGATTGCATTCTCGACTTTAGAATTCATCTTTTTCTTTCTGATTTTCTCTATTATGAGGAATAACACTCTACCACCGTCGAAAGCTGGGAATGGTAAAATGTTTATGAATCCTAAGTTAATACTTAAATATGCTGCAATAAACAAAACCGAATCGGCGCTCGTATGTGCAGCTTCTCCCATGACAGAATAAACTCCAACTGGACCAGATAGAGCATTTAGTGATAAATTACCTGTTATTAAATTGATTATAACAGACCACATAGAATCGATTATAGATAGGAATTTTGAAAATGCATTTTTAACGGAAACCCACAATCCTCTTTGCCTTTTTCCATTTTGTCCTAAACCAAAGGTTCTAACCTCATTTCCCTCTTTATCTTTTGAAATTATCGGTTTGACCACATAATCTTTAATCTCTCCATCTTTTTTTTGTACAGTGAATGTATATGTCTTACTTTTATGTTTGTAATTTAAAAGTAGAGTTATTTTATCCCAAGTCTTAGCATTTTTTCCGTCTATTTTTAAGATTCTATCTCCAACTTCAATTCCAGCCTCGCTGATAGGATATCCATCCATTACTTGCCCAACGTAACTAGCGTTATTTACACTACCAAATATCAATGCCGATATAAAAAGTATTACAATTCCAGATAAAAAGTTCATTGTTACACCAGCAATTAAAATGATGCATCTTTGCCAAATTGGCTTATTACACATGTAGTCATCCTTTTTTAATTTGACATCCATTCCATCATCTTCACTAGTTTCACCAGCGATGGCACAGTATCCCCCGATTGGGAACAATCTCAAACTATATTCCGTAGGATCATTTTTCTTTTTTCTTTTAAAACTAAAAATTTTTGGTCCCATACCGATAGAAAATTCGTATACATATGCTCCAAATTTTTTAGACGTTATGTAATGACCAAATTCGTGTAAAAATATCAATACACCTAAAACAACAATCAATAAAATTAATGCTAAAATATCCATATTTCCTCCTCTATATCAAACCTGCTAATAAAATATAAGCAATAATTACAAAAGATAAACTATCTATTCGATCTAATACTCCTCCGTGCCCTGGAATTAGGTTGGAAAAGTCTTTAACGCCATGCTCTCTTTTTATTTCACTATAGAATAGATCACCTATCTCACTTATGACTGCCAAAAAGATACTAACTAATACTACTTTATACAACGGTTCTGTACCAATGACAGTCATGTAGTAAATCGATGTAACGATACTACTCATAACTACTCCACCAATGCATCCCTCTATAGACTTTTTAGGGCTTATTTTAGAAAATTTATGTTTACCTATGCTTACTCCAGTAATATATGCAAACGTATCAGTCATTATAGTTATAATTAAAAGCATGAAGAAGTATAATTTGTTATAAACCATTAAATTGGCAGCAATGTTTAATACTGTTCCTAAAAATACTGTAAATCCGAATAACTTTAAAGCATCACTCGTAGTATATTTTCCTGTCTCGAAGTAAAATAGACAAGGAATCGTGAAGCACAAAAACGAAACAGCAATTATCCTATAATCTATAAAATTGTGTATAGATATGCTTTTTGTATTAAACATTGCTAAGAAAATAAGTATAATTAGACCAATGATTACGACTGGTAGTGGATATTTTTTATCTTTCTTTAAATCTAGAAATTCTTTATATCCCAAAATGGCTATTATGCCAACAGCAATTCTAAAAGGTATTCCACCAATTATTAATAGCGGTATAAATATTGCTAACATTATCGCTGCGGATATTACTCTTTTTTTCATATTATCACCTTCTTACATTATAATTTAATATTTAAAAAAAATAAAGCATTAAAAAACTATTTGCGTGAATACCTAACTTTGAGTAGATATTTTTTTTCATCAATGCCATTAATCATGTGCTTTTTATTTCTAAACATCTTGTCTTTAGAAGTTATATTTATAATATTATAGTTAAAATCGTATAATACTCTTTCTAAATAATATTTATTCATTAAGTACTTATTAGTTTTATATTCTTCTATTGTTTTAAATAATATATAGGTCAATATCAATGCGTTGTCTTGAACTATATCTATCTTCATTAAACATAGTAGTATCAATATAGATAATGACACTAAATTAGACAAATTTAGAGAATATTTAATTGGAATAAATAGTTCTATTAAGCACTTAAAAATATTATAGCCATCCAAGGGACAGATTGGAAGTAAATTAAATATGATAATTAGTTTATTGTAATATTCAATAGTTTCACATAACTTGTTATCATTAAAGAATAGTAAAAAAAATCCAAGAATAGCTTGGAACGCTATTCCGGCACTACTTAAAATGAGCTCTTCTACTATGGAATCTGATACTAGTCCATGTATTTTTATTATTCCTCCAAATGGTAAGATTGTTATCGATTCAACTTTTTTTCTAAAAAGTTTACATGCAAATAAGTGACCGAATTCGTGTATTAGGAGAATAAAGAATATAACAACTGAAAATTTCACATATCCTGCAATTAAAGATAGACAAAGCACTATATATGTCAGTGGATTAATATGTATTTTATTCCATAACTTCTTCATAATCTAGGTATTCTCCATCTTTTTTGAATAAAAGATAAAGTTTATCCCCTTGGGTATTTCCCAAAAGTGTAGATGCACTTACATAATCATAAAGATTTACAGATATGTTCTCTAATCCTCCATACCAATACTCTATTTCGTCGACTCCTTCTATTATGACAGTGGGCCCTAAGCCTTCCTTTTCTCCGATAAAAGCGACAATTCCTGAATTTATTACTGGGATGAGATAGTGTGTACCAACATTTAGAGAATAGCCATCTTTATATGGTTCAACGGAAGATGCAATGATTTTTTCATTAAATACAGTCCTAACTTCTAGGTCAGTATCTATTGGAAGTGAAAAACCTAAATACTTTTTAATTGTATTAGATATTTTAGTGAAGGAAATGTTTTCTCCTAATACTTTGTCCTTAACATATGTTCTTACTTTATTATTATAGTTTATTAAAATTAGCGAACATAAAAACACAATTACAGAGAGAATAAGCCTGTTAATCAAGTTGTTCACATATTTCACTTTTGAGTTATTCTTTTTATAATTGTGTCTATTATTTTTTATATCATGTTTAATTTTTTCTATTCTATTCACGATTATTTCACCTAAATAATCATATTAAATAGTATTGATAATTATTCTGCATTGTATTCATTTACAACATTTAAAAATTCTTCTTTTACTTCTTCTAGTCTTTCTTTACTTAATGCCTCAAATCTAAGGGTAAGATTTGGTCCTGTATTGCTCGCTCTAACTAGCGCCCAACCATCTACAAATGATACTCTTACTCCATCTATATCTGATATTCTATAATTATGATTTAATGAGTATTGTTTAACTTCTTCTACTATTTTTAGCTTAAGTTCTTCCCTCGTCGGGATTCTTATTTCAGGGGTACTATAATAGTGAGTTAAATGACTAGTCATTTCACTTGCAGTTTTTTCTGTATTAGAAAGGAGTTCCAAAAATCTTATGCTATTATAGATACCATCATCTATTCCGGTCCAACGGTCTCTAAAGAATACATGACCAGATAATTCTCCACCAAAGGCTAAATCTAACTCTTTAGTTTTATTCTTAGTGTAAGATGCACCTGTTCTGTACATGTAGGGTGTCCCGCCTACTCTTATTATTTCATCTTCTAGTTGTTTCGAACATTTTACATCGAATAAAAAGGTCTTATTTCCAACTTTACTTATTAAATCGTCTATTACAATAGACATAAAAGTGTCTATTGGCATTACATTACCCAGTTCATCTACAATACCAAGTCGATCAGCATCGCCATCGTAACCTATTCCACAATCAGCATTGCAACTCAATACTTTTTCTTTCAACTGTTGCATGTTTTCTTCGACACTAGGATCCGGATGATGTGATGGAAAACTGCCGTCACTATAGTTATTTATGTATATAGGTTCTACTCCGATATTATCACATATTTTATTTAAAATAGTAGCTGCAACTCCATTGGCAGGATCGAACACTACTTTTAATTTTTTCTTTATTCTGACATCGCTTAGTACTAGTTTTATATATTCTTCACTTATATCGATAGTTTCTACAGTACCAGAACCACTAGAATATTTTTTACTAAGTATTAAATTGTATATCCTGGTTATATCGTTACCACAGGCATTATCATAGTTTTTAAAACTAATTTTAAAACCATTATCGTTGACAGGATTATGACTTGCAGTAACCATTACTGCTGGTTCAATTTTTAGATGTAGTGAAGAAAAGTATAACATTGGTGTAGTTACTAATCCGATATTTTTAACATTTACACCACCATCGGTCAATCCCTTTATGAGATTGTCAGTCAAAACTTCTCCACTAAGCCTATTGTCATGTCCTACGACACATGTGTCATGGTTATCTTCTAACATGATAGTTGCAAGTGCTCTACCTATATCATAAGCATCTTGATCTCTAAGCTGAGTTTTATATTCTCCCCTTATATCATATGCCCTAAATATTCTTTTATCTATTTCCATATTACATTACTCCTTTTAATAGACCGAATGAAAATATACTCATAATGATCGCAGCGATAAATACGCCAAGTAGCGCTGCAACAAATGATTTTTTCTTATCTAAACCCATTAATACTGCAATTAAACAACCAGTCCAAGCACCACTACCAGGTAAGGGAACTGCTACAAATAACATAATACCTAAATATCCGTATTTATCAATTATATTTTTCTTCTTAAGAGCTTTGTTTTGCCACCAGTCAAAAAACTTTTTAAATATTTTTATCTTCGATAATATTCCAATTAATTTTTCCATTAAGAATAAGACAAATGGAATTATTAAAATGTTTCCAATTACACACACTAGAATACTTCCCCACATCGGCATTTTTAACAAAGATGCTGCAATAAGTCCTCCGCGAAGTTCTAATACAGGTAATAGTGATATGATAAATACTAAAATGTATTTACCTAGCAATGAACCGGTAAACCCGGCAAATAAGCCCAATATTATATTAACTATTTTTTTAGCCATTTATAATCTCCTTTACTGTTTTGTATAATTCCTCGTTAATATCTTCTATGCTTCTAATGGTACCATCATTTGAGCACTTGATTGTTATAAAATTATATAACTTGGCAAGCTCAAGATATGTTTCCTCTCCAAGGCGCAAGTAGGTTTCATCCATTTCCACTCTATCTAGTTTTTCTCTCCTTTTTTCTTTTAAAATTTTTGCTTCAAGGTAGGGCATATGCAAGAATACAACTTTGTCTGGTCTTGGCAAACCGAGAAAATCGTATTCTAAAGTTTCTATAAATTTGAACATTTCTTTTCTTTTTTTAACAGTACTAAATTTACTACCTTGAAAAGCCATATTCGATATAGTATATCTATCTAGTATTACAGTAACACCAAAATCCAGATTGGTTTTTATTTGTTCTATATTATATAATCTATCCGCTGCATAATATAGGCTTGCAACTTTTCCAGGAATAGTCGCTGCTTTATCGCCAAAATAAGAGTCACATATCGCTGGTTTACCAAGAACTGGCCCGCCAATAATTTTTCCAGTTGGTGTATCGTATCTAGGAAAAGACATGTAAAATACTGGAATATCATCCTTTTTTAATTTTTCACAAAGAAGCTTAGTTTGAGTCTCTTTACCGCTGCAATCTGTTCCCTCTATAACTATTAATTTTCCCTTCATCACTATCACCCTATGTTCAATATTATATCCAAATAACCCAAAAAAGAAAAGGACTCTTTTTATAAGAGTCACAACTTAATTCTTTGGTTTACATAATTTCTAACTTCGCTAACAGGTATTGTAATTTGTTCCATTGTATCTCTATCTCGCAAAGTTACAACATTATTGTTTATAGTTTCATCATCTATAGTTATGCAGAATGGTGTACCTATCGCATCGCTTCTTCTATATCTTTTACCAATCGAACCAGTTTCGTCATAATTAACCATAAATTCGCTGCAAAGATTTGCATATATTTCCTTAGCTTTATCGCTATGAAGTTTTTTAATCAATGGTAAAATTGTAACTTTGTATGGAGCAAGCGCTGGGTGAATATGAAGAATCTCTCTTTCTTCACCATTTTCTAATATCTCTTTATCATAAGCATCACATAATAGCGCCAATAGAAGTCTATCTACACCAACTGATGGTTCTATTACATAAGGAAGATACTTTTCTCCGGTTTCGGGATCTAGATATCTTAAGTCGACAGATGATGATTCCATATGTACACCTAGGTCATAATCAGTCCTATCGGCTACACCCCATAATTCACCCCATCCCATGGGATAATTATATTCTATATCTGTAGTTGCTTTGCTATAAAAAGCTAATTCCTCTTTCCTGTGATCTCTATAGCGAAGGTTCTCTTTTTTAATACCTAATGTTTTTAGGAAGTCCAAACATGTGTTTTTATAGAAACCAAACCACTCTAAATCTGTACCAGGTTTACAAAAGAATTCTAATTCCATCTGTTCGAATTCTCTAACTCTAAATATGAAGTTTCCTGGAGTTATTTCATTTCTAAAGCTTTTACCTATTTGCCCAATACCAAAAGGTACTTTGAGGCGCATACTTCTTTGTACATTGTTGAAGTTAGTAAATATTCCTTGAGCGGTTTCTCCCCTTAAGTAGACTGTACTCTTTGTATCTTCTGTTACACCTAGTTTAGTTTCAAATAAAAGGTTAAACTTCCTTATTGGAGTAAATTCTGTGCTGCCACAGACAGGACAAGCAATATTATTTTCCTTTATAAATTTTTCTATCTCTTCGTTAGACCAACCGTCTGCTGTCTTTTCGCCATGGGTAAAGTCTTCTACTAACTTATCTGCCCTATGGCGAGATTTACACTTTTTACAGTCGATTAATGGATCTGCAAAGTTAGTGACATGACCACTTGCAACCCAAACTTTTGGATTCATTAATATTGCAGAATCTAATCCAACATTATAGATGTTTTCTTGAATGAATTTTTGGAACCAGGCTTTTTTGATATTTTCTTTTAATTCTCTTCCTAGTGGGCCATAATCCCAAGTATTGGCGAGTCCTCCATATATTTCACTTCCCTGAAAGACAAACCCATATTGTTTACAATAAGTTACGATATCGTCCATTTTAATTTGTTTCATATTTACTCCTTATATTTCTTGAATGACTGCGATTATCATCGGTTTTGATTCTGTCTCGCTATAGAAGTAATCGCCAAGTCGTTCTCTAATTTCTTGCTTTATTCTATTATAATCAACGTAGTTATCAGTGTTGTTTTTTTCTATAATTTCCGTGCT
>CAMOYI010000004.1 GCA_946629885.1 uncultured Mycoplasmatota bacterium | reverse complement strand
TAAATATATCGAGAACTTTGCAAGTTCTCCTTTTTTTACTTTATCGAAGAACCATAGGGACGCAAAATAAGTCATTACGCCACTTGCAATAAATCCTATTACATAAGGAATAATAGTGCTTGTAGATATACTCATCAAATCTTTAATAGAAAGCATAAATGAACCAATCGAAACTGGTAAATAAAGCATGAATGCATACTTTAGAGCTGAATCTCTAGAAAGCTTCATGAGTAAGCAGCCAACTAATACAGCGCCACTTCTACTTATTCCCGGCATAAGTGCCGCAACTTGGAATAATCCAATAATTAGTGCATCCGTATAAGTTATATCTTTATCTTTCTTGCTACCATTTAATTTTCTTACTAAGAATAGTATTATCGCAGTTATTATGAAAGCGATTCCTAAAATTTTTATATTGCCAAGTTTTTCTTCTATAAAATCCTTAAATAGAACACCTATAATTCCTGCTGGTATACTACCTATGATAATTAGCAAGTCGTATTTAAAGTTTTCCTTAACTTCCTTGACTTTTCTTTTTTCTTTATCGAATATATATTCGAAGAAACACTTAATTAGTTTTATGATGTCCTTTCTAAAGATAAAGAATATCGCCAAGAATGAAGCAAAATTTAAAACTATTTCAAATGTCAAATCGTCAAACGCATTTGTATTAAATAAATATCTTGCTAATACCAAGTGTCCACTAGAACTTATTGGTAACGGTTCCGTTATACCTTGCAATATGCCGAAAAGTAAATATTTTAAAATTTCTATTATCATAAAATCACCTAATTAATTATATAATAAAATATGTAAAAAGAGTATAAAAATGGGAGAGTGATTTACATTTTGCGAATACTTATGTACATTTTAGGCATAATAATTATTAGTACATCGCTTTCCTTTATGTACTTGTATACTAATCTATTCACGATTGGATATAGTTTTAAAGAGTATTTATTGTACATCTTAAGAAGATGGGAATGCCTATTTTTTATTGTCGGCATTGTATTATTAATAATTTCTTTTAAGAAGGGAAAGATATAATGGAAAAAATTTGTTCTATTACTCTATCTTTTAATAGAGTACCTTTAAAACCATATGAGTGGAAAGACACAGTAAACATAAGTGGGCTTCTAGTAAAAAGAGTAACCCATAAGTGCGTAATTGACATATTAATGAACGATTGTATAATCGAATCTAATGAAAGAATAATGCTTTTAAGCGATGGAAATTCTTCCATAGCCATAAGACTCGATAAAGATGGGAATGTTACTGCTAGAAGTTTTCTCGATTATATCGATGATTTAAAAGTAAATGAAATTGCTAAACATTTGAAGTGTACAAATATAAAATATAAGAAAGAAAAGGGAAAAATAATATATCCAGATGAGCTTAGAAGTGATGCTTTAATGAGAAAATATATATTAGAAAGTCTTAAAAACTGTAAAAACGATAATTTATTAAAATATTTGTATTTTAAATTGTTTAATGAAATCGATGATTATTCAAAAGAAAAATTATTAAAATCTATAGACAGTGACAATCTTGAAAAAAACGTTTTATTGTATAATCTTTTATTGAGCACATAAGTGTGCTTTTTGTTTGAAATGGTATTTATTTTACTGTATAATTAATTTGGTGATATGTATGAGAAATACAATATCTATTAAAAAAGATGAAAATATAAAATTAAATAATAATCTTAAAGCCTATTTGAATCCTAAATATGCCTTTTTTAAAATGGAAAAGGGAACTAAACTTAAAGTTAAAGATGGCTCTTATGTTTATAAGAATGATATTATAATGGTCAATTCTGATGGTTATACTGTACATTCTAGTATAAGTGGTATTGTATTGGGGATTAAAGATGTAGACTATGAAAATGGTAAGAAGACTAGTTTAGTAATTGAAAACGATTTTAAGGAAAATGTGCGCATAAGAAAGAGTGCAAAAAAGACAATCTATGATTATAAAAGAGAAGACGTACTGAATTTATTTGAAGATTTTTCTTTATCATATGATGGCATTAAACTAGTGAATTTATTTAATGAGGAATATGAAACATTAGTAGTTAATGGCTTGGATAAAGAAATATATTTTGGAAATATGTATTTTACTTTAAGAGAAAACACATCTTCCATCTTGGAAGCAATTGACTTTTTATCGATAGCATTTGGTTATAAAAAGTGCGTTTTAGCATTGAGCAATGGGAACTCTAAGATTATAAGTGCATTTATGGATATAATAGGTACATATCCAAATATTGAATTGAGACTATTGCAAGATGAGTATCCAATTGGATTTAATAAGTGCCTTCAAGAATACTTGGGTTATACTAATGCACTTGTCATAGAAGCAAATAAAATAGTTGATATATACAATGTATTAAAGAAAAATCAACCGATTACGGAGAAAATAATTACAGTTTCAGGTAATGCAGTAGAACCAAGATCATGTATAAACGTTAAAATAGGCACTTTGTTATCTGAGGTATTTATAAATAACTTCGATTTTTCTTTTAAGAATGTCGACGTATATTTAAATGGATTAGTACATGGTAAATTAATCGATACTTTACAGTATGTAATAGACGAAAAAGTAGATGGTATTCTCATCATGAAAAAAGAAGAAAAAATTGAAAGTGAATGTTTAAATTGTGGGTTATGTCAAAGAAAATGTCCAGTTGAATTAAATCCAAAGTATGTAAGAGATCATCTTGGAAAAGTTCGCCATGAATATAAGGATGGTTGCATTGGCTGTGGGCTATGCGATTACATATGTCCTGCAAACAGAAAGCTGATGCAATATATGAAAGAGGTGCAGGATAATGAGAAGTAAAAAAATAACATCTAGATTAAACTTGGTGTACATCATTTCGTTATTCCCTTTATTATTGTTTGGAATATATAAAAATATTATTTTTTTAAGTAGTAAGGCTGATATTAATACAATCATTTTATTGAAAGTACCGCTAATTATCTTTATGAGTGTATCGGGTGCTATTCTTGGCATTGGTATTAATTCATTTAAAAAAAATAAAAAGGTAACAACTAAAGATTTTTATAATGGAAGAGGTTTGATAATAGAATCATTAATTATGAGTATGATGTTGCCATTTAAAACGAGCCCATTGATAGTATTTTTAGTTACTTTTATCTTTGTTCTGCTCCACTTAAAGTTGAAACTCAACTCTATTGCAGTAATGTATTTAATAATCTTTGTAATAAATGAATTATTACATCTAAATGTATTCGATATAACAACGCAATTTAATAATGAAGTTGTACTTCGTTGGACAGACTTGATTTTCGGTTTAGGCGAAGGTGGTATTGCATCTACTAGTGTCATATTAATATTATTAGGGTTGATTCTACTATGTTTTAATCCAATCTATAAAAAAGAAATAGCTATATCTTCTATTATTACTTTCTCTCTTTTAGTAATAGTTCCAGATATGATAAGTAATAATTATAGCGATATTTTTAAAATGTTATGTGGATATAATGTATTATTTAGTTTTGTCTTTATAGCGCCTAGTTTAAAGTATTCTGCATATACAACTAAAGGAAAAGTACTATCCGGCATATTAATTGCAGTATTAACATACTTTTTAATACTTCTAGTTCCATATGCAGCAAGTATGATCAGTATTCTACTTATAAATCTAGTTACACCAATAATAGATAGAATATTCGTGATAAAGTAACGGTTTTATTTCATTTGCTCGTTGACTTAATAATAAATATGTAATAGTATATTAAGCACATTAGGAGGTTTTTATGGAACAAAGGTTCTATAGTGGTAAAAACGGAAAAACATATCCATATTTTTTTCTTGGAGAAAATACAAATTTTTTAATAGATCATAACAAACTTTATCCACATGATAGGGGAGCAGTTGCTCTTGTAGATAGTTTGCACGATTATATTATATATGAACTAGATAGGGAAAGGACAGATTTTGTCTATATAACAACTAGCAGAGAAAATCCAGAAGGAGTGACCACAAGTACATTTTTTGTTGTTAGCGCCGTTTTATTGGGTTTTCGATATGTAACTAAAATCTTTTATCAATGTAATGAAAATAAGACTACTAAGAGGATAGTAAAAAATTATAGGGTTAAAGATACTGCAGATATATATGATGTATTTATTAATAAAGATTCTTTTATAGCAAGGTCAGTAAAAAAAGGTAAACATTGGGGGGCAATTATAGGCGATGTTAGTGGCCTTCTCGCTAAGCCTCATGCCTATATTGAAAGATATTATGACTATGTTTTGGCAAAAGAAAATTTTGGTGGGCCAAGTAATGGAAAAAATCTATTACATATTGTTGATACCTTTTCTTTAGATGAACTCGGTATTGCAGGACCGATAGAAAAAATAGAATACTGGGTTGATGCAGATACTATGCAGGTTATTAAAGATGTATTTAGTTATACCAATAATGAAGGAAAGAGAGTCTCTGGAGATATTTATATTTATGGGCAACAATCCGTTATAAAAATTCAAGAAGGTATATTTGATGATTTTGGAGGAGAATATCCTCATTGGGCGAAAAGCAGGATGTTTGACAAATCCGATTTGGATGCAACCGTAGTATTTGGAATATTGGGGCCAATAATGGAAAGAATTCCTTTAACGCTTAGTCAAATGAATAGAGAAGAAATGCCACCGCATATATTACGAAAACTATCTGAAAAAAATACCAAGCAATAAACTCGCAAAAAGTAAAGAAAATTAATCCTTGACAATCTCATAAAATATGGTATGATGTATTTGTCAAAGAAAGGAAAGCGATGTATCCACATCCACCTGACTTGCTATAGCGAGTAGGTAAAAAGCCAAGGAAAGAGCAGATTATACTCTTTATATGATAGGGCATTTAAGTGGATACAATTGTATTCACTTTTTTATATGATTATGGAGGTGCGTTTTTATAGCAAGTTCGAGAAAAGATGAGCAACCAATTAATGAACAAATAAAAGTTAGTGAGCTCATGGTAATTGGCCCAAATGGAGAGCAGATGGGCATTAAGAAATTGGCTGATGCTTTAACGCTTGCATCATATGCAGGGTTAGACTTAGTCTTGATGAGTGGAAGCTCTACACCAGCTGTTGGAAAGATAATGGATTACAACAAATACCGTTATGAAAAACAAAAGAAAGTTAAAGAACAACAGAAAAAACAAAGAGAAAATATGAAAGAGCTTAAAGAGTTTAGACTTACAGTTAAGATAGACGTAGGTGATTTTGAAACTCGTAAGAGAAATGCTCAAGATTATTTATCTAAAGGACATAAAGTTAAAGGTTCTATACGTTTTAAAGGTAGAGAGATGGCTCATACTGAGCTAGGAGCAGATGTTTTAAATAGATTTGCAGAAGCTTTAAAAGATTATGGAGATATCGAACAAAAGCCAGTATTAGAAGGTCGAACTATGGCTATAATACTTGCGCCAAAGGCAAAGAAGTAGAATTTAGGAGGAAGAGTTATGCCAAAACAAAAAACACATAAAGCTACAAAAAAAGTATTAAATGTAAGAAATAGTGGTTCTATTACTTATAAGAAGTCTAATGGAAATCATAAGACTGCAAAGGATTCTAGTAAACAAGTACGTCAAAGAAGAAATCAAGGTACTGTAAGTAAAGGAGATATGGCTAGACTAAAGTCTGTCATCTAATGGGGAGGTAAATCATGACAAGAGTTAAAGGTGGATCTGTTGCTAAAAACAGACGTAGAAAAGTATTAAAACAAGCTAAAGGTTATTTTGGAAGTAAGCATAGATTATTTAAGACTGCTCAAGAACAAGTTTTCCACAGCGGTAAATATGCTTATAGAGATAGAAAGCAAAATAAACGTAATTTCAGAAAACTATGGATTACTCGTATAAACGCTGGATGCCGCGAAAATGGAATTAGCTATTCTAAATTTATAGATGGACTTAATAAAGCAGGTATTCTAATTAATAGAAAGATGCTTAGCGAAATCGCTATCAATGATCCAAAGGCATTTACAGATTTAGTTAAGACTGCTAATGATGCACTTAATGGAAAAGTAGCAGCTCCAAAGGAAGAAAAGGCTACAAAAGAAGTTAAGGCCGAAACTAAAGCAAGTGCAAAAGAAGACCTATCTAAGAAGACAGTTGCTGAACTAAAAGAAATGGCTAAAGAAAAAGGCGTTTCTGGATACAGTACTATGAAGAAGGATGAACTATTAAAGGCTTTAAATTAAGCCTTTTTTAATTGGGTTAATAGACTATTTAAAAGCTATTTCAAAATTTATTATATTTGGTTGCGATAAATTAATAAATATGTTAGACTATGTATTGTAGTAATTAAAAATACGGAGGCGAAAAAATATGAATAATATTTCTTCAAAGAAAAATTTAATAATTATTTTGGCGATCATTGCTGTTGCACTTGCAGCTGGCATAATTTTGTTTTTAAACCATTCTTCAGATAACAAAGACGGCTCAGAAGAGACAACTATATCTAGTGAAAAGGGAAATAATAAATACAAAGTTATGATCAATGGGAAAGAATACACTTTTCCTGCTAAAATAAACGATATTTTAAAAACTGGTTTTTATTATAAAGTTAGGGATACAAAAAAGGATGCTCTAAATCCTTATAAACTAGAAATGTTTGCGCAAGGGATAAGTCCAAACCCACCAGAGATACAACCATTTGATAAATCGTATATTGAAATTCCTGATGCCGGTTTTGGTGTTTCATATGTTACAGATGTTGATTTATTTTTAGTGCATAAAGCCGGAACTGATATGAAAGATGAGAATAACTATACTGTAACAGGATTTTCTGCCACAAATGTTTCAAAGGAATATTTTAATATAAATGGACTTGGCAGTGGTTCGACGATTAGGGAATTTATCGAAAAGATGAATATAGATATAAACAAAGAAAATTGTCAAAAAAGTTTTCATCCAAGGAATAGAGAATTGTTAAGTTATTTAAGTTATTATGATGAAAAAAGCAATACAAAATTAGAATTGATTGCTGGTGTTACATCAGATGATGACAAGGTACTTACTGTAAATTATTATTTAGATGATACTTCAAAATTTGCTTAATTTTATTAGATTGTACCTTGTTTAATTTAAAACTAGAAAATGACTTTGAAGACATGCGAAGTCCTGTTTGGTGAACTTCAAAAAGAAATAAGGTATTTAAAAAAGAAAAGAGTTGTTTATCTTTTCTTTTTTTAAATTTTTATTGTTTTATGAGCAAAATGAAATAATTGCATATTTAGATATCGCTTAGGTGTTCATGAGGATTTTTACATAAAAAATAAGATTCACAAGGAATCTTATCTATTGTAGAATTCAACTATTAACGATTCGTTAATTTCTGCAGTTAATTCGTTTCTTTCAGGATATCTAACATAAGTTCCACTCATCTTCTTTTCGTCGAATTCAACGTATGCTGGACGAGTAGTTCTTCCTTCAAGACTTGCTTTAATTGCAGGATGTTCTAGTGATGACTCTTTAACACTTATTGTAGAACCTGGTTTAACTATGTATGATGGAATATCAACTTTAGAACCGTTCACTAAAATGTGTCCATGGTTTACAAGTTGTCTTGCTGCACGTCTAGTGTTTGCAAGTCCCATTCTGTATACAACGTTATCAAGTCTAGATTCGAGAAGTTTGAAGAAGTTTTCACCAGTGATGCCATCCATCTTTTGAGCTTTATCGAATGTTCTTCTGAATTGTTTTTCAGTTAAACCGTAAAGAAATCTCATCTTTTGTTTTTCTTGAAGCTGAACGCCATATTCGCTAGATTTTTTCTTTCTATCTACACCATGTTGTCCTGGTGCGTATGGACGCTTTGCTATGTCTTTACCATTTTCTAAAGTAGAAAAACCAAGACGTCTAGATTTCTTATAAGCTGGTCCTGTATATCTTGCCATAAAAATACTCCTTTCTATAATTTTGCTTTATAGTAAGGTTTACACGCTTTTCGATGGGAGTTTGTAATTTGTTCGCTTGGCAGTAAGTTACTTAAAACGAGTACAAACACATAAGGAAAAGCAATGTAAAAACTGCCATAAATGCTATTTAGTATTATACACATCATATATACATTTGTCAAAGAAAATCTCCATTTTTTACTGTTGCATTATGGACCTTTTTGGGATATAATCTTCTTATGATGATAGAATGGTAGTGATTCACTTGGACAATACTGTTAAGCTTTTAAGTCTTACCTATGTTTTATTGGCTATGGCAATTGTCACGGTCGTTTTAATCCTTATTAGTCGTCACAACAAAAAGAGATACGGCGAAATATTTAACGAGTTAGAGCGTGAAAAGAATCTAATACTAAATTCTAATATACAAAGCGAGCTAAACAAAGTTGAGAATATGATTAATTCCAAAGATTTGCAAGATGCATATGCCGAATGGAAAAAGAGATTTGATGAAATAAAAAACATAGATATTCCTATGCTAACTGATTATTTAATAGAGGTCGAGGACTTATTTAAATCTAAAAAATATAAAGAAATAGAGCCGCTTCTTGCTAAAACAGAATTAAACATCTATAATGTCAAAACCAAAGCTAGTTATTTACTGGAAGAAATAAAGAATGTTACTTTAAGTGAAGAACGCAATAGAGAAACAGTTACGAAGTTAAAGACTAAATATAGGTCTGTTTTAAGCTTGTATAAGGAAAATATCAATGTCTATAATTTAATTAAAACACCTATAGAGTTACAATTTGAAAATATAGATAAGCTTTTTAGTGCCTTTGAAAGTGCAATGGATAAGAAGGCATTAAGCGAGGTTGCGAAAATAATTAAAGTACTTGATGATGCTATTAATAACTTAGATGCAGTAATGAATGAAGCACCTGAAATAATACTTTTGGGGGCGAGACTTATCCCTAAAAAAATGGCGGATGTAAACAATATATATTCCAAGATGAATAGAGATGGATTTAATCTTGATTATCTTTCTATAAGGGAAAATACTGAAGAAGCAGAAAAGAAAATCGCTGATATATTCGATAGATTAAAAGTACTCAATTTAGAGGATTCTATGCTAGAACTTAAGACGATTTCTACTTATTTTGATAACATATATAACGACTATGATAAAGAGCGACTTGCCAAGACACAGTTCAGTGAAAATGGGAGAAATATAGTCACAAAACTAAATAAGATGCGCAAAATTTCTGATAATCTAAATAACAGATTAAGTGAAATAACAGCAAAATATGAAATAGATGATAAAGACATCAAAAATTTAAATATTTTAACTGTATCACTAAGAGGTGCGACGGAGGATTACGATCTTTTAGTAGATAGAGCAAGAAGAAAAGAATTGCCATTCTCGAAGCTAAATAAGGAACTAACTAAACTTAATAATAGAGTCAGTTCTCAAGAGGAAAACTTGGATTCAATCTTAAGAATGGTTAACGACTACAAAATGGATGAAACTAGAGCACATGAGCAGCTAGATGAAATAAGGGAAATGTCAGAGACCAGTAAGAAGAAAATTGCCTCTTATAAGCTTCCAATTGTACCTAGAAAATACTACATTGAATTAGCAGAGGCAACAGAATCAATAAAAGAAATGATTAAAGAATTAGAGAAAAAACCCTTAAATATAGAAGTTTTAAACACTAGAGTTGATACTGCACGAGATTTGACATTAAAACTGTATAAGACGACAATGGATACAGTCAAATCCGCTTCTATGAGTGAACATGCAATCGTGTATGGAAATAGATATAGAAATAACAATCCTCGTGTATCGGATGGTTTAGATAAAGCAGAGAGACTATTCTACGAAGGAGACTTTAAAAGCAGTTTGGAATGTGCAATAAAAGCAATTAATATAGTGGAACCAGGTATTCATGAAAGATTATTGAGTGAATTTAAAGCAAAATAAGACATATAATTAAACATGAAAAGAATAATCGTGTTGATAATATGTCTTTTATTATGTTCTTGTGCAAAGACAACTCCAGTATTAAAAGAAGTCGTCATAGGAAATATTGCACCAGAAAGCTCAAAAATTACTATTACTATGGTGGGAGATGCTCTCATACATTCTCCGATTTATAAAAGTGTAAAAAGCGGCAACACTTTCGATTTTAGTAGTATTTTTACTGAAGTAGAAAGTGAATTTGAGAATTCTGATTTACTTTACTACAATGCTGAAACTATCATAGGAGGAGAAGAATTGGGCTACTCTGGATATCCGAGATTTAATACTCCAAAAGAATTTGCAGAAGAAATGATTCATCTCGGTTTTAATTTAGTAAGTAGAGCGAACAACCATACTCTAGATAAGGGGGAAACCGGGTTATTAAACTCTTGTAATTTCTGGAATAAACATGGCGAAGTTCTTACTAACGGTTCGGCATGTACTCAAGATGAGCGAGACAATATAAAGATATATGAAAAAAAAGGAATTAGATACAGTTTGCTCAGTTACACTATATCTACTAATGGACTCGTTCCAAAAGAAGACTATTATGTAAACATATATAGTGATGACATTGTAAAAGAGGATATTTTAAAAATTAAAAATGATACGGATATTATAATGGTTGCCATGCATTGGGGAAATGAATATAGAAGTGTACCTAATGATGAACAAAAGAGAATTGCCAAGTATTTGTCGAGTCTTGGTGTAAATATAATTATCGGCACACATCCGCATGTGATTGAACCTATAGAATGGATTGGTAATACATTAGTTATCTATTCGCTTGGCAATTTTTTATCTTCACAATCTTATGAAAATGACTATGCTCGTAGAATAGGACTAATAGCAAATATAGATGTCATTAAAGTTGAAACTGAAGATAAAAGTACAGTTGTTCTCGATAATTTGAATACGAGCTTAATATATACATATTCTAACTTGAAAAAGTACAAAGTTATTCCTTTTTCAAAGATGGATGATTCACTATTAAAGAATTATACCTATTACAAAGATAAATATTCTAAAATAGTCAAACATTACTCACAAGAAATAGTCGTAAATTGATTATTTACTACAACAATATAACAAAATGTGTTAAAATAATTGCAGTAAGAGGTGAGAAGATGACATTTACAAAAGAAATGGTAGATGAGTACGCTGATAAACTTTTGATAGGTTTAACAGAAGAAGAAAATAAAATGGTTAGGGAAGAACTTACTAATATAGATAAAGACTTTGATAAATTTGTGAATGGTTTTGCTGGACTTGATAATACTGACGCAATGTATTGGTGCTTGGATAGAGATGACTATTGCTTAAGAGAAGACGTTGCAACAGAGTCTATTCCGGTTGAAGAATTATTGCAAAACTGTAAAGTTAAAAGTGGAGACTTAATAGAAGTTCCAAAGGTGGTGGACTAGTATGTACATGGAAAAGAGTATTTTAGAATTACACGAAATGTTGACTAGTGGAAAAGTTACGAGTGCAGAATTAATTAAAGAATCTCTAGAAAAATCTCACGAAGTACAAGAAAAATGCAATGCATTTGTCACTATTCTCGACGACGCTATACCAAGTGATGTGACAGATGATCTATTGAGTGGAATACCTTATGGGATAAAGGATAATTATAGTACGAAGGGTATATTAACTACTGCTAGTTCTAACACTTTAAGAGACTATATACCTTTTTACACTGCAACAGCAGTTGAAAACTTATCAAAACATGGAGCAGTTGCAGTCAACAAGACAGTACTAGACGAGTTTGGTATGGGAGCGACTGGTACTACTGGTCATACAGGTGCAGTATTAAATCCTTGGAACAGAAATAGAATGTGTGCTGGATCTAGTGCAGGGAGTGCTTGTGCAGTGGCAAGCGGAGTATACCCATATGCTTTAGGAAGCGATACAGGGGATTCTATTAGAAAACCTGCAGCATACTGTGGAATTGTAGGGTATAAACCAACATATGGAATGATTTCTAGATATGGTTTGCTTCCATACGCATCTAGCTTAGATACGTGTGGCGTTTTAACTAGGAATGTAAAAGATGCAGCCATAGTAGTAGATGCTATGAAGGGAAAAGATGAACACGACATGACTAGCTGGGATTCTAGCAACATGCATCTATTGAAATCGATTGATGGCGAAGTAAAAGGGAAAAAGCTTTGCTATATAAAAGAACTAGTAAGCTTAGATAATTATCCTCACGCAAATGATACTTTAAAAGCTCACATTAAAAACTTTATGGAAGTAGTAGAAAAGATCAAGTCTATTGGAATTGAAGTAGAAGAAGTCAGCGTAGATAAAAAGATAGTAGAAGCAGTACCAAATGTGTATAATGTCATATCGTATGCTGAAGCAACGAGTAACATGTCAAATTTGACTGGTATTTCTTTTGGACCAAGAGAAGCCGGTAGCAACTATATCGAACTTATGAAAAATTACCGCACAAACAATTTTTCTCCATTGATAAAAAGAAGATTTATAATAGGTTCATATGTATTGCAAAAAGATAATAAAGAAAGATATTTCTATAATGCGCAAAAGCTTCGTAGAATTATCACTAATGCCTGGTTAGATTTGTTTAAGAATTATGATGCTGTAGTACTTCCAATAGAAGCTGGTCCAGCAAATTATGTGGATTTATCAAAAAACTATAACGAATATGACCAGGAATTAGTTCCATTACACGAAAATTTACAGGCAGCAAATTTAGGGGGATTTCCATCCATTGCACTGCCAGATGGATTCGTTGGTGGTATGCCAGTCGGACTTAGCTTGACGAGTAAGCCTTATGACGACGAGAACATGCTAAATATTGCGTATGCAATCGAAAATACACTTGGATATGCCAACCAAATAGCAAAGGAGAATACGAATGAATAAGTACAAAGCTTTAATAGGACTAGAGATGCACTGCCAGATAAGTAATACTAATTCTAAAGTTTTCTCTAGTGCTAAAAATGGATATTCAGAAGATGCAAATGTATATGTTCAGGGAGTTGATATGGGATTCCCTGGAACACTTCCGGTAGTAAATAAAGAAGCAGTAAAAAAAGCATTGATGATGAGTATGATGTTAAATTGTACTCAACCGGAATATTTGTATTTTGAAAGGAAGAATTACTATTATCCAGATTTACCAAAAGGCTATCAGATTACCCAGGATACAAAACCTTCTCCTATTGGCATAGGTGGGGAAGTGGAATACTTTTTTGAAAAAGAAGTAAAGAGAGCCAAAATTGATAACATTCATTTAGAGGAAGATACAGCACTACAAAGTCATTTACCTGAGTGTTCTTTATTGGATTATAACCGTTCTGGTATTCCTCTATTGGAACTAGTAACTGCGCCAGCTTTCCACTCATCTGATGAAGCCGTTGCCTTCCTCGAAACAATTAGGTCTATGTATCAATACGCTGGCATCAGTGAAGCGGATCCTAAAAAAGGACAGGTAAGATGCGATGTAAACGTTTCGATAATGGATGCAGATGCCGATGAAGAAAATCCAGATAATTGGGGAACTAAAGTAGAAATTAAAGGAGTCAATTCTTTTGGTACAGTAAAAGCAGTTATAGATTGTGAAATTGCAAGACAAATCGAGCTCAAAGAAAACGGAACATATGACGAGATGGAGCAGCAGACTCGTAGATATGACGAGGAAACAAACTCCACAAAATTTATGAGAAGTAAACAAGATGCTATCGATTATAGATATTTTGTAGAGCCAAATATTCCTAGAATAAAAATAGATAAGGAATGGTTAGAGGATATAAGAAAAGAGATTCCTAGGCTTCGTAACGCTAGGATGAAGACATATATAGAAGAATATGGTATCAAACCGATTGATGCTGATACGTTGACAAAAGAGAAAAGTACTTCCGATTATTTTGAGAGTATCATATCGAACGGAGTTAAACCAGTGGATGCTGCAAATTGGATGAACACTATAATACTAGGTTCTATAAATAAGCTCTCTATCACAATTAATGAATTCTTCATAAAGCCAGAAACAATCGCAGAATTAATTAAGATGACCTACTCTGGGAAAATAAGTAAAAATCAGGCTAAAAACGCCTTATACGAAGCAGTCGATACCAATAAAAATCCGCTAGATATTATCAGTGAATCAGGCATTGAGCAAATGCAAAATGACGATGAATTGTTGGATATCATAAATAAAATTTTGGATGCAAATCCTTCACAAGTTGACGATTATTTAAATAAAGGATTATCAAACATAATCAACTATTTCTTAGGTCAAGTGATGAAAGAGACAAAAGGAAAAGCCAATCCAGCTCATGCGATGGAACTTTTAAAACAAGAAATAGAAAAGAGAAAGTAATAGTTTTAGTTTAATTGTTCATATAATTTATTAGGTGATTATATGAATGATGAAATACTCGATAAAGTCGAGAAAAGAACTAAAGTTAAGAAAGAAACAATAATAGATTTAGCCAAAAAATTATCCGATGGCAATATGAAAGACGAATCAACATTAAGAGAAGTCATCGAAAGTTTAAGCAAAGCTACTGGAAAGTCAGTAAGCGATGAAACTAAAGACAAAATTATAAAGACAATACAAGATGATAAAATACCTGGTAATGTCGATAAAATGTTTTAGTCACTTGTTAATAAGTGACTTTTTTGATATACTGAAAAAGAGAGTAGATGATTATATGAAAAAGAAACTTGCACTGACAATTTTAGTTGTCATAATATTGTTAATAACAGTAAGTGTATCATATGCATACTTTTCAGTAATGGGTACAAATACACCACAG
>CAMOYI010000003.1 GCA_946629885.1 uncultured Mycoplasmatota bacterium | reverse complement strand
TGTGGATGGACAACTACATAGCATGTATGTAACCTCGCAAACTATTACAATTACAAATTTATCAATAGGAAAGCATACTATAAAAATGACTGGAACTCTAAACGGATTCGAAACTGAAGGAGTATCTGAAGATATCATAATCACTGAGGAGACTACAACGGTATCACCAACTACAAGTATAGCACCGACTACAACAGTTAAGCCTACTACGACAGTAGTTCCTACAACAACAGTAAAACCAACTACCACAGTTGAACCAACTACAACAACAGTAGTACCAACGACCACGGTTAAACCAACTACAACAGTAGCACCTACCACAACAATCATTGTGCCTACTACAACTCATGTCGACCCAACGATAGGTCCTAATGTTACTACGAGTGAGCAAGTTGAAACGCAAAAAAGTAGTGGAAGTGGTCAAATAACTACTCGAGGCAAAAATGTTGAGCAAAAACTAGCTATTAAAAAGATTAAGAAAAAGAAACGTTCTTCTAAGAAGTTAAAGATCACAGTTTCTAAAGTGGTTAGGGTGAAATACTATCAAATTAGAGTATTCAAAAATAAGAAGAAAGCGAAGAAGAATAAAAAATATATTCTTAATAAAGTCAAGGTTACAACTAAGAACAAATTTACTATTAAGTCCAAGAAACTTAAGAAAAAGAAAAAGTTATATGTTCGAGTAAGAGCTTGTTATCGCTATTCAAATGTAGGACTTGTATTCTATAAGTATACTAAGTGGTCTAAAGTAAAAAAGGTTAAAATAAAAAAATAAATCAAAAAAGATGTCACTTTTAGACAAAAAAGTGAAAGTATTAGTAGATTATAGGATAAGGATAAATGCTAGAATAATATGTATATTAATAATATTTTTGTTTTAAACTAGTGTACTATTTTTAAATAATGGACAAAAATATAGAAAGGTTGGAGATTATGAAAAAACTATTATCGTTGGTTTAGGTATAAGTTTAATGATTGAAACTATGCAATTAATTGTAAGAGCATTCGTAGGAATAAATTTCAGAATAGCAGATGTGAATGATTTAATAAGCAACGCAACTGGTGCCGTAATTGGATTTATAATGTTGCTATTGTTTGTTAAGATATTAAAAAAGATTATAAAGATAGATGGTTATATTGATAGACATTTGTAGAGTGCATACTTTGATTATAAAAAAAGCAATAAGTTTCTTAAATATAGATAAAATTTAGAAAGGAATGTATATTCCATATCACTAAATGTGATAATTGGATTATACGGGATTAAATATGAAAAAAATAATTATGCTAACAATCTTATTGGTTATGCTTAGTGCACAAACTATAGGAAACCCATGTACATATGCTGCCGCTACTGTAATACCAAGTGATGCAATAAAGTACAATGGACATCACTATAAGGTGTATTCTGCATCGGTCACATGGGATGAGGCGAAAGCACTTTGTGAAGAAAAGGGTGGACATCTTGCAACTATTACCACAAAAGAAGAACAAGCATTTATTGAGTCTATTAATAGTTCGGAAAAGTGGATTGGTGGTTTTAGAGATAACAATTTTGTTTGGCAATGGGTAACTGGGGAAGCATGGGATTATACAGCTTGGGAGGATGGGGAACCTAACAACTGTGACGATATAGTTCCAAATGAAAATGCACTAACAGTATATCCCTTCAAATGGAATGATCTAGCAAGTACAAATCTTACCCAACAGTTTGGTTATATTTGTGAGTGGGACGATAGTAGTTATTATACTACAACAAATAGTGTATTAGGAAAGACATACGGTCAAATAGTTAATTCGTTTACAAATAATACTAATTCAAATCTTAATTGTTATGATTATGCAAAATCTCTCATTCAAAAAGATATAATAATTCCTGGTTTAGAACGTACAAACCAAACAGTAGTAGGGGAAAAAGATGCTTGTCATAATATGATACCCCAAGGTGTTTGTGTTACCAACAAATATATTCTAATCTCTGCATATGACGGTTGTGAGAACAGGAAAATAAAAAGCGAATATAAGCATAAAAAACATTCTTCTGTGATTTATGTCATGAATAAAAAGACCCATAGTTATATTAAAACTATAGTTTTAAATGGTTATGGTCATGCTGGTGCAATGGCTTGGGATAAAAAAGATACCGTTTACATCGCATCTGGTTCAAAAGAAGTAGATTATGTGTATATGATAAAGACTTCTGACATTGACAACTCTAAAATGGCAGATGCAGTAACTGTTCCAGTGTCATGTATTAAGGTGCCTCAACATCCAAGCTTTTTGGCGTATAGTGGAGGATATCTATACATAGGTGAAATGGGAAACACCTCTAATGGTTCGAACGTTATTCTGGCTAAATGTGACAAAAGTGGAGAACAGGTTGATTTTCTGAAGTGTACTATGCCAAATAAGACACAAGGTGTTGCCTTTGTTCAAGGAATAGATGGTAAAAACTATTTAGTGGCATCATTATCATTAGGAAGAAATGTAGACTCCACTTCAGAATTAAGATGTTATGAAATTAATTTTGGTTCGCACTTGATTAAATATCAGAGACCTGTCAACAGTGTTTCTATGCCAAAGATGAGCGAAGATGTTGATATTAGTGGTGGATTATTATATACATGTTTTGAGTCTGCAGCCAATTTTTACAGAATTAACTATGATGGGATTGGTTTTAGTGCATTACCAATTGACAGAGTGTTGACAAGTAATGTACAAACAATGTTAGGAATAAAAACAAGCAATAAATCAAGTAAAAGCAAGGGATTTATTAATGAAGATATAGAAGAAATAGATACTGGAGAATGTGGTGAACTTGCAACTTATACGATGTATAGTAATGGAACGCTTATGATTTCTGGATTTGGTGGCGTTTCAGATTACTCTATTAGTGAAGAAACCCCATGGTATGCATATGCCGATGAAATAAGAAATATTGTCATAGGAGAAGATATTTCTTCGATTGGGGAAAACACTTTTTCAAATTTACAGAATTTAGAAAAAGTTACTTTTTCAAAAATGATGAATAAAGGTGATGCTTTTAAATTTAATTTTAATATTGGAAAGAAGGCGTTTTATAATTGTAAGAACCTTAAGATAGCTGATATGCCAAATGCTAATTACCTTATACATGAGGATACGTTTGGTGAATGTGATGATTTACAAATTAGAAAAAATTCGAATTTAATTATGTTTGTATCTGGTCTGCAATTTGGAACCCCTGAAAATGTGAAGTTGCATGACCATGAATTTCATTACTCTTCAACAGTTGCCCCAACATGTCTAGATGATGGATATGATATTTATAAATGTGACTGTGGAGAAGAAGACTTAAGAAATGTAAAGTCTGCAACAGATAATCACAGTTATATGGTAACAGATTCATATGGAAATATGAATATATATACTTGCGAAAAATGTGGTTCACAATATGAAGCGGAAATCGAGAACAAATTAAATAATGGTGCAACTAAGAAGATAACTCCAAAGAACAATAAACCAACAAGCATTAAAAAGATTAAAGCAAAAAAGAAATCTTTGAAAATATATTGGAAAAAGGTTAGTGGTGTTAATGGTTATAAAATTCAATACTCACGAAAGAAAAACTTTAAGGGTGCAAAGACTAAAGTCATAAAGAAGTTAACGACTACGAGTTTTACTATTAAGAAACTTAAACGGAAGAGAAAATACTATGTGAGGATTAGAACATATAGGACTGCAAGTGGAAAAATATATCAGTCAGGATGGTCAAAGGCTAAATCAAAGAAAACCAAATAAATGCATAAATCATATTGTTAAAGTAAGGACATCTTTGGATGTCCTTACTTGTTGCCTTAAAGATAATGAAAACTCAAATGCTTAAAGTCATATCTCGATCTCCCAATAAGCATAATTAGACAAAAAAACAACATATTCGACCATATATGAATTTATCATTTTGATAGAATTATTGTAATAGGGAAGTCGCAACCATTAACTGTCTTTCCCGAAAGATTCCGAAAAACCAATCATATAGAGGAGACCACGCATGAATAGAATATTAAACATAGCACTAATTGTTTTCATAATAATTGTTGCCATAAGCTGCCTTTGTATTAGAGCATATGCAAAAGATAGTGAACTAAAAAGTGAGACAGAACAAACTACTAATAGTACCATTACGAACGGCTTTTATACTGAAGACGGCAAGTCATATTATTATAAAGATGGAAACAAAGTGATAGGATGGCTTGAATTGAATGGGGGAACATATTACTTTGATGGATCCGGAATTATGCAGACTGGACATATAAAAATCGATAAATATTATTATTACTTTTCAGAAGAAGGCAAAATGCAAAAAGGTATAGTTAAGATTAATAAAAATCTTTTTTTCTTTAACAGCAAAGGCCACGGCATCAAAAAAGGCTTCGTCAAATGTTTTGATAAAAAGACAAGATACGGGTTAGGGAACGGAAGAGTAGCGATAGGTCCTAAAAAAATAAAAGGGAAGTGCTATTTCTTTAATATTCATACTGGGAATAGACACGTGAAAGGTCTATTTACATATAAAGGAAGAAAATACTACAGTAAAGGCAAGGGATTGCTTAAGACAGGTTATAAAGCATTCAAAAACAAAAAGACCAAGAAATGGTATGGAATTTATTTTTCTAAGAAATCAGGAAGACAGGTTGAGGGAAAAACTATAGGACATCTAAAGATTCCAAAAAGCGGCATTCTTTCGCAAGCCTATGCATACGGGATCAGAAAACTAGATAAGCATGGATGGAACCTTCGCAAAGCTTTTTCATACTCCTGTGGATTGGCTTACTATGGACAACTTTTTAGGACATCTAGCAGTGAGAAATATGCTATGAGAGGCTTTAAACATGGACACGGAAATTGTTATGTTATGGCAGCTACATTTTTTATCCAAGCAAAATTGTTAGGATACAACGCACATCAAGTAGCTGGTTACGTAGGTAGCGCACCTCATTCATGGGTAACTATAAAGCATAAGCATGGAAAGAGAGTTTATGATCCAGACTTTCAACATGAAACTGGAAGATGGGGATATAAGATATATTATGGAAAGCCAGGCACATGGAGATATAACAGTTTCCACAACATTGGGTAAGACTGGAGGATTAGGTGAAAACAAAAGTTATAACAATACTAATAGGAATTGTTTGTCTAGTTATTGTAATTGCATTGGGCGTTAAATCTTACAGTGCATATACATTGAGAGAAACAAAGAATAAATGTATTAAAAAAGTTGAAACAAAAGTGAATTTTAACTTATATAGAAAAAGTGAACAAGAAAGAATTGCTAAACTCAAAAAAGGAGCAGAAGATAAGATAAAAAAAGAAAAAAACAAAGATAGACTAGAATCATATGTTGATGAGTATAGTGAATCTTTGAAAGCAATTAAGACAGATAAAGAATTAGCTGCTATCGAAAAGAAAGAAAAGAAGAAAAAAGAAGTTGCTAGGGAAAAAGCAGAGGCAAAGAAGAAGGCTAAAGAGAAAAAAGAAAAAGAACAGCAAACTACTAAATACATTAACAAAAAAACTTATAATACAAACAGCAATAGTGGTGCTTTAAATAATTCAGGTGGATGTGTAGGCAATGATGCAAAAAATTTCTATTAAATCTTTTATATATTTAAGAATACTTGCTTGTTTTGGAATAGTAGTTCTACACACATTGTTTTCGAGCAAAGTTTATTTTAACTTATCAGACAATAATTATATGTGGGTAGATATTTTTCAAAACTTGCTTATGTGGGCAGTACCAGTTTTCTTGATGATTACAGGAACACTTCTCTTAGATCCAAAAAAGGAACTAGGCAAGAGTAAAGTAATCAAGTACTTAGTTAGAGTTGTTATTGCTCTTGTTGTATTTACATTTATTTACCAACTACTAGATTCAATTTATAGCACTAAAAGTTTTAATTTTATTAATACTGTGAAGCTGTGGGCGACCAAACTATTAACTGGACAAAGTTGGGCTCCTATATGGTATTTGTATTTGATGATTGGGCTCTATTTGATGATTCCCTTCTATAGGATGATTACCAAGAATGCATCTATGAAACAAATAGGAATGCTAATTGCCATTTTTGTTGTTTTCGTATCAATTATTCCGTTAATCAAGATTGATGGTCATAATTTAGGATTTTATATTCCCACATCTCTAATTTATCCATGTTATTTGTTTTTGGGATACTTTATTTTTAACAATAAAATACCTAAATTAATATATGTGGTATTACTATTGTTTTCTACTATAGTTATTATTCAAATGACATTTATAAGATTCTTTGAATTAAAGAATGTAGACGGAGATCTATCGCTAGGCTATGAAAACTTATTAGTCATTATGCAATCTGTGGGGCTATTTGGAGTACTAAAAGATATCAAATTAAACGCAGGCTTGGTTGTGAAAAGTATAGACAAATCTACATTTGGAATCTATTTGATTCATATTATTTTGATTAAGATGATTATGGCGTGGGGAGGATTTAATCCGTACACATTTTCCAAACCATATTGGGTAGCAGTAGTTTTAATTATGGATATAATGATATTTGTTCTATCATATGAAGTATCCCTATTCATTAGAACTATAAGTAAAGGTAAAATGATTTAAAGTAATAAATAATATGGATAATTGCTTACTAGTTGTAAGAGAGATTAATCATAATGAAATTTAAGAAGGAAGGAAAGTTTAAAATGAAAACATTAAAAAGATTATTTGTTGTGTATTTCGCAATAGTAGTTGTTGTGGTTTTTGTATTCGGAACAAACATCCCAACATCAGCAGGTACTATGAGTGGAATTGTAAACGGGGCGACTTATACAGCATATTTCAGTGGAAGTGATAATGAATTGACCAAGAAATTTTCTGTTACAGAAAATGGAAAGACCACTATAAGTATTAAAAGACCAATAGAAAATGATGGTTATATGCATACATTTATGGTAGATCTATACGATTCCACGGGAAAAGGTGTTGGTTCAGAATACTGGAATTCCACATATGATTCATCTAAACAGG
>CAMOYI010000002.1 GCA_946629885.1 uncultured Mycoplasmatota bacterium | reverse complement strand
GGCGGATTATAATACCAATGATTATAATATACATTACCATCGGTGTCTACTTTTAAAACATTTTTCGCTTGTTCAATTTCGAGTGTGCCATCACCTACTACAGTAAATGGAATAAAGTCGCTTGTGTAAATTTGTGGATATTCTTCCGCGCCTTTACTATACTTACCGGCATTTATAGATGTTAATTGTCTAATTATGTTGGTACCAGTTATGTGTATTTTATAATTTAGAGATGTCCATGCATTATCAAACTTAAGACTTAAAATATTTGAATTGTTTAAATATATTTCCTTATCTTTTATTTCAAAGTTCCCATATTTTTGATTATTATAAATTGTGTCTGTCGTTATTGTTGTACAATCAAGTATATTTACACAAATCGTAAATAGATCTGCTGCCTTACAAGAGGTATCACATAAATTATCTCCAGGCAGGCATAAACACTTATTGAAATCTTTTCCCGTAGCCAAAACATTAATATAACTACCTAAAACGAGCATAATTAGTAAAATTTTTTTCATGTATCTTTCATCCTATCTTAGTATCATTTTATCATAATACATGTTTTTAAACAATTAAAAAGTGCTGAAAAATCAACACTAATAATCACAGTTACCAGGAGTTCTATAATATGGAATAACATCTCTAATATTCTCTACGCCAGTTAAATACATGACTAATCGCTCAAAGCCCATTCCAAATCCTGAGTGTGTACATGTTCCGTATTTACGTAAATTTAGATACCAATCCATAGAATCTGGATCCATATTTAATTCTTTCATCCTATTAACTAATTTGTCATAATTTTCTTCTCTTTGAGAACCACCCATTAGTTCTCCAACTCCAGGTACTTCTAGGTCTACTGCCCCGACTGTCTTCCCATCTGGATTTTGTTTCATATAGAAAGCTTTGATATCTTTAGGCCAGTTTTTAATAAATACTGGACCATTGAAATATTCTGTTATATATTTCTCATGTTCTTTAGCGATGTCTTCACCTTGTTTTGGTTCAAATTGCCACTTTACATCTGCTTTTTGAAGTATGTTGATGACTTCTTCGTGATCTATTCTTACAAATTCACTGTTAACGAGTTTTGTAAGTTTTTCTATTAGTCCTTTTTCTACAAAAGAATCTAAGAAGTTCATCTCATCTTTGGCATGATCTAAAACATATTGAATGACGTATTTTAACATACCTTCCATGATATCCATGTCTTGTTCCAAATCACAGAAAGCCATCTCTGGTTCGATCATCCAAAACTCTGCTAAATGAGAAGTTGTATTAGAGTTTTCTGCTCTGAATGTTGGGCCGAAGGTATAAACTTTACTGAACGCCATGGCATATGTTTCTGCTTCTAGTTGCCCTGATACAGTTAGTCCAGCTGGCTTTCCAAAGAAGTCTCGTGAATAGTCAACTTTTCCACTTTTAGCAACTCTTTCCAAATCTAATGTCGTTACTTGGAACATCTCCCCTGCTCCTTCACAGTCGCTTGCTGTTATAATTGGAGCATTAAAGTAGATAAACCCATTTGTTTGAAAATATTCGTGTACTGCATGAGCCGCTAGACTTCTTACTCTAAATACAGCATTAAATAGATTTGTTCTAGGTCTTAAATAAGCATTTTCTCTTAAGAATTCTCTAGTGTGTCTTTTTGGCTGGATTGGGTAATCTTCTGGACAATCTCCTTCCAAGTTTACGCTCGAAACATTTACTTCGAAGTCCTGTTTTCCGCCAACTGATTCATTAACTATTCCTTTAATATTTAAGGCAGAACCTACTCTCAATTTAGATATCTTCTCAAAGTCGTCTAAATCTTTTGTATATACTAACTGAACTCCTTTAAAACTCGTTCCATCGCTAAAATCTATAAAACCCACATTGCCACTGTTACGATTATTTTTTACCCATCCATTGATTTCTATCTCTTGATCGATATATTTTTTGTAATTCTCATTTAATTGTCTAATTTCCATTTTTCCACCTCATTAGTATTTTATCATATATTTAGAGATTTTACATACCGTATTATGATATTATCGCTCTCTATTGTTTTAATATTTTTTATACACTCCTCTATTGAATATTCAATTAAGGTTGTTTTGCTCTCGCTTTTTAAAACGTATTCTATAGCTTTAATGATGCATTGTTTTTCGCTTTTAGCATTTAAGACTGCAGATACCGCACCAAAAAAATCCTTGTCAACTTTTTTATTGATTTTCTTATAAAATCTATTATTCTTTTTAGTAAAATAATAATCTATTCCATCTATCTTGCCTAGCGTCTTTAAAGTATCATAATAGCCATAAAACATGTTATCCTCTATAGTCTTTTTATCGAATAGTATTATGCTACCAAGACTGTTATTCGGTTTAATTTCGATTATTTCTATTCCCTTTGTATTGATCTTTTTTCTATGACCGATTCCCTTTATGTTTATCACAAATATTTGTTTACAACCCATTTCTATCAGCATATCTACAGGACTCAAATTATAGAATCCTCCGTCCAAATAATAATTGTCATCTATTAATTTTTCTTTTTTAAATACTGGTAGAAATGATGACGCCACTATAAAATCGTGGAGTTGTCCATTTGGGATATCGTCTAATTCTACATTCATTTTCTCTAAGTTTTTCAATCTCAAAGTGGTAAGACCATACTTTATATGTGATTTTCTTAATTTAGCTTCGTCGACATTGTTTCTTACGAGTGCTCTATAATTACTGATATCTATACCTTTATTTTTAAAGAGTTGATATAACTCTTGGAATACACCCACTATGTTTTCGACTGTAAGTCCCTCATCAGATAACTTTTCCAGTTTTTCTTCATCGATTCCTAAAAGTTCGCTCATGGTCGCATCTTTCCATAACGAATACATGAGTTTTTCTTCTTTTGATGCAATTAATGCCGCATTAAGCGCTCCTATACTTGTTCCCGTTACGGCATCAATCTTTATATGACACTTTTTTAATGCCATATATGCTCCAACTTGGTAAGCGCCTTTGGCTCCACCACCTTCTAAAGCTAAACCGACCATAGATGTCCCTCCATAACTAAAATTATAATGTAAAATTATTAAAAAATAAAGAAAAAGCTCTAAAAGAGCCTTTAGTTATAAATTTGATATCTGATTCTTGTGTATAATTATTACTGGCCTTAGTCCAATGTCGCTACTATCAAAATGTTTAGTTTCAAGTTTATTCGAGGATAATATGGCATTTATATTGTTTGCATCTTTGGCAATTTTAGTCCAATAATTAGTACTGTATACCCATTCGAGTTTATTCGAACCAAACGATTTTGTAAGCCTACTATATGACAGGTTATTTAAATCTTCTTCTTGTAAGAGATCTACTCTAACAGATACACCATATCTTTTCATCAATGCCTCTCTATAGAGCTCGTTATATTTTTCCAAGTTGCTATGCTTATAAGAGGAGTAACATGTCACCTTATTACCAAGGTTATCTAAACAAAGACTTTGGTTCTCTTCCTCTAAAGAGCTAGAAAAAGGAAGACTAATTGAATAATCACTTGTTTTTTGTTGTGCGATAGTATCTCTATTTACATCTATTAATTCTGCATTTTTATATCCACAGTTTAGGTTT
Organism: uncultured Mycoplasmatota bacterium; assembly: GCA_946629885.1. Classification (GTDB taxonomy): domain Bacteria; phylum Bacillota_I; class Bacilli_A; order RF39; family UBA660; genus RUG11867. Next base: position 2,580 of record CAMOYI010000002.1, on the reverse strand, counting down.
TCTTTTGCTAACAACCTTACTATGTCATTTTCTACTGAGATAACATAAAACTTCTCTTCTCCAATCGATACAATGGATCCTGTAACAAGTTCATCATTTTCCAAAGTGTCTTTCTCGACATTGACTTCTGAACTATTTTTATATACTTTCTTCCTTACATTTCCTAAATTAGCCATTATAACAGGCCTTATCCCAGAATAATTCGTTAGTAGTGCTGTAGAATCAACAGTTTGAATCGTATCTAAATATACAATTGAAGCGTCCTGATAAGAAGAATTTGTATCACCTCTTACCCAAAAAGAAGTTTTGTAGTAGTCAGGTATGGTTTGCAATATATTTACATCTTCGTACGTAGGAGCATCCACTACTATATCTGCACCTAATATATCTTTTAGGTATTCTCCATAATTTTTTATCTTTTCTTCTAGTAGACTTCCCCTATAGTTATTATAGCATGGGACTTCTCCACACATTTCTTGATTAATCGAATGTTCTTCATCTGTAAAGTTTATTAATGACTTAGCATTATTATTTCCATTAGTATAACTTATACTTTCAATGTCTTGTCTATTATATAATTCTTCTTCGCTATCTACAGGATACAAGTTGATGCCATTCATATCAAATCCAGTTCTAACGTTATATTTGGAAATCATACGAACGCTACCATCACTTTTAGATAGTACATAGAATTCTTCATTTCCAATCGATACGATGTCTCCAACATCTAAGTCATCAGATTCAGTTTCGATTGGCGAATCGACCGCTACAGCATCTAGTTTTATGTTAAAAGATGCTGTTTTGCCTATTACATCATTTGAAGAAGTGGAATCTAGCCATATCTGTATCGTATACGTCTTTGCTTCTCCACTCAATATAGTTCCCATTCCCAGTACTTTTTTTCCAGAAGTGTTTATTTCATCAAAAGTGTCAAAATCGTTATCTAATCTGTAATTGATATATTTAAAATATTTTTTTTCTAGTGGAATATCACTGTAGTCGATACATCCCCCTATGTCTATACAATTACTAATGAAGGATTCTGTGTTATCAATTAAATATACTTCATACTTTAAAGCATATGAACCAGTGTTACTTATCGTAAAACTATAGACATTTTCATTTTCGTCTAAATCTTCGTATTTTTTGGGTGAAAGGTTTGTAATAGAAAGTACCTGGGATGAACTGGAAAGAGATGCGTCAATCGATCCAACACTGATTATTTGGTTACTACTAGAGGTATCTTCTTTGATGAAATATGCAAATGATATTCCGGTGATTAACAATATTAAAACAATAGTAGATAGAACTAGTACAAAGATGTTCTTTTTAATTACGCGATTTATTGCTATTCCCATATTGCTCACCTTCTCTATTTTAATTATACAGAAAATAGAAGGATAATTCAACGATTATCCTTCTATTATTTTGAGTCTATTTGTATTGTAATTGGACCATCAAGAAGTGCATCTATCTTCATATCTGCTCCAAATTTACCTGTTTCTGTGTGTATATGCTCATTTAACTTTTCGTTAAATAAGTCATATAATACTTTTGCTTTTTCACCATTTAATGCCTTTATATAGCTAGGTCTATTTCCATTGCTGGCATCTGCATACAACGTAAATTGGCTAATCGAAAGTATGGTTCCTCCCATAGAAAGGATACTCTTATTCATAACACCATTTTCATCGTCAAATATCCTTAGATTGATTACTTTTTTTACCAAATAATCGATGTCCTTGGGACTATCACCCTCTTTGAAACATGAAAACAGAAGTATCCCATTGACGCATCGTCCCAATTCTTTACCGTCTACTGATACACTTGCCCTTTTAACTCTATTTACTAAAACTCTCATTATTTTGTAATCCTTTCTACGGATGTTACGTATTTAATCGATAATAAGTCTTGCATGTACAAATTCAAAACGTCGGTATTCTCTACATCGATAGTTATTTCAAAATCTGTCGAATCATCCCACTTTTTGGTATTGATCGACGAAATATTTATGTTTCTCTTTGCACTGATAGAAACTATGTCAACCACACTGTTACCAGTTGAATTAGTTTTTATTAAGAGACGAGCAGAACATTTTTCTTTTACCTTTTCATTCCATTCTACATTGATGAAACGTTCTGTAGTATACTTTACGTTAGAGCAATCTTTCTTATGGACAATTATACCTTTACCTTTAGTTATGAAACCAATGATGTCATCTCCTACGACCGGAGTACAACAATTTGCTAATGTAACTAATACTTCACTACATCCAGGAACTATCACATCACTTGCCTTTTTCGGAGTTAGTCGATGCGGATTAAACAGTTCTTCTGATTTTTGTACTTCAGTATTTTTATCGAGAATGTCTAGTACATTCTTTGCGGTATATTTTAAAGATCCCAAAAAAACTTTAATCTCATCAAAATCACTAACCTTCAGCTCTTTACATATTTTTTTTATGTTCTCTTCACTTAACAATTCGTTGATACTTTCTTTACGTTTTCTTAGCTCTTTTTGAAGTAAGCATTCTCCTTTTTCTATCAATTCTTCTCTATCTTGCCTATTTAGATATGCCTT
>CAMOYI010000001.1 GCA_946629885.1 uncultured Mycoplasmatota bacterium | reverse complement strand
GAGCATATGCTCACTACCCCCTCAAAGTAGTGCGTCTACCATTCCGCCATCCTTGCAAAAATTTGTCTGTAACTAAATTATAACACATTTTATAACATAAAAAAACTGCAATCAAGCAGTTTTTTTAGTTAAATAGTTTTTTCTTACTAACTACTATTAGTAACATGGCGATTACATATTTGATTGCCATTATACTATAATATTCGATAGCTTCAAATCCAGTTTGTGGTGGAAGAATTTCTTCTTCTGGTTCAACATCACCAGTACCAGATAGATCATAGATAAATGTAACTTCTATATCTTCTTTAGTAAATTCACCAGTAGTATTACCCTTAGTATCACTTAAGTAGTATAGACTAAAGTCTTTATTAGTTACGCTATATTCGTCTCCAACAAATCCTTCGATTACATCATCTTTTTCTAGTGTTTCACCATCAACTGTAATATAGTGAACGATTACTTTACCTTTATTAACTTTAATCTTAGCATCGTCGTCAGTTTTGCTAGTAGTTGTACCATATGATGTATCTACGCTAAGATCGTTTGTAACTTCTTCACTATCTACACCGATATAGTATAGAGTAATATCTTTTGAGAATGATATCTCTTTATTGTTTTCGTCTATTTCGCTTTCAATTATCCAAGTAATTGTCTTAGCATCTTTATTGTATTCTCCATCTTTAATATCAGATTTTTCTAAATCAATTTCATATGGAAGAGTATCTACTATAGTAGTAGTTGCACTACCTACGTATTCATCAAGAGTTGCATTATAAGAAATTGTATATTCGAATGCGTCTGTTTTATTAACTGCATCTGTTTTGCTAGTTTTACTTGTTTCTTCTTCGATAACACCTGCATTTTTAGTATAGATAAATTCGATTTCTTTATCTTCTTTTTCATATACAACTGTTCTAAAACTTTCTTCTCCCTCTTTTAATGACCAGCCGTAGATTACTTCTGCAGTGAATTTTTCTTCATTTCCAACTAAACCGATAGTTGTTAGTGATTCAGCTAATTCATTGCCTTCTTCATCTACATATTTAGCAGTTATCTTAGATTTAGCGATTTCTGTTTCAACTTCGCTATCTCCGTCTGTAGTATTTTTATCGTATGTAGTTTCACCATGCATTTTATTTTTAATTGAATTTGCATTGAAGTCTACAAATTTAATAGAAATAGTTTTAACAAATTCTATATCTTGATTATTTTCGTTTAATTCAGTATCGAATTCCCAAGTTATAGTTTTTGTATTTGCATCATACTTACCACCTTGTAAGTTAGACTCATTCTCGATAATTTCGTATGGAAGAGTATCTACTATTTTAGTATGAGCTGTTCCAACAAAATCTTTGATTGTCTTCTTATAAGTTAGAGTATATGTAAATACTTCATCTTTAATGATAGCTTCATCGTCACCAGTCTTAGTAACTTCACTATTTGTTACATCACCAGTATTTTTAGTATAGACGAATTCGATTGTTCTATCCTGTTTTTCATAAGTCACAACTCTAGGATCAGTTTGATCGTCTCTTAGAGTATAGCCATAGATGTCTATAGAGTTATAAGTTTCTTCATTTCCAACAAGACCAGTAGTAGTAAGGGAAGCATGTAATTCACTACCGTCTTCATCTACATATTTAACAGTTATATTTGATTTAGCGATATCTGTTGATACTTCTGAATCGCCATCAGTTGTATTTTTATCGTATGTAGTTTCACCATGTAATTCATTTTTAATTGAATTAGCATTAAAGTCTTTATATTTAACTGTGATAGTTTTAACAAATTCTATATCTTGGTTATTTTCGTTTAATTCAGTATCGAACTCCCAAGTTATAGTCTTATCAAGTGCGTTATATTTACCACCTTGTAAGTTAGATTCTAATTCGATAATTTCATATGGAAGAGTATCTACTATCTTAGTATGCGCAGTTCCTACGAAAGCTTCGATTGTCTTCTTATAAGTTAGAGTATACGTAAATACTTCATTTTTAACTATAGCTTCATCGTCACCTGTCTTGGTTACTTCACTACTTGTTACGTCACCGGCATTCTTAGTATATTCGTAAACTACATATGTAGTATCTAATGCATAAGTTGCAGTAACATCGCTTGGTGTATTTTCTTTTAATGTATAGCCATAGAATTCTTTTGCTTTAGTATCGATTGTATTACCTACTAAATCAGTAGTTACCTCTTCATCTGCAAGATTAATTTCTTTACCAGCGTCATCAGTATAGATGTATCTAACTACTACATCTGATTCTTTTACGTCAGTTATATAGCTTGCATTTTTCTTGGATTCAACTTCATCATAAGTAGTTACAGTATTGACTTTATTTTCGATTTTATTTTTATCGATACCTATAAATACTACTTTGATAGTTTTATTCCAACTGATCTCAGTATTGTTGTTATCTATGTTAGTTTCGATATTCCATGTAATAGTCTTGGTATCTTTATCATATTCTCCACCTTGAATGTCAGATGCGTTAACATCGATCTCATATGGAAGAGTATCTACTACCTTAGTATTGATTGAACCAACATAGTCTTCGACTAATGCGTTGTAACTTAGGTTATATGTGAACACTTCATCTTTAACGATTGCTTCAGTATCACCTGTCTTAGTTAACGATTCATTTTTTAATTCAGCTGGATTCTTAGTATACACATAAGTTACCTTAGTGTCCTCTTCTTCGTAAGTTGCAGTAACTTCGCTTGGTGTATTTTCTTTTAATGTATAACCATATATATCGATTGCTTCAGTATCAATTGTTCTACCAACATAGTCTGTTGTAGTGTCAGGAGTATGTAATTCATTACCTTCTTCGTCTACATATTCTACAGTTACATTAGATTTTGCAACAGTAGTCTCTGCAGAAGCAGTCACTACATTTGGTTCGTAATCTTCTGGTGCATTATCGAACGTAGTATAAGCACTTACATTATTTACTATTACACCATCGAAATCTTCTTCGTCGATGATATAGTAAATGTTAAGAGTCTTATTGAATGTTATAACTTTATTTTCTTCTGAAATATTAGTTGTAACAATCCATGTGATTGTGTTTGTCTTTGCATCGTATGATACTCCATCGCCTACTAATACAGTCTTAGTCATATCTATCTTATAAATTGGTGTATCTTTAATGATTGTTGTAGCAGTACCAATGTAGTTTATAACTTCTGCTTGGTAATTTAATTTATATTCAACTGGGCTATTGATATTTTTAAGTAATTTATCGGCTTCTTTAGTAATACTTTCTGTATTTTCCTTAATTTCACCCATATTTCTTTGATATTCATATACTACTAAAATATCATCTGCTCCGTATTCACCTTTATAGTTTTCTGGAGTTCTATTTTTAACAGTATATCCGTAGATAGTCTTAGGTTCAGTCTCATAAGGTGTACCTGCAAATTTTTCACCTAAATGATCTTCGAATAATACTTCATTAGTGTCTATATCAATGTGTTTAACATCGACATGTGCGCCCTTAACTAGGTTATCGTGTGTATCAGTCAATGTAGAGTTTTTAATAGTTGCACTGACAGTATTAGTTAAATTTTTATTATTGATACCTAGATAAACTACTTTAATATCTTTTGAGAAAGATATATTTTTATCATCTTCCTTGATTTCTTTAGTGATAGTCCATGTGATAGTCTTAGCATTAGCGTTATAGTCCCCACCTTGGATATCAGATGAATTAATATCGATTTGGTATGGAAGAGTGTCTACTATCTTTAATTCAACTTCTCCAACAAAGTCATCTACTACAGTATTGTATGAAATATTATAGTTAAATACTTCATTTACCTTTTTAGCAGTATTAGAATCATCACCGCTTTTTTCGATTGTTGGATTTTTAACTTCTCCATCATTCTTAGTATAGTAGTAATTAACTTCGATATCATCTATCGTATAGTAACCTGTTGCATTACTTGGCGTTGCAACTAGTTCATAACCATATATATTTTTAGCAGTAGTAGTATATGGAGTTCTATTTCCTTCAGTATCTACTACATCCATTTCTGGAAGATTTTCTGATTCGGCTAATTTAGTTGTAGTTCCTTCTAAATAATAATTAGCGGTAACTTTACTTCTATCAGCTACCCAATAAACTTTAGGGTTTTCATCGCTTGTTATATATGAGTAGTCAGTATCTTGAGCATTCTTTTTATATTTAAGCTCAAAACCGTCATTAGTTTCATGCCATCCAGTAGATGCATAATCATCGATCTTTATTTTAAATGATTTACTTACACCATCTTCTGGTATTTCATCTAAATGGAAACTTGCCTCACCATCTACTACAGTAAAATCACCACTAGCAGATAATGTGAAATCTGATCCAATTTCATCTGTTAAAGTAGCGTCTATTCCAGCTGCTGAATATGATATTTCATCTGCAATAGAAGTCAATTCATCATCCAAGTTGTCGCTATCTGTATTTATATAATGTCCATTTGTTGCAATTGCAGAAAGTCTTGCTCTTGCATCAGCTGAACCATATCCACTCAAGTTATAAGAAATTGAATAGATATTGTCATTCTTACCAGTTAATAAGCCTTTAAGTTTACCTAATGTGTCATTTCTCGTATATGTCACATCATTACAACTAAACCATGAAGAACTTCCTGCACAATCCCAATTATGTCCATCAGTAGATATTTCACTTACTGTACCTGTTCCACTTAAATAAGATAGGCCATCATCAGATATATATCTAGTACCATTATTAAAGTACAATCCTTCGTTTGGTTCACCATCTGAAATGAATATTACGTTTTTAATTGCGTCTTGTGGAATTGTAGAATCATTTAATAAGTCATATGCCGCACTTAAACCAGCATCATAGTTTGTCATATTATCGTATGTACCAATATCATCGCTAGTAAATGCAGTACTAGAGAAACCTTTTTGTTTTAATACATCTCCACTAAATGTAACAAGGGCAACTCTGTTTATAGTAGGAACAGTTTCTCCATTTGAATTTGTAGTACTCTTTGTTAGTGTAGAACTAAACTTCTGAGCTGCAGATTTGGCACTTCTCCATGGCTTACCTTCCATACTTCCAGAAGCATCTAATACGAACACAGTATATAATGGATGTGTCGTTGTAGAAGTGGTTTGGTTACCTTGAATATTGAATGTTACTGTGAATACTCCCTCAGGATCAGATTCATCTCTTGTAACAGTCTTTCTAACTGTAATAGCGCCTTCTCCGCTACCTTCCACAACAGGTTCTACATTTTCTATATCGCCTTTTTGTGGTTCACCATCTAAAGCTAATACACTTATTCCAGGTGTAACTAGAAAATAGATGGTATAAATAATTGTAAATAATAGTTTTCCGATTCTTTTTATCAAATCTTTCATATTAATCCACCTTTCTTGCTATTATCAATAAAAACTTCTTTTTAAAGTTTTTATATTCTCTTTTAGTACTACATGTCTGTAGTATTAAAGTTTGATCACTTTCGCTTAATTCTATATCTTCTTTATAGATAGATTTAGAAGCGAGATTATTTATATGATCTAAATACTCTTTTAAAGTCTTAAAACCAACTTTTGTATAACTCCAATCAGAAGTTTCAGTAAAGACTGAGAATATCTCATATTTTCTTTTTCCACTCTTTGTATCTAGATATATATATTTATGGCTATGATAAAACTCTTCATCATAATATTTTTCCAGTATCTTAAATGGCATATCGACATACTTTGAATTGTGTCCATATATTAGTAGTTTTCTTGAATTATCGATATCTACTCGATAATCTAAGAATGGAGTACCTCCTCTACTTTTGTCATTATTTTCATCGTGGTTTAAATAGTATTTATTATCTCTTGCCTGCATTACTTTAGTTGAGTAATCCGTTCCAGGTATTGTAAGCACAGCAACTTCGTTTTTGTTGTTTTTGTCGCCCGAGTATTCTTCCGCATGGGACTCATTTTCTATTATTGTTTCCGCTGCTTTTACTTCTTCTCCAATAAATTTCAATTTGCTCTCAAAAGTTACTCTATCAGTTGTGGTAAATGCTAGTTTAGAAATTATAATAGATAAGATTCCAATCACAAGAATAAAACATCTTTTATTTTTCACATGTACCCCCTTCACTATATTTAATGGTGAATATACTAATTAAATATTCATCATTTACAAAATTTCCCTTTTTGTTTGGCACTTATGATAGTAAAAAAAAACGATTTTGTCAATATATATTTGACAAAATCTTAAATATTGCTAATCATTAAATACCGCATCTACATAGTATATTGGTCTTCCCTCTTTATAATAGTTTTTTTCAAAGTCTGTCATCACATTATCTATGGGTTTTTCGTCATTATGTAAATCGAGACTAACTCTATTAAAGGTGTACCAATATTGCGATAATGTTTCAAGTGAATATGCAAACAACCCCTTGTTATCTGTCTTCATTATTATATGTTTATGTTTTTTAAATATTTTATCATATAGTCTCAAATATGATTCGTGAGTAAATCTTTTCTTTTCATCGATTCCTTTTGGCCATGGCTCTGAGAATGTCAAATATATCGTATCAATTTCCTTACCGAAGAATTTGTCAATTTCTCTTGCATCGGCATTTATCAATTTTAAGTTTGAAAGCTTCTGATTTTTTAGTTTTTCTGTTGCAGCTGCCAATTGTGAATCTGATATTTCAAGTCCTATGAAGTTTATATTGGGGAATTTTTTTGCCATGTTGATTATAAATTCACCACGTCCCATACCTAATTCTAGTTTAATTGGATTTCTATTGCCAAAAAAGTCAGCCCATTTATTTCTATATTTTTCAGGATTTTTAACGACATAATTGCTTTCATTTATTAATTTGTCAGCATCTTTTACTTTAATATATTCCATATTATTTCCTCTTCTCTTTTATTATTGGATATAGCACTATTACCGATGAAATAACAATAACAGCGCCACTAATATAAATTATATATAGTTTTTTTTCTTTTGGAAGTTTTTCAATTACAGTCCTTTTACTAGTGACATCATTAAAGCTTTTAGTAGATTCTTTTGCCTTGATGGTTTGCGGTAATAATAAACATATGTTTAATACTAGAACAATCAATATCTTCTTCATATTATCTCTCCACATAAAGTATACTATATAGCACTAATTTAATCCAGAAAAAAATAAAAAAGAAAGCATTAATTAGCTTTCTTTAGTTTATTAATTCTAAGTACTACTAGTGCGATAGCAACTGCTAGGCTTACTAACATCAATCCATATGTTACTACACTATCTGCAGTCTTTGGATTTGTAATGATATTACCTGTCTTCTTGATTTCAGTTCCTACTACTCCATACTTACTTAAGTGTGTCGTATTGAACGTAATAT